>JAIXZR010000297.1 GCA_027489455.1 Rubrivivax sp. | reverse complement strand
GTGAAGCACCGCGACGCGATCATGGCCGCGCCCCGGCAGGCCACCGGCGCCGGCGCGCTGCGCTTCGAGATGCACAGCCTGCTGCGCCCGGTGACGAGCGACTACGACCGCATGCAATACAACACGGTCGTCAGCGGCGCGATGAAGATGCTCAACGCGCTGGAAGGCGCCCAGGGCGCCGCGCCCGAGGCGCTGCGCGAAGGCTACGGCATCCTGCTGCGCGTGCTGTTCCCGGTGGCGCCGCACATCGGCTGGGGGCTGTGGCGCGATCTGGACCTGGCGGCGCAGTGGGGCCCGATCGAAGACGCACCCTGGCCCGCGGTGGACGAGGCCGCGCTGGTGCAGGACGAGATCGAGCTGATGCTGCAGGTAGGTGGCAAGCTGCGCGGCAGCATCCGTGTGCCGGCAGCGGCCGACCGCGCCGCGATCGAGGCCGCGGCTCTGGCCAGCCCCGACTTCCTGCGCTTTGCCGAAGGCAAGCCGGCGAAGAAGGTGGTGGTGGTGCCGGGCAGGCTGGTCAATGTCGTTGTCTGATCACCCGGCCCCGGCACGCCGGCGCTGGCTGGCAGGCTGCGCCGCGCTGCTGCTGGCGGGCTGCGGCTTCGAGCGCCGGCAGACGCCGCCGCTGCGCTTTGCCAGCATCGCGCTGGCGGGGTTCGGACGCGATTCGCCGCTGCGCGCCGAGCTGGCGCGTGAGCTCGACCGCGCCGGCGTGCGCGTGCTGGCCGATCCGGCGCAGGCCCAGGTGGTGCTGCGCGCGCTGGACGAGGCGCGCGAACGCAGCGTGGTGGCGATCACCGCGGCAGCGCAGGTGCGCGAACTGCAGCTGCGCGTGAAGTTCAACTTCCGCGCCGACACGCCGGGCGGCCGCGAGCTGATCCCACGCGCCGAGCTGCTGCTGTCGCGCGACATGAGCTACAGCGAAACCATCGCCCTGGCCAAGGAACAGGAAGAGGACGAGCTGGTACGCGCCATGCAGGCCGATATCGTGCGCCAGGTGCTGCGCCGGCTGGCGGCGCTGCGGCCCCTGGCCTGAGCCCCGGCAGCGACCGGCCCCTGGCGATGCAGATCCGCCCCGAGCAGCTCGAAGCCCAGCTCGCCCGCGGCCTGAAGCCGGTCTACACCGTGCACGGCGACGAGCCCCTGCTGGCGCAGGAAGCCGCCGACGCGATCCGCGCCGCGGCGCGCGCCGCCGGCTACGGCGAGCGCCTCGTGTTCACCGTCAGCGGTGCGCACTTCGACTGGAGCGCCGTGATCGGCGCGGCGCAGGCGCAGAGCCTGTTTGCCGACCGGCAGCTGATCGAGATCCGCATCCCGTCGGGCAAGCCGGGCAAGGAAGGCTCGGAAGCGCTGCAGCGCTACTGCCAGCTCGTCACCCAGACCGCCGACGACAGCGTGCTGACGCTCGTGCAGCTGCCCGGGCTGGACAGGCAACAGCAGCAATCGGCCTGGTTCGGCGCGCTCGATGCCGCCGGCCAGACCCTGAAGCTGGACCCGCTGGGCCGCCCGCAGCTGCCGGGCTGGCTGGCGCAGCGCCTGGCGCGCCAGGGCCAGCAGGTGCGCCAGGGCGAGGAAGGCCAGCGCACCCTGGCCTTCTTCGCCGACCGCGTGGAAGGCAACCTGCTGGCCGCGCACCAGGAAGTGCAGAAGCTCGGCCTGCTGCACCCGGCCGGCGAGCTGAGCTACGAACAGGTGGAAGCAGCAGTGCTGAACGTCGCGCGCTTCGACGTGGGTAAGCTGGCCGAGGCGCTGTGGACGGGCCAGGTGACGCGCGCGCTGCGCGTGCTGGACAGCCTGCGGCAGGAAGGCGAATCGGTGGTCATGGTGCACTGGATGCTGGCCGACGACATCCGTGCGCTGGCGCGCGGCCGGGCCGCGCTGGACCAGGGCAAGCCGCTGCCACTGGCGCTGAAGGAAGCGCGCGTCTGGGGCCTGAAGGAAAGGCTGTTCGAGCGCGCGCTGCCGCTGCTGGCCGACCACCAGCTGGCGCACCTGCTGGACGCTGCCAGCCTGTGCGATGGCCTGTGCAAGGGCCTGCGCCACCCCGATTGGCCCGCCGACCCCTGGGAAGCGCTGCAACGCCTGGTGCTGATGGCGCTGCAGGCCTTGCAGCCGATCAGGCCGCGCGAGGGGCGCACAGCCCCCGCCGCCCGGCTGGTGCTGCAGCCCTGATCGGCCTGGGCGCGATCCGCGCGATTCAGTAGCCGCGCGCGCGGTCCACCGCCCCCACCAGCGCCTGCGCCGGGGCGCCGCCCAGCACGGCCTGCACGTTGGCAGCGGCCACGGCAGCGGCGCTGCGCGGGTCGGTGAAGGCGGCGGCGTGGGGCAGCATCGTCACCTGCGGGTGCTGCCAGTAGGGGTGACCGGGCGGCAAGGGTTCGGTGTGGAAGACGTCGAGCACGGCATGGCCCACCTGGCCGCCGTCCAGCGCCGCCAGGAGGTCGGCATCGACCACATGCGCGCCGCGCGCCAGGTTCACCAGGCCGGCACCGCGCGGCAGCTGCGCCAGGAAGCTGGCGTCGATCAGGCCGCGGGTGGCGTCCGTCAGCGGCAGCAGATTCACGACCACATCGCTGCTGGCCAGCAGCGGGGCCAGGGCCTGGCCATCACGGCGCCAGCCCTGCACGTTGTAGCCGCGCGCGGCCAGTGCCGCCGCAGCGGTGCGCCCCATCTGGCCCTGGCCCAGCACGGTCACGCGCAGGTCCTGCGCACGGCGCTGCGCATGCGTGCGCCACAGCCCCGCCCGCTGGTTGGCGGCGTAGGTGAAGAAGCCACGCTGCAGCGACAGCACGGCCCACAGCGCCGTCTCGGCCATCGCCGCGTTCATGGCCGGGTCCACCATGCGCGCCAGCGGCACGCCGGCTGGCACGGTGGCATCGGCCAGCAGGCGGTCCACCCCGGCCCACAGGCTCTGCACCAGGCGCAGGCCGGGCAGGCCCTGCAGGGCGCCGGGCGGCGGGTTGGCCACCAGGGCCACCTGCACGGCCCGGGGCGTGGCGCGCGCCTCGTCCAGGCGCCACAGCAGCGCCTGCGGCAGCGCCGCGGCGAAGGCGGCGCGCCAGGCGGCTTCTTCGCTGGGGTCGAAGTCGCCGCAGAGCAGGCAGATCAAGGCACGAAGTTCGTCAGCCGCTGCAAGCCGGGGGTGCCGACGCGCACGAAGTACAGGTCGGTGGCGCTGCTGCCGAAGGGCTGAATCTGCGACGCCGAGATCAGCACCGGCCGGTCCGGGCCCACGCGCGAGAGATCCACCACGTTGTAGGCCGCGCTGGCCAGCGCGCCGTAGGTGACGCGCGTCGCGCGGGTCACCGGGTCCAGCGCCAGCAGGCTGGCGCCCGAATAGGGCGCGGCCGCATTGCTGGATACCGGCTGGGCCACGATGCGGCCCACGCTGGTGTCGGTGAAGCCGTTGAACGTGGCCCCACCCACCGTCACCGCGTTGGCCAGGGCCTGCGCGTTGCTGCCGTCGCTGTCCAGCGCCCGCACCTGCGAGCCGAAGAACGCGCCGTCGGTGCCGCGCACGTCGAACCAGACGCTTTCATAGCCCCAGGCGCCACTGTTGAACACGCGCAGCTGCGGCGAGGTCACCAGCGTCAGCGCTGCACCACCGGCGCGCGGCGCCGACTTGAGCGTCAGCCCGCCACCCGTGGTGTAGACCAGCCGCGTGGGCGTGGCGCCGACGCTGTTGGCGTCGATGGCAACGGTCTCGTCGAGCAGGGTGCTGACGGTTCCCGCAGCGTCCAGCGCCACCAGACGGCTGGCGCCGCCGCTGGTGAGCACCAGCACCAGCTGCTGCCCGATCAGCCCGCCGCGCACCACGGTCTGCCCCGCTGCGAGCGTGAGCGCGGTGCTGGGCGCCGCCGTGCCGCCCAGGCGGTAGACCAGCACGCGGCCGTCGTTGCGGTAGACGGCCGTGGGCGTGCCGCTGCCGATTTCGCCGAACTGCTGGAAATCGGCCGCGGCGGTGGCGATGGTCACGGGCGCGGCGGTGCCGGCCGGGTCGTAGGCGCGCACCAGGTTGCCGTCACGGAACACCAGCACACCGGTGCCGACGGGCGCGCGCAGCACGGTGAATTCACCGCTGCCGATGCCGAACAGCACGCTGGCGTTGCCCAGGGCCGCATCCAGCCGCACGATGTTGCTGCCCTGCCGCGCCAGGAAGCCGGTGATGCCGCCGCTGGCGTTGGTCAGCGGTGCCAGCAGGCGCGGCACGGGAGTGGGCGCCGTGGTCGACGAAGCGTTGACGCGCAGCGCGACGAAGCCGTCGTCGGCCGTGCCGCAGTTGCCGTCGGCCCCGGGCACCTGGTACTGCAGCACCGAGTTGCCGGCATCGGCCAGATCGGAGAAGAAGTTCGTCACCTCGGTGCCCGTGCTGCCGGGGGCGCAGAGCTGGGCCAGGGTGGCATTGCTCACCTGCACCGGCGTGGGCGTGCCGCTGCCGGCCAGCAGGTCCAGCCGCCATAGGCGCGTGTCGCGGGCGTAGACGACGAAGCGCTCGCTGTCGTCGCCGGCGTTCTGCGGGTTGAAGCGCGGTTCGCCAGCGCTGGCCTGCAGCAGCCAGCCGCCGCGGGCTTCGGCAACGACGACGGCCGGCAGGTTGGCCGGATCCACCAGCGTCAGGTTGTAGGCACTGGCGGTGCGCGGCCCGTTGGCAAAGCTGACGGTGCCGGCCAGCGAGACGCCGGCCTCGGCGCGCAGCCAGTAGTTGGCGGCCACCGGGGCCTGCACCGTCAGGCGCACGGCGGCGGTGGTGATGCTGCCCACGCTGTTGCTGATGACGACGTCGTAGGTGGCGCCGTCGTCACCCAGGGTGGTGACGGGCGTGGTGTAGGCCAGGTTGGTGGCGCCAGTGATCGCGGTGCCGTTGCGCCGCCATTGGTAGCCCAGCGGGCCGGTGCCGGCGGCAGTGACGCTGAAAGTGGCCTGCTGGCCGACGATCACGGTCTGCGCCTGCGGCGCGGTCACCACGCTGGGCGCCACGGGCACCGGGTTGACGGTCAGCAAGGCCGTGTTGCTGGTGGCGCTGCCGACGCTGTTGCTGACGACCACGCTGAACTGCGCACCGTTGTCGGCCAGCGCCAGTGCGCCGGTGGTGTAGCTCGCGGCGTTGGCGCCGGCGATGTCGGCCCCGTTGCGCCGCCACTGGTAGGCCAGCGTCCCGCTGCCGGTGGCCGCCACGCTGAAGGTGGCCGTGGCACCGGCCAGCACCGACACCGCCACCGGCTGGGTGGTGATGCTGGGCGCCACGGGCGCCGGGTTGACGGTGAGCGTGGCATTGGCGCTGGTCACCATGCCCACGCCGTTGCGCACTTCGACGCTGAAGTTGGCGCCGCTGTCGGCCAGCGTCGTGGTAGGCGTGGTGTAGGTGGCGCCGGTGGCGCCGTCGATGTTGCTGCCGTCGCGCCGCCACTGGTAGGTGAGGGTGGGATCGCCGCTGGCCACGACCGTGAAGACCGCGCTCTGGCCGGCCGTCACCGTCTGCGCTGCGGGCTGGGTGGTGATGGTGGGCGCCACCGGGGCGCGGTTGACAGTGAGCAGCGCGCCGGCGGATGTCACGGTGCTGGGGCTGTTGTTGCTGACGGTGACGGTGAACACGGCGCCGCTGTCGGCCACCGTCAGCACCGGCGTGGTGTAGCTGGGGGCCGTGGCGCCGGCGATCGCCACGCCGTTGCGCAGCCACTGGTAGGCCAGGGTGCCGCTGCCGGTGGCTGCGGCGGTGAAGGTGGCCGTCTGGCCGGCGGTGACGGTGGCGTTGGCCGGCTGGCTGGTGAAGCTGGGCGCGACCACGGCAGCACTGACCGTCAGCGTGGCGGGCGTGCTGGTGACGCTGCCCTGCGCATTGCTGACGAGGACGCTGAACTGCGCGCCGTTGTCGGCCACGGCCGTCGTCGCCAGCGTGTAGGTGGCGGCGTTGGCCCCGGTGATTGCCACGCCGTTGCGCGACCAGGCAAAGGTGATCGGCGCCGTGCCGGTGACGTTGACGCTGAAGCTGGCGGGCTGCCCGGCCGTGACGGCCACGTTGGCCGGCTGGCCGATGATCGACGGCGCGCCGCTCGGCGGCGTCGGGCCTTCGCCGCCGCCCCCGCCGCCACCCCCGCCGCAGGCCGCCAGGGCCAGCGCCAGGGCCGCAGCCACGGGTGCGGGGGCCCGCCGGCGCAGGGTGCGCAGCAGCAGGGCGAAGGTCTGAAGCAGCGAAGTGATCGTCAGCGTCATGCAATGTCTCGTGTAAGGATCGGGCGCGTCGCACGCGCCGCCGGGCCCGGTCGGCCCAGCCGGTGAGCTTGCCACAGGCCGCGGGGCCGCCCGGTGGGCTGGCCCCCCCTCACCCTGGGCGGGCACCGGGCTTCTGTCACACCGCTTACTTTTCGTTCCCAGTCGCGGCCAGCAGGCGGGCCAGCGCCGCTGCCACGGTGGCGGCGCGCACGGCGGCGCGGTCGCCGGGCAATTGCAGGCGTTCGGTGTGCAGCCGCGCGGCGTGGCCCCAGGCCAGCCACACGGTGCCTACGGGCTTGTCCGGCACGGCGCCGCCGGGGCCGGCGATGCCCGTCACGGCCACGGCCAGCTGCACCGGGGCGCGCAGCAGGGCGCCGCGCACCATGGCGGCGGCGACTTCCTCGCTGACGGCGCCGTGGCTTTCGATCAGCGCCGGGTCGACGCCCAGCAAGTCCACCTTGGCCTGGTTGCTGTAGGTGACGAAGCCGCGCTCGAACCAGTCGCTGGACCCGGCCAATGCGGTGCAGGCCGCGGCGATCAGCCCGCCCGTGCAACTTTCGGCCGTGGCCAGGCGCCAGTGACGCGCCCGCAGGGCCGCGGCCAGGGCCTGCAGCACGGCGGTGGGTTCACCGGCATCGGCCGCAGCCCAGGGGCCGGGCGGGGCTTCGAAGTCATTCATGCGCCCCACCCCCATTGCCACAGACGCCAGCCCAGAGCCAGCACGAGCAGCGTGCAGCAGGCGGCCACCAGGTCATCGAAAAGGATGCCCCAGCCCTGGCGCCAGCCGATGGCGGCCCCGGGCTGCAGCTTGAACAGCCGGTCGGCCCAGCCCACCGGCCCGGGCTTGGCCGCGTCGAAATAGCGGAACAGCACGAAGGCCAGCAGCTGGCCCCAGAAGCCCGCCGGCATCCACAGCCACAGCACCAGCCAGATCGCCAGGATCTCGTCCCAGACGATGCTGCCGGGGTCGGCCACGCCCAGGTGCCGGGCCGTGAGCGTGCAGGCCCAGAGCCCCAGCAGCAGGCCAACGGCGATCACCCCGCCCCAGGGCAAGGCCGGAAACAGCGCCGCCAGCACCAGGTAAGCCGCCCAACCCCAGAGCGTGCCCACCGTGCCCGGCGCGCGCGGCGACAGCCCGCTGCCGAAGCCCAGCGCCAGCCAGTGCGCCGGGTGGGCGCGCAGGAAGCGCAGGCCGGGCCGGGCGATGGGTGCGGCGGCCGTCATGGCGCGGCGAAGTGATCGAAGCCGCGCCAATCCCCCGGCAGCGGCTGGCCGTCGGCATCCAGCACGCGCAGGCCGGGCGCAGCGTCGATGCGGCCGATGCAGTGCACGGGCACGCCGGCACTGGCGGCAGCGGCACGCACGGCGGCCTGCTGTGCTGGCGCGGCGGTGAAGAGCAACTCGTAGTCGTCACCCCCCGCCAGCAGGCACTGCTGCTGCAGCGCCACGGGCTGGGCCGCCAGCAGCGCGCTGCGCGGCAGGGCCGCCAGCTGCAGCGTGGCGCCCACGCCCGAGGCCCGCAGCACGTGGCCCAGGTCGCCCACCAGGCCGTCGCTCAGGTCGATGGCGCTGCTGGCCAGGCCGCGCAGCGCCAGGCCCAGCGCCACGCGCGGCTGGGGCTGCTCCATCGCCAGGCGCACGCGGTCGAAATCGGCGCCCAGCGCCACCTGGCCGCGGAAGGCTTCCAGCGCCAGCCGGGCGTCGCCCAGCTGGCCGCTGACCCAGAGCTCGTCGCCCGCACGCGCACCGCTGCGCAACAGCGCCTGGCCCGCCGGCACCTGGCCGAACACCGTGATGCAGATGTTCAGCGGCCCGGCCGTGGTGTCGCCGCCCACGAGCTCGATGCCGTGCGCGTCGGCCAGCGCGTGCAGCCCGCGCGCGAAGCCGGCCAGGAAGACATCGTCCACGCGCGGCAGCGCCAGCGCCAACGTGAAGGCCAGCGGCTGCGCGCCGCAGGCCGCCAGGTCCGACAGGTTGACGGCCAGCGCCTTGTGGCCCAGCCGCTCCGGCGGCACGGTGGCCAGGAAGTGCCGGCCTTCGACCAGCATGTCGCTGCTCACCGCCAGCTGCTGGCCGGCCGTGGGCTGCAGCAGGGCGCAATCGTCGCCCACCCCCAGCGCCGCCTGCCGCACGGGGCGCGTGAAGTGCCGGGCGATGAGCGCGAATTCGCCGCTCACGGTGGCGCCATGCGCGCGGCGCAGCCGGGGCCGATCTGGCGCAGGCGGTTCATGCGCCGCCCTCCAGCCCTTCGCTGCGCAGCAGGTTGGCCAGCTCGACGGCGGATTTGACGTTCATCTTGTCGAACACCCGCGCGCGGTGCACTTCCACCGTGCGCACGCTGATGCCCAGGGCGTCGGCGATCAGCTTGTTGGGCCGGCCTTCCACCACCAGGCGCATGACCTCGCGTTCACGCTCGGTGAGCTCGGCCAGCGCCTGTGCCGCGGCGGCGCGCTCCTGCCGCGCCAGCAGCGCCGCGGCGCTCAAGGCCAGCGCCTGGTCGACGCGGTCCACCAGCAGGTTGTTGGAAAACGGCTTCTCGACGAAATCGAAGGCCCCGCGCTTGACCGCAGCCACGGCGGTCGGCACGTCGCCATGACCGGTGAGGAAGATCACCGGCAGCGCCGGCAGCCAGCCCTGTTCGGCCAGGCGCTCGAACAGCACCAGGCCGCTGGTGCCGGGCATGCGCACGTCCAGCACCAGGCAGGACGGCGATGTCGGCCATGCCGCCGGGCCGCCACGCTGCGCCAGCCAGGCTTCGAAGGCGTCGGCACTGGCAAAGCCTTCGCTGAGCAGGCGGCGCGAGCGCAGCAGCCAGGCCAGGGCGTCGCGCACGACATCCTCGTCGTCGACCAGGTAGACCATCGGGATGCCCAGGCGGGGATCGGTCGGCATCGGGCAGGGGCGTCAGGGGCGTTCGGCGGGTTCCAGCCCCGCAGTGTCGCCCGTTTCTGGCGCGCCCTGGGCAGCCGTGGCATCGGGCTGGCGCGGCGTGGGCAGGGTGAAGCGGAACTCGGTGCCGCGCGGGCTGCCCGGTGCGGCGCCTGGCCGCGGCGGGGCTGCACCGTAGTCCAGCGCGCCGCCGTGCTGCTCGATCACGGTGCGGCACAGGCTCAGGCCCAGGCCCATGCCTTCTTCCCGGGTGGTGAAGAACGGGGTGAACAGGCGCGTGGCCACGTCGGGGGCGATGCCCGGCCCGGCGTCGATGACGCTGAACGTGACCCAGCGCGCATGCGTCTGCCGCACGCGCAGCACCAGCACGCGGGCTGCCAGCGGAGTGGCCGCCTCCATGGCCTGGATGGCGTTGCGGGTGAGGTTGATCAGCACCTGCTCGATCATCGTGCGGTCGCAGCGCACCCGCGGCGTGCGGCCGGCCAGCTGCAGGGCCGGCGGCACGGGCTGGATGTCGATCTCGATGCGCGTGCCGCTCTTGCGCGCCTGCAGCCGCACCAAGGGCAGCACGGCTTCCAGCAGCAGATCGGCGCCCAGGGTTTCGTGCTGCTGCTCGCGCCGGCGCACGAAGCCGTGCACGCTTTTGATGATGCGGCCAGCGCGCTCGGCCTGCTCGGCGATGCGCGTCAGCGCCTGGCGCAACAGGCTGCGCTCTTCTTCCGGCGGCAAGGGGGGCAGGCCAGAATCGGACGCCGGCTGGGGCTCGGGCTGCAAAAGGTTCAGCGATCCGCTGGCATAGCTGGCGATCGCCGCCAGCGGCTGGTTCAGCTCGTGGCTGAGCAAGGAGGCCATCTCGCCCACGGTCGCCAGCCGGGCCGTGGCCTGCAGGCGGTCCTGCTGCTGGCGCGAGATCTCTTCCATCCGGCGTTGGGCGCCGATGTCGACGATCGCACTCATCCACCCGGTGTGGCGGCCGGCGCCGTCCACCAGCGGGGCTTCGTAGATCATGACCGGGAAGCGCTCGCCGTTCTTGCGCATGAAGACGGTCTCGAAACCTTCGCGCGCTTCGGCCAGGTCGCGCGCATCGAGCGCATCGCGCGGCGGCCGCGTGGCCAGCCGCTGCGCCTGGCGGCGCTGGTACTCGCCGGCCTGCTCGGGCGGCCAGTAGGGCGGCGAGACCGCCGTGCCCGGCCCGGCCGCTGCCGGCCGCGCCAGCAGCTCGGCGGCGCTGAAGCCCACCATCGCGCAGAAGGCCGGGTTGACGTAGGTGATGGCGCCCTGCAGATCACGCGCGCGCAGGCCGGTGCTGAGCGAATCCTCCATCGCCTTGCGAAAAGCCAGTGCCTCGGCCAGGGCGCGCTCGGCCTCGGCGCGGCGGCGCACGTCGCGGGCCAGCAGCAGCACCACCGCGAACAGCGCCAGCGACAGGCCCAGCACCAGCGCGGTGGCCAGGTTAGAGATGAGGCTGGGTCGGCCGGCCATGCTGTCCACCCGCAGCTGCAGCGCGCTGCCGGGCAGGTCGACCAGACGTTCGGCGACGTAGACCCCGGCGCCGCGGGCCGCCCCGGCGCGCGCCAGCCGGGTGCCGTCGCCTTCGATGAAGCTCAGTTCGTAGCGCTGCACGTCGCGCACGCGCGGCGCGGACTGGTCTTCGCGCAGCGCCAGCGCACCGTCCAGCAAGGCAGACAGCGCATAGGTGCCGACCAGGTAGCCCAGCTGCTGCCCGGCCTGCAGCACCGGCACGCACAGGTCCACCACTTCGAGACCCTGGCCGCCGGCCAGGGGCACGAAATAGCTGCGCGAGAAGCTGGCCGCGCTGCTGCGGCTGGCCGCGGCGCAGGCGGCTTCGGCTTCGATGCTGAGCTGCGGGCGGCGCAGATGATCAAACAGCGGGGGCCCGAACGGCGAATCGAGCGTGTCGACGACCGCCAGGCTGGCATCGCGCCGCTCGACCCGGCGCAGCTCGGTGTGGGCGCGCAGCAGTTCGGTGGCGCCGCGCCGCCAGCCTGCCAGCGCCGGATCGCCCCAGCCCAGGGCCTGCAGCTGCTGGCCGGCGCGGGTGAGATCACGGCGCAGATCGCCCACCAGCTGGGCGGCGACGGTCTCGGCGTTGTCCTGGGCGCGCGCGGCTTCCACGCGCACGGTCAGCCAGACCAGCAGCGTCTGCGCCACCGCCAGCAGCGCCAGCAGCACCGCCCAGGGCCAGACCCGGCGCCAGCGGCGTGCGCCTTCGCTGGCAGCCGACCGCCGGTCCGGGGAAGCGTCGTCCAAGGTTCGCACGGTGCACCCATTCTGCGGGCCGGCCTGCGGGCTGCGCTACGCAGTTTCGCGCATGGCCGGCATGCCGCCTGCAGGGCGACACTGCGCTACCTACAATCCGCCGCCCACTGCATTGGCACCGGCTGCAGCGCCTGCAGCCCGGGCCGCAGGCGCGCGCTCCAGGAGACCCCCGCGATGTCCACCCCCCCGCAGCACCCCGATGCGCAAGCCGGCGCCAAGACCGAGAAGACCCAGGAAGACCGGGTGGCCGAACTCAAGCGCGCGGCACTGGACTATCACGAGTTCCCGCAGCCGGGCAAGCTGGAGATCGCCGCCACCAAGCAGATGGTCAACCAGCACGACCTGGCGCTGGCCTACAGCCCGGGCGTGGCCTTTGCCTGCGAAGCCATCGTCGACGACCCGGCCAACGCCTTCCGCTACACCGCGCGCGGCAACCTGGTGGCCGTGGTCACCAACGGCACGGCCGTGCTGGGCCTGGGCGACATCGGCCCGCTGGCGGCCAAGCCGGTGATGGAAGGCAAGGCGGTGCTGTTCAAGAAGTTCGCCGGCATCGACGTCTTCGACATCGAGATCAACGAGAAGAACCTCGACAAGCTGGTGGACGTCATCGCCGCGCTCGAGCCCACCTTCGGCGGCGTGAACCTGGAAGACATCAAGGCCCCGGACTGCTTCTACGTCGAGCGCGAACTGCGCAAGCGCATGAAGATCCCCGTCTTCCACGACGACCAGCACGGCACCGCCATCGTGGTGGGCGCAGCGCTGCTGAACGCGCTGAAGGTGGTGGGCAAGAACATCGCCGAGATCAAGCTCGTCACCAGCGGCGCCGGCGCCGCCGCGCTGGCCTGCCTGGGCCTCTTGGTGAAGCTGGGCGTGCGGCGCGAAAACATCTGGGTGACGGACCTGGCCGGCGTCGTCTACGAAGGGCGCACCGAACTGATGGACGAGGACAAGATCGTCTTCGCGCAGAAGACCTCGCAGCGCAAGCTGGCGGAAGTGATCCAGGGCGCGGACGTCTTCCTGGGCCTGTCGGCCGGCGGCGTGCTCAAGCCCGAGATGGTGGCGGCGATGGCGCCGTCGCCCGTGATCTTCGCGCTGGCCAACCCCACGCCCGAGATCCGGCCCGATGAAGTGAAGGCGGTGCGCAGCGACGCCATCATCGCCACCGGGCGCAGCGACTACCCGAACCAGGTCAACAACGTCCTGTGCTTCCCGTACATCTTCCGCGGCGCGCTGGACAGTGGCGCGACGACGGTGACGGACGCGATGGAGATCGCCGCCGTGCACGCCATTGCCGAACTGGCGCAGGCCGAGCAGAGCGAGGTGGTGGCCGCGGCCTACGCCGGTGCGACGCTGAGCTTCGGGCCGGAATACCTGATCCCCAAGCCCTTCGACCCGCGGCTGATGATGAAGATCGCCCCGGCCGTGGCGCGCGCGGCGTTCGAGTCGGGCGTGGCCACGCGGCCGGTGCAGGACTTCGACGCCTACCGCGACAAGCTGCAGAGCTTCGTCTACGCAAGCGGCAACACGATGAAGCCGATCTTCCAGCTCGCCAAGCGCGCCACCGCCAAGCGCGTGGCCTACGCCGAAGGCGAGGAAGAGCGCGTGCTGCGCGCCGTGCAGGTGGTGGTGGACGAAGGCCTGGCGCGGCCCACGCTGATCGGCCGGCCGGCGGTGATCGAGACGCGCATCAAGAAGTTCGGCCTGCGGCTGCAGGAAGGGCTGGACTACGACGTCGTCAACGTCGAGCAGGACCACCGTTACCGCGACTTCTGGCAGACCTACCACCGCATGACCGAACGCAAGGGCGTGACGGCCCAGGTGGCCAAGATCGAGATGCGCCGCCGGCTGACGCTGATCGGCGCGATGCTGCTGAAGAAAGGCGAAGTCGACGGCCTGCTGTGCGGCACCTGGGGCACCACGTCGCAGCACCTGCAGTACGTCGATCAGGTGATCGGCAAGCGTGCCGGCGGCAGCCCGCGCACGGCGCAGGACGTGCGCGTCTACGCCTGCATGAACGCGCTGATGCTGCCGGGGCGGCAGATCTTCCTGGTGGACACGCACGTCAACGCGGATCCGAGCGCGGCCGAGCTGGCCGAGATCACCGTGATGGCGGCCGAGGAAATGATGCGCTTCGGCGTGGTGCCGCGCGCGGCGCTGCTGTCGCATTCGAACTTCGGCACCAGCGACAGCGCCAGCGCGGTGAAGATGCGCACCACCCTGGCCCTGCTGCGTGAACAAGCGCCCTGGCTCGAAGTGGACGGCGAAATGCACGGCGACGTGGCCCTGGACAGCGCCGCCCGCCGCGCCCTGATGCCCAACAGCACCCTGCACGGCGACGCCAACCTGCTGGTGCTGCCGAACATCGAATCGGCCAACATCGCCTACAACCTGCTGAAGGTGGCCGCCGGCGGCGGCATCGCCATCGGCCCGGTGCTGCTGGGGGCCGATCTGCCCGTACATGTGCTGACGCCTTCCGCCACCGTTCGCCGGATCGTCAACATGACGGCCGTCACGGTGGCCGACGCCCAGGCCGGGCGCGGCGCCTGACCGGGGGGTCCGGGACCCGCCCGACAGCGGCGCGCACACCGCGCTTGCACGCACCATGGCGCCGAATCAACGCATGTGAGCGCCGACTGACTTACATTTCTTCATGCCCCATTTTTGGGCAATGGACTTGAGTTTCAGGGGCCGCTCCGGTACCATCTTGGTTTGATCTTTCAGGGTTAACCCGTGTTCTCGACCGGTCCAGCCTGCCCGCGCAGCCCCCGGCCTGCGCCTTGGCAAGCCTCGTTCAAGTGGGTACTGCCAAAGCTGGCAGCCACGGGCTTGTCGGTCGGTCTGGCGGCGGTGCTGGCGTTGCCACTGGCGCAGACAGCGGCAGCCCGGGGTCCCGACACCGCCCTGCCCGGCCTGCCGCCGGTGGCCCTGTCGACCTTGCCCAAGGAAGCCGGTACCACCCATGCGCTGATCCTGAAAGGCGGTCCGTTCCCGTACGACAAGGACGGGACGGTCTTCTTCAACCGCGAACGCCTGCTGCCTTCGGCGCCCCGCGGCCATTACCGCGAATACACCGTGCGCACGCCTGGCGCCAAGAACCGAGGCGCCCGACGCATCGTCTGCGGCGGCAAGCCGCCGTCCCAGCCCGAAGTCTGTTTCTACACCGCCGACCACTACGCAAGCTTCAGCCGCATCGTCCCATGACCGAACTGCACGCTTCGCTTTCCGCCGGCCAGCCCGCCAGCGATACCGACTTCCATCACCAAAACCCAAGGAGGCACGCGACCATGCAGTTGCAGACCATCCGCCCGAACATCGTCCAGGCCATCCGCGCCTATCGCGTCGACGACCTGATGAAGGCCGCCGAAGCCGCCGGCCAGCACTTTCTCTATGTCAACCTCGCCGAAGCGCAGAGCAAGCAGGACGTGCTCGACGCGATCGCGGCGGCGTTCCTGTTCCCGGCCCATTTCGGCAAGAACCTGGACGCGCTGTTCGACTGCATGACCGACCTCGTGCACAAGGCCGGGCAGCAGCCGGGCTTCGTCGTCGTGCTGGAACAGCTGCCGGACCACCCGCGGTTCGACCGCGAGGCGAGAGAGCAGCTGCTGGAAGTCTTCCGCGACGCAGCCGAGTTCTGGGGCGACCGGCGAATACCCTTCAGGTGCTTCTATTCTTTTCAGTAGCCCGCTCCCAAGAAACCGGGTCATGGGAGCGGGCGGCAGATGTGGCCCCCAACAACGCCAGCAGCACCAGCAGCACGACCGTCGGCACGCCTGCAGCCACTGGCGCCAAGCCGGCGCCCAAGGTGGCGGTACCCAAGAACGGCACCAACCCCAACTTCGGCATGAACATGCCGATGATGAGCAGCGCCTTCGACACCGCCGCCTGGCTGAACGCCGCCTGAGCGGCCGGCCCGCGCGCAGGGCGCAAAAGCAAAGGGCTCCCGCGGGAGCCCTTTTTCATGCCCGGGGCGCAGCCGCCAGCCGGGCCAGGCCCAGGTACTCCGAGACCGGCACTTCCTCGGCCCGACGCTGCAGATCGAAGGCGGTGTCCAGGCCTTCAGCCTCGATCCAGCGCCCCAGGGTGTGCCGCAGCAGCTTGCGCCGCTGCGAGAAGGCGGCGGTCACCAGTGCGCCCAGCCGCTGCGGATCGACATCCGGCGCGGCCGGCAGCGGGCGCATGCGCACGACGGCGGAGTCGACACGCGGGGGCGGGTCGAAAGCCGCCGGCGGCACGTCCAGCACCGCGCTGATGCGGTAGCGCCACTGCAGCATCACGCTCAGGCGGCCGTAATCCTTGCTGCCGGGCGATGCGGCCATGCGGTCCACGACTTCCTTCTGCAGCATGAAGTGCTGGTCGACCACGGCGTCGGCGGCGGCCAGCAGGTGGAAGAGGATCGGCGTGGAGATGTTGTAGGGCAGGTTGCCCACCACCCGCAGCGGCTGCCCCGCCGCCAGCGCCAGCGCGCGGAAATCCACCTGCAGCACGTCGGCCTCGATCACCGTCAGGCCGGCCTGCCGGCGCAGACGGGCGGCCAGGTCACGGTCGAGCTCGATCACCGTCAGCGCGCTGCAGCGGCGCAGCAGCGGCAGGGTCATGGCGCCCAGGCCAGGGCCGATTTCCACCAGGGCCTGCCCGGCAGCAGGCGCGATCGCATCGACGATGCCTTCGATGACGGCGTCGTCGACCAGGAAGTGCTGGCCGAAGCGCTTCTTGGCGGTGTGCCTCACGCGCGCACCACGCGCCGCCGCGGGGCCCTGGGCACCGTCACGGCGGCGGTTCGCGCATCTCGACGTAGGCGCGGGAGCGGATTTCCTTGGTCCAGTCCAGGAAGGCCTGTTCGAAACGCTGCTCACGCAGGACGTTGCGGGCCTGTTCGCGCAGGGCCTTCGGGTCGATGGCGACATCGCGGCGTTCCAGCACCTGGATCAGGTGCACGCCGAAGCGCGAAGGCACCGGCGCCGACAGCCCGCCCACGGGCAGCGCGTTCATGGCTTCCTCGAACTCCGGCACCATCGTGCCGGGGCTGCTCCAACCCAGGTCGCCACCGGCGGCGGCCGAGCCGTCTTCGCTGAACTGCCGGGCGATGTCCTCGAAGTTGGCCTGGCCGGTCTCGATCTGGCGCTTGTAGTCCGCCAGGCGGCGCGACGCGACCTCGGCCGACAGCTGCTGGGATGGCCGCAGTAGCACATGGCGGGCGCGCGTCTGCGTGATGCGCGGTTCGCCGGCTTCGCGCCGGTCCAGCACCTTCAGCACATGGAAGCCGGCGCCGGTGCGCAGCAGCTCGGGCGCCACCTGGCCGACGGCGACGCCGGCGGTGGCCGCAACGAAGGCATCGGGCAGCCGCGCCGCCGGCCGCATGCCGAGCGCGCCACCCTGCTCGCGGTTGGCGTCGGACGACACGTCCAGGACCACGCGGGCGAAGTCCTCGCCCCCTTGCACGCGCTTGAGTGCTGCCTGCGCGCGCGCGCGCAGTTGCGCTTCGGCATCGGGCGTGACGCCCTCGGGCACGGGCACCAGGATCTGCGCGATGTTGATCTCGGCGCCGCCCTGCGCCGCCCGGCGCTGCTCGGCCAGCAACTTGTCGATGTCCTCGTCGCTGACCTGGATGCGGCGGTAGACCTCGCGCTCGCGCACCCGCTCCATCATCAGCTGGTCGCGCAGCTGGGCCCGGAAGCGGCTGTAGTCGATCCCTTCGGCCGCCAGGCGCTGGCGCAGCACCATGGGTGTGATCTGGTTCTGCGCCGCCACGTTCTGCACCGCGCGGTCGATTTCGGGCTCTTCGATGCGCACGCCGCTTTCGCGCGCGGTGGTGATGATCACGCGCTCGTCGATCAGCAAGTCCATCACCTGCTGGCGCAGCTCGGGGTCGGGCGGCAGGCGCTGGCCGACGCGGGCCGCCTCGGCGCGAGCGGCCTCGATGCGCCGCGCCACCTCACCGGCGGTGACGAGCTCCTGGTTGACGACGGCCGCGATGTAGTCGCCGCTGCGGCTGCTGCGGCCCTGCGCCTGGGCCGGCTGCAGGGCCAGCGCGAGCCACAGCAGGGCCAGGCCGGCTGCGAGCACGCGGGGAAAGGACGGGCATGGGTTCATGGGGCTCGGGCGCCTGGCGGCACCGGGAAATACATCGTGGGCAGGGTCGGGCAACGCAGGGGCGTCTGTTCTCCAGGGGCCCGCAGGCCCGCGGGCATGGCCGCGCTGGTGGCCCCGGGCATCATCGTGCGGGCTGCCAGTCGTCGCTGCGCGAGCCGCCGCTGCGTTCATCGCGCAGCAGCTGGTATCCCGGGATATTGTCCTTCAAGACCTTCAGGGGGTTTGACCCGATGCGCGACAGACCCACCAGCTCCAGCTGCAGCAGCAGCCGGGTGGTGGCTTCGGTGCGGCCGGTGGAAAGCCGCTCGGCCACGACACGGCCGATCCAGCACCCGGCGTCGTACTCCACGCCCAGCAGGCTGTCGGTGACGCGCGCATCCTTCAGGCTGTAGTTCACCCGGCCGACCGCGAACCAGCGGCCGCTGCAGGCCCCCTGGCCTGCCGCCGTGCCGCGCGCTGCCGGGCCCGCGCCGCCCAGCGCCAGCGCGGCCGGGCCGCTGCGGCTGCCGCCGATCGGCCACTGCCAGCCCAGCTCCAGCTGCTCGCTCAGGCCACGGGCCAGCCGGTAGGTGGCGCCGACAGTGCGGAACGGCCCGGGCGAATAGCGTGCCGACAGGATGGAGCGCACCGACCGCGACAGCTCCGGGCTGTACTGCAGCGCGGCGTCCAGCGTCCAGCCGGGCAGCACGCTGGTGCTGCCGATCAGCAGCGCGTCGGAAAAGCGCTGCGTCAGGGCCGGGCCGTCGGGGCTGCCATCGGCCTGCGGCGCCACGCGCTGGTCGCGCAGCAGGTAGCGCTGCACCAGGCCCAGGCGCATCGCCTCGGCGCCGCTGGCCTGGTCCAGCAGCCGGGTGGTGAAGCCGGCCGTCACCTGGTGCGCATCGGCCACCCGGTCCACGCCCGAGAAACTGTTGTCGGTGTAGATCGAGACGACGTTGAAATCCTTGGCGGCGGCGTCGTAGTTGGGCAGCTGGGCCTGGGCGCGGTAGGGCGTGTTGACGTACAGAACGCGTGGCTCCAGCGTCTGCTGGTAGGCGCGGCCGAAGAAGCGGGCATCGCGCTCGAAGGCCATGCCGGCGTCGACGCTCAGGCTGGGGATGGTGCGCCGGGCGCGCTGCGGCTTGTCGGCGCCGGGGCCCTGGGTGTCGTAGGCCGCGGCGTTCAGCGCCAAGCGCGGCGTCAGCCACCAGCCGGCGCCGCGAGCTTCATAGCGCAGCGACGCCAGCAGATGCAGACGGTCGCCTTGCGGGCGCCCGGCGGCCGCGGCGGCGTCACCGGGCAGCGCGAAGCGGTTGAATTCCAGTTCGGCACCGTACTGCCAGCCGCCCAGCGCCCCGGTGATGCGCGCGCCCAGCTGCGGTCGCCGCTGGTAGGGGCTGGTGATGGGGCTGTCGTCGGCCTGCAGCACCTGCCAGCCCATCAGCCGGGCATAGATCAGGCCCTGCGCCGCCCGGTCACTGCCCGTGGCCAGGTAGAACGGCAGTTCGGCCGACGCGCGGCTGGGCAGCAGCCGGCTGGTGAGGCTGCGGCTGGCGCTGGGGAAATCCTTCCACCAATCGTTGTCGGACACCCGTACCGCATCGACGCGGTAGCGCAGCCCGCGCAGCACATCGGGGGCAAAGCCCGCCCCCAGCTGGCCGTCGTGCTGCCAGCGCAGGGCCTGGCGCGAGCGGCGGGCGACACGGTCGTCGGGCAACCAGTCCAGGCCGACGACGCCTTCGTTTTCAGGCTGCAGGTAGCGGAACTCGGCGTCCAGCGCCAGGCCGCGGCGGGTCAGGATGCGCGGGGCGATCGTGGCGTCGCGGTTCGGCGCGATGTTCCAGTAGTACGGCACCGCCAGCTCGACGCCGCTGCGGTTGTCGATGTTCACGCTCGCGGGCAGCCAGCCCGACTTGCGCTGGTCGCCCAGCGGGAAGCTCAGAGACGGCAAGGCGAGGATGGGCAGGTCCTGAAAGCGCAGCACTGCGCCTTCGGCTTGGCCCACACCCGTGGTCTGGTCCAGCTGCACCTTGCGCGCCTGCAGCACCCAGGCCGGCGGCACCGGGCCATCGCGCGGGCAACTGGTGTACAGGGCCTCGGTGGCGCGGGTGCGGCTGCTGTCCAGGAACTCCAGCCGCTGGGCCTGGCCGCCCGCGCCCAGCAGGGGCAGGTCGAAGCGCGGATCGACGAAGAAGCCCTCGAAGCGCTGCACACGCAACTGCAGCTCGGTGCCGGAATAGACCGCGCCGTCGCGCTGTACGCGCACGTTGCCGATGGCCCGTGCGGTGTCGGTGGGGCTGTCGTAGC
Source organism: Rubrivivax sp. (assembly GCA_027489455.1). Classification (GTDB taxonomy): domain Bacteria; phylum Pseudomonadota; class Gammaproteobacteria; order Burkholderiales; family Burkholderiaceae_C; genus Rubrivivax. The sequence continues at coordinate 23,361 of JAIXZR010000297.1, read as the reverse complement.
TGAGCTTGTCGGCGCGGATCACCAGCCCGCCGCGGCGGAACTCGACATCGCCTTCGGCGACCGCAGCCAGATCGGGTTGCGCCTGCAGGCTGCGGGCACGCAGCACGATCGGCAGGGCTTCGCTGCCGGCAGCCCGCGGCAGCGGTTCCAGCCGGGTGCTGGGCACCAGGGCCGCGGTGGGCTCGGCTGGCGCTGCGGCCTGTGCGCCGGCAGGGCCCGGCGCCAGGCCCCAGCCCAGCATCAGGCTGATCACCAGCCGGGTGGGCCGCAGCGGGGTCGCGAGAGAGCGCATTCGTAAAATCCATTATCCATGAGCCCCCACGCGCCCACGCCTGCCGCCGATCGCCCGGACAACCCCGATCGCCCCACCCCTGGCGGCGACGCAGCGCCGGCCACGATCCCCTGGCCCAGCCCCGCCCGCGAGGCCGCGTTCCGGCGCTGGCTGCTGGGCGTGGCGCCGGTGCATGGCATAGCCGTGGACAGTCTGGCCCCGGCGTCCAGTGACGCCAGCTTCAGGCGCTATTTCCGGGTCGCCTGCCACCCGGCGGTGGCGGGTGTGGCCAGCCTGGTGGTGATGGACGCGCCGCCGCCGCAGGAAGACGTCCGCCCCTTCGTGCACGTGGCCACCCTGGTGGCCGCTGCCGGCCTGCACGCGCCGCGGGTGCTGGCGGCCGACGAGGAACAAGGCTTCCTGCTCATCACCGACCTGGGCCGCGATCTGTACCTGCCGGCGCTGCAGGCGGCAGACGCGGCCGGCGCCGACCAGCTGATGCGCGAGGCCATCACCGGCCTGGTGCAGTTCCAGGCCCGCGTGCCGGCGCGGGCCCTGCCGCTGTTCGACGAAGCGCTGCTGCGCCGTGAGCTGGCGCTGTTCCCTGAATGGTGCGTGCAGCGCGAGTTCGGCATCGCCTGGACACCCGCACAACAGGCCACCTGGGACCGCACGGTGCAATGTCTGGTGGACAGCGCGCTGGCGCAGCCGCAAGTGGCCGTGCACGCCGACTGGATGCCGCGCAACCTGATGCGTGCACCGGCCGGCGCCAGCGGCCCGGGCGTGCTGGACTTCCAGGACGCGGTCCGGGGCCCCATCACTTACGACATCGCATCGCTGCTGCGCGATGCCTTCGTCAGCTGGGACGAGCCGCAGGAACTCGACTGGGCGATCCGCTGGTGGCAGCAGGCCCGACAGGCCGGTTTGCCGCTGGGCGACGCGATGGCGCAGGATTTCGGCGAGGTCTGGCGCGCGCTGGAATGGATGGGCCTGCAGCGCCATCTGAAGGTGCTGGGCATCTTCTGCCGCCTGAAGCACCGCGACGGCAAGCCGCAGTACGCGGCCGACCTGCCGCGCTTCCTGGGCTATGCCCAGCGCGTGGCACTGCGCTACGGGCCGCTCAAGCCGCTGCTGGGGCTGCTGGCGCCGCTGTCGGGCGCGCGCGTGGGCAGCGGCTTCACGTTCTAGCGTCGCGCCAGGCCGGGGCTGCCCCCATGAAAAAACGCCGGGGCACCCGAAGGTGCGCCCGGCGTCTGCTGGTGAGCCCTGACGCCACCGTGCCCTGCGGCGCGGCGGCGTGGACAGGCCTCAACGCGCCATCACTTCGGCATGATGACCGTGTCGATGACGTGGATCACGCCGTTGCTGGCCTGCACGTCGGTGGCGGTGACCTTGGCGCCGTCCACCGTCACGCCACCGGTGGTGGCGATCGTGATCTCGCTGCCCTGCACGGTCTTGACCTTGCCGGCCTTCACGTCCTTGGCCATCACCTTGCCCGGCACGACGTGGTACGTCAGCACGGCGGTGAGCTTGGCCTTGTCCTTCAGCAGGGCGTCCAGGTCGGCCTTGGGCACCTTGGCAAAGGCGGCGTCGGTGGGCGCGAAGACGGTGAACGGGCCCTTGCCCTTCAGCGTCTCGACCAGGCCGGCGGCCTGCAGCGCGGTGGCCAGGGTCTTGAAGTTGCCGTTGGCCACGGCGACTTCGACGATGTCCTTGGCCTGCGCGGCCAGGGCGCTGGCAGCCAGGGCGGCGGCAATCAGGAGCTTCTTCATGGTGGGTTTCTTTCTGGGTTGAGGAAACAGTGGGGTTCAGAGAGGTCGGGGCCAGCCGGCCCCTAACGCGTCAGTTTGCCGGCGGCAGGATCACCCGATCGAGCGTGTGGATCACGCCGTTGCTGGTAAAGCTGTCGACACCCGCGATGCCGGCGCTGCGGCCGCGGGCATCGGTGATGCGCAGCGGGCTGGTGGCGATGCCGAAGGTGCCGCCCTGCAGGCTGGTGAAGGGCTGGTTGCTGGCGGCACGGGCCAGCACCTCGCCCGACAGCTGGCGGCCGCTGACGACGTGGTACGTCAGCACTTGCGTCAGCAGCGGCACGTTGGCCAGCAGCTGCGGCTTGGTCAGGCCCAGTTCGGCCAGCAGCAGCGCGAAGGCGTCGTTGGTGGGCGCGAAGACCGTCAGCGGGCCGGGGGCCGACAGGGCATTGACCAGGCCGGCGGCCTGCACGGCCTCGACCAGGATGCTGAACTGCGGCGCAGCCAAAGCCGTCTGCACGATGTTTTCGGCCGGCAGCGGCAGCAGCACGCGGTTGATCGCGTGGATCACGCCGTTGCTGGTCAGCACGTCGGTGGTGGCGATCTGCGAAGTACGGGCACGGGCGTCCGTGATGCGCAGGCTGGCGTCGACCGTGAACGTGCCACCTTGCAGCGTGGTGATGGCCTGGCCGGGCACGATGTTGGCCTGCAGGGCGCGGCCGTTCAGCACGTGGTACGTCAGCACCCGCGTCAGCAGCGGCACGTTGGCCAGCAGCTGCTGCTTGGTCAGGCCCAGCTCGGTCAGCAGTGCGGCAAAGGCGTCGTTGGTCGGCGCGAACACCGTCAGCGGGCCGCTGGCCGACAGCGCACCCTGCAAGTTGGCAGCCACCACGGCTTCGACCAGGATGCTGAACTGCGGCAGCGCCTGCGCCGTCTGCACGATGTTGCGGTTGGCCGGCAGCAGCACGCGGTCGATGGTGTGCACCACGCCGTTGCTGGCCTGCATGTCGGTGGCGGTGATGGTGGCCAGGCGGTTGCGGCCGTCGTTGATGCGCAGCGCGCTGCCGCTGGTGACGACCTTGAAGATGCCGCCCTGCAGCGTGGTGATGGCGGGGCCCACGGGCACCTGGGCGCGCTCGACCTTGGCCGGCAGCACGTGGTACGTCAGCACGGTGGTCAGCAGCGCGGTGTCGGCCAGCAGTTGATCCTTGGTGATGCCCAGTTCCGTCAGCAGCGCAGCGAAGGCGGCGTCGGTCGGGGCGAACAGGGTGAACGGACCGTTGGCGTTCAACGCCGTGCGCAGGCCGGACGCATTGATGGCTTCGGCCAGGATGCCGAATTCGGGCTTGCCATTGATGGTGCCGACGACGTCGGCCGGCTGGTCGCTGCCGCCGCCGCCGCAGGCCGCGAGGAAGCCGACGCTGGCAACGGCGAGCCAGCGCTTGAGGGTATGGATCACTTCGGAGTCCTTTCTGCGAGCAAAGACAGGTGCACCGCGCACCTGCAACGTGCCGGACTCTGAACTGAACCGTTCTCTATATCAACCGTAGGGTCATTATGTGACTGATCGGTTTCATCTTCGCGGCGTGCGTGGCGTCGCCTGTGGCCGCGCGGGCGTGGCTTCGCGCCGCGGCGTGGCGCAGCCTGCGGCCAGCAGCCAGGGGTCGTCGTCACGCCCGCCGAAGACTTCGAGCAGGAAATCCACGAACACGCGCGTGCGCGCCGGCACATGCTTGCGCGACGGCATCGCCACCCACAGCGTGGTGCTGAACAGCCGCCACTCGGGCAACACGCGCTCCAGCGCGTTTTCCAGCAGTGCGTCTTCGATCACGAAGGACGGCAAGCCGGCGATGCCCAGGCCCGACAGCGCCGCGGCGTACATCGTGTCGATGTGCGACGAGCTCAACCGGGCGCGCCGCGCCGGCACCACGGTGTGGGTCTCGGCCGCGCCGTCGTCGTCGCCCAGCGCTGCGTGCACGAAGGTCAGGCCGCGCTGCAGTTCGCTGATCGGGGGCACCAGCGCGTCGTGCTGCTCCAGATCGCGCGGATGCTGCGGACGGCCGCAGCGGTCCAGGTAGTCGGGGCTGGCACAAGTGACGACTTCGGACCGCGCCAGGCGCCGCGCGACGAAGTCGCCCTGCAGCGGCCGGCGCACGCCGATGATGCTGAGGTCGTAGCTCTCGTCCAGCGTCTCCACCGGCCCGGGCGAGTGCAGTTCGATGCTCACCTGCGGGTAGGCGGCCGCAAAGCGCGGCAGGTGCTTGGCCAGCTGATGCACGGCCACCGACGGCGGGCACAGCACGCGCAGGTGGCCGCGCGGTTCGCGCAGCGAGGCGTCGGCCAGCGCCTCGCTTTCCTCGATCTCCACCAGGATGCTGCGGACCTTCTCGAGATAGGCCTCGCCGACTTCGGTCAGCGCGATGCTGCGCGTGGTGCGGTTCAGCAGCCGGGCCTTCAGGTGCTGTTCGAGATCGGCCACGATGCGCGTCACTGCCGGCGGTGCCAGGTCCAGCGCGCGTGCGGCCTTGGCAAAGCCGCCTTCGTCGACGACGCGGGCGTAAACGCGCATGGCACGCAGCAGATCCATCTTGCTTTTCCAGGTTGTGGGCGACGGGCCGGCGCATGTTGCCACCCCGCAGCGACACCCGCAGCGACAATGGGCCGGCATGCCACCCCGCTCAGCCCTCTTCAGCTTCTTCGAAACCCGCACCCAGCCCACCGCGCGGCCGGGCAGCGCCCCGCCCCCGGGGCTGCTGGCCTTCTACTGGCACTTCATCGGCCAGGTGCGCGGGCTGTTCGCGGCGATGTTCGTCACCGGCCTGGGCGTGGCGCTGATCGACACGCTGATCCCGGTCTTCATCGGCCACCTGGTGCGGATGATGGGAAGCCTTCAGCCTGGTTCGCGCGCGGCCACCCTGCAGCAGGAAATGCCGCTGCTGATCGGCATGGCGCTGCTGGTGCTGGTGGGCCGGCCGCTGGTGCTGCTGCTGGACAGCCTGGTGCGCAACAACGCCGTAGCGCCGGGGGTGACGGCGCTGATCCGCTGGCAGAGCCACTGGCACGTGGTGCGCCAGGGCTGGCCTTTCTTCCAGAACGATTTCGCCGGCCGCATCGCCAACCGCGTGATGAACACCAGCCACGCGGTGCGCGAAAGCGCGGTCAGCTGCGTGCGCGCCATCTGGTACATCGTGGTCTACGGCATCAGCGCGCTGGTGCTGATGGCCAGCGCCGACTGGCGCCTGGCCGTACCCACGGCCCTGTGGTTTGCCAGCTATCTGTTCTTCCTGCGCTACTTCGTGCCCAGGATGCGCGACCGCTCCCGCGTGAGCAGCGAACTGCGCAGCCTGGTGATGGGCCGCGTGGTGGACAGCTACACCAACATCCTGACCGTGAAGCTCTTCGCCCGCGCACGCGACGAAGACGCCCATGTGCGCGACGCCATCGACGACCACACCGGCGCGATCGCAGCGCACATGCGGCTGATCACGGCCTTCATGGGCACGCTGTCGACGCTGAACGCCCTGCTGCTGGTCAGCACCGCCGCGATCGGCATCACGCTGTGGGGCCAGGGGCAGATCGACGCCGGCACGGTGGCCACGGCCTTGCCGCTGGCCTGGACGATCGCCAACGTCGCCGGCTGGGTGAGCTGGGAAGTGACGGGCATCTTCGAGAACATCGGCGTGGTGCAGGAAGGCATGGAAACCATCGCCGTGCCGCACACCATGACGGACGCTGCCGACGCGCGCGACCTGGTGGTGGCGCCGGCCCCGGCGGGCGGCGAGATCCGCTTCGAGCACGTCACCTTCACCTACGGCCGGCAGGACGGCAAGAAGGTGCTGGACGACCTGAACCTGGTCATCCGCCCCGGCGAACGCGTGGGGCTGGTGGGGCGTTCAGGCGCGGGCAAGAGCACGCTGGTGAACCTGCTGCTGCGCTTTCACGATCTGGAGCAAGGCACGCTGCGCGTCGACGGGCACGACGTGCGCGGCGTGAGCCAGGAAAGCCTGCGCGCGGCCATCGGCATGGTGACGCAGGACACGTCGCTGCTGCATCGGTCCATCGCTGCCAACATCGGCTACGGCCGGCCTGGCGCCAGCATGGAAGACATCGTAGCGGCGGCCAAGAAGGCGCAAGCCCATGAGTTCATCCTGAACCTGCAGGACTGGAAAGGCCGCACGGGCTATGAAGCGCACGTGGGCGAACGCGGCGTGAAGCTGAGCGGCGGCCAGCGCCAACGCGTGGCGATTGCGCGCGTGATCCTGAAGGACGCGCCCATCCTGGTGCTGGACGAAGCCACCAGCGCGCTGGACAGCGAAGTCGAGATCGCCATCCAGAGCCAGCTGCTGGGCCTGATGGAAGGCAAGACCGTGATCGCCATCGCGCACCGCCTATCCACCATCGCCCGCATGGACCGGCTGATCGTGCTGGAACAAGGCCGCATCGTCGAACAGGGCAGCCATGCCGAGCTGCTGGCCGCCAAAGGGCACTACGCCAAGCTGTGGGCGCACCAGAGTGGCGGGTTCCTGCAGGAAGACGTGGCGGACTCTGAGTTGGCGTGAGGTCCGCGATGGGCAGGACCCGGCCCTCAGTCCCTCAAGGGCAAGCCGCAATCACCTGCGCTACCGCTGCCGTCAGCCGCTTGCCATAGGGCACATGCAGAAACTCGTTCGGCCCATGGGCATTGCTCTTCGGGCCCAGTACGCCGCACACCATCATCTGCGCTGCAGGAAAGCTCTTCTGCAGCATGCTCATCAGCGGAATCGTGCCGCCCTGGCCGATGTAGCCCACCGGGGCGCCGAAGTGGGTGTTGGATGCGGCGTTCAGCGCGCCTTCGAGCCAGGGCGCCAGGTCGGGCGCATTCCAGCCGGTGGCGCCCAGCGCGCCGGCGCGGCCATCGGGGTGGAAGGTGACCTTGGCGTTGTAGGGCGCGTTGTCTTCGAGCAGCGTCTTCAGCTTCATCGAGGCCTCGTGGCCGTCCACCAGCGGCGGCAGGCGCAGGCTGAGCTTGAAAGCCGTGTAGGGGCGCAGCACGTTGCCCGCGTTCTTCAGCTCCGGGAAGCCGTCGACGCCGGTGACGCTGAGCGTGGGCCGCCAGGTGCGGTTCAGCAGGCCTTCGACCGGATCGGTCGTGGTCGGTAGGACACTGCCGCCATCGGCACCGCAGGCCCAGGGGAAGCGCTTCCAGACTTCGTCCTTCAGGATGGCGGCCGTGGCGCGCGTCTGTTCCAGGCGCGAAGCCGGGATCTGGCAGTGGAAGCTCTCGGGCAGCAGGTTGCCGGTTTTCGAGTCTTCCAGCCGGTCCAGCACCTGGCGCAGCACGCGGAAGCTGCTGGGCACCACGCCGCTGCTGTCGCCGCTGTGGATGCCTTCGGTCAGCACTTCCACCTTCAGTACGCCGCTGACCATGCCGCGCAGGCTGGTCGTCAGCCAGAGCTGGTCGTAGTTGCCGGCGCCGCTGTCCAGGCACACCACCAGGCCCACCTGGCCCAGGCGCGGGCGCAGCGCGTCGATGTAGGCCGGCAGGTCGTGGCTGCCGCTTTCTTCGCAGCTTTCGATCAGGCCCACGCAGCGCGGGTGGGCGATGCCCTGGGCGTGCAAGGCCTCGATGGCGGTGATGGCGGCGTAGACGGCATAGCCGTCGTCGGCGCCGCCGCGGCCGTAGAGCAGGCCGTTTTCGTACTTCGGCGTCCAGGGGCCCAGGTCGCTGCGCCAGCCGTTGAATTCGGGCTGCTTGTCCAGGTGGCCGTACAGCAGCACGGTGTCGGTGGACGTGTTGCCGCTGCTGGCGGCGATCTCGAAGAAGATCACCGGCGTACGGCCTGCGATACGCACCACTTCCAGCTTCAGGCCGGCCACCTTGCGGCTTTCCACCCAGGCGGCGGCGTCGGTCACCACGCGGTCCAGGTAGCCGTGCTGGGCCCAGTCGGCGTCGAACATCGGGCTCTTGGCGGGCACCTCGATGTAGTCGGTGAGGGCGGGGACGATGCGTTCGTCCCAGGCGGCGTCGGAAAACGCGGCCAGGGCCTGGGCTTCCTGGGGCTGGAGGGGTGCGTTCATGGGCAATCCTGGGGCGGTGGGGGTGATGCGACAGTTTAGGACTGGCGCCAATCGCTCGCCGTGCTGCGGCGCGGCCACGGCGGCGGCCGCAGCGTGGGCAGTTCCTGCAGGCAGAAGCTCAGCACGATCAGCGCCGTGGGCACGTGGTACAGCAGCAGCCACAGGCCCATGTGCTCGCTCGTATCCACGCGCGGCATCAGCAGGATCGTGGCCACCAGCAGCAGCGGCGTGAGCAGCGGGATCGCGCGCCGCAGCATCACGCCCAGGCGGCGCAGGCGATGGCGCTCGTGGAAGCGCGCCGGGGCTTCGGCCAGTGTCTGCGCCAGGTGGGCAGCGGCGCGGTCCAGCGCGGCTTCGGCGCGCGCGGTGCGCGCCGGCAGGCCGCCGGGCAGGCGCAGCTTGCTGGCCCAGGCGCCGCCGGCCGGGCGCCCGGGCACCAGGCGCGTCCAGTGCCAGCCCAGCACGGCCACCAGGTCTTCGGGCAGGGCCAGGTGGGTGTGCGGGGCCTGGAGGGCGATCTCGGCGGCGACACCGCGCACGGGTGCCACGTCCAACGTCAGCACCAGCAGCGGGGCCGATGTGACGGTGGTTGGTCCGGGGGCGTTGCCCATGCCGCCAGCGCGCAGCACGCCGCGCGTCAGCACCACCGGGCCGCCGGGCAGCACACGGTAGCTGCGCGCCAGCACCCGGCCAGGGCCGCTGACGAAGTGGCGCGCCACCGGCACGGCCTGCACCAGCGCGAGCAGCGCTGCCGGCGCCAGCCCCAGGGCCTGCACGCTGGCCGCGGCGCCGTCGGCCTGCTGCGCGTGGCGCGTGAGCTGCCAGCTGCCGCTGGCCAGCCCTTCCAGCACCAGTTGCTGCGCCGGCACGTCGGGCAGGGCTGCCGCAGGGCAGAACACCAGCCGCCTCGCCAGCCGCTGGCTGGCCGCCAGATCCAGAGCCCAGCCGGCCGCGGTGAAGGGCCCGACCAGGCCGAGGATGTCGTGATGGCTGAGCGGTGGTTGCTGCGGCTGCTCCGCCTGCGCTGCCACGGGCACGCCCGCTGCAGGCCGGGCGCTCACGGCGCGCGCGGCACCAGCCAGAGCTCAAAGTGGCAGGCGCGCAGAGTGGTGGACTGTTCGAAACCCGTCACGTACAGCGGCTTCAGCGGCGGCAGGCCCGCACGCTGCAGCACGGCCGCGGCATCGGCCGCGAGATCGGCTTCGGCACTGCGGAAGTAGCGCAGCTCGGTGCGCTGGGGCATCTTGCGCGCCTCCACCAGCTCGGTGCGCAGCACCAGCCAGCCGGCGCGGCGCAGGCCCGGCGCCAGCTTGTCCACCAGCGCGATGTCGTCGCGCTCGCCCACCTGCGGGTACAGGCGCCGGCCGGCCGGGCAGCGGTTGGCGTCGGCCTGGGCCTGCCGCGTCACGGCTTCGACTTCGCCGCTGGCCTGCTGCAGCAGGCGCAGCGCCTGCGCGTCGGCGCCAGCGCCGCCTTCGCGCAGCACGCGGGCGGCTTCCTTCAGCACGGCCAGGTGGCGGTCGCGTTCGGCCTGGGCTTCGGCCAGCTGCCACCGGGTGGCGCGCTGCAGTGCGTCGGCTTCGCGCGCCTGGTCTTCGCGCACGCGCTCGGCCAGGGCGGCCTGGGCCTCGGTACTGCGCTGGGCCTGCATGAGCGCAAACACGCCGGCCGATGCCGCCAGGGCCACCAGCAGCAGGCCCGCCGACAGCACCGTCCAGCGGCGCCGTGTCTGCTGCGCGGCGCGCTCGGCGCGTTCACGCGCCCATTCGGCGCGTTCGGCCTCGCGCCGGCGTTCCAGCTCGATGCTGCGCTTTTCTTCTTCCAGCAGCCGGCGGGCGGCCAGGTCGCGTTCGCGCTCGGCCTGCAGCTGGGCTTCGGCGGCCTGCCGGCGCAGCAGTGCGCGCGCCTGGGCCACGGCCGCCAGGCGGTCGTGCACCAGTTCCACCTGCTCGCCGGCTTCGCCGCTGTGAAAGCGCAGCAGGCGCTGGCCCACCAGGCGTTCGACGTCGGCGCGCAAGCTGGCGTCGATGTCGCGCCGCGGGAAGGGCCGCCGCGTGCCGCTGGCGGTGATCAGCTCGCGCTCCACCCAGCCGGCCAACGCGGCGCGGCGCTCGGGCGGCAGCGCGTCGAAGGCGCGGTCGTAGAACTGCTCGATCACGCGGGCGCCGCGGCCTTCCAGGTTCTGCACGTCCAGCGTCGCCGCCGGGGGCTGGCGCGCCAGGCGCTCGGCGTTCAGGCTGGCGCACAGCAGGCTCAGCAGCGCGGGCTCGACCGGGCGGTCGTCGCGCAGCACCTCGGCCGGGTGGGCCCCGGCCGCTGGCCGGGCGAGGAAATCGACGATCTGCTGTGCCGCATCGGCCGTGACCAGGGCGCCGCCAGTGCGCTGCACGGCCTGCAGCGCCTGCGGGCGCGACATCGCGCGCAGCCGGCAGCGGTTGGCCTGCAGGCGCGGCATGCGGGCGGCCAGGGCGTCGATCTCGGGCAGGAAGTCTTCGCGCAGCGACAGCAGGAAGCGCCCGCCCTGCCGGTCGACGTCAATGCGGTCCAGCAGCGTGTCGTGCGCGTCCAGCCGGGCATCGACTTCGGCCGGGACGCGGTTTTCCAGCAGGTTGCCCAGCTCCACCAGCAGCGCGGTGCGCCCGGCGCCGGCGGCCATCAAGGTGAAGACTTCCTCGAACTGGTCCAGCACGAACAGTGGCGTGAAGCGGTGGCCGGCCGCGTCCTGCAGCGCCAGCTCGCGGTCGTGCAGCCGTTCCCACAACGCGGCCACCGGGCTGGCGGCGGGGTGCGCCGGCGCGGGGCCCTGCCAGTGCAGGCCGTGGCGCGCTGCGGCTTCATCCAGCCGCTGCAGCAGCTGTGCCGACAGGGCGCCGGGTTCTTCGGCACGTTCGATGCGACGCAGCAGCACGGGCAGCAGCCAGACTTTGTCCAGCTGCGGGAACAGCCCGGCGCGCAGCAGCGATGTCTTGCCCAGGCCGGACTTGCCGTACAGCAGGCTCACCGGCGCCGCCGCCACGCAGCGCTGCAGGGCCCGCACGTCGTCGTCACGGCCGTTGAAGAAGGCCTGCGAACTTTCGTCGAAGGGCTCCAGCCAGGGCCAGGGGTGCTGGGCGTCGGGCGGCGCGGCGGCGCCCGCAGGCAGGGCCGGCTGGTCAGGCATGGCCGGTCCCGCGCGCCTGGGCAGCGCGCTGGCGCAGGTCGTCCAGTGCGGCCGGTGGCAGCACGCCACCCGGCGCATGCAGCAGGTGCAGCGCGCGCAGCTCGCTGCCGAAGCCGCCGAAGATGCGCCGGTAGCCGGCCTGGGCCGGGGCCTGCGCGTCGATGCCCACCGGCAGCAGGAAGGCATCGTGCACGCGCAGGGCGCGCGCCATGGCCTTGCGCCACTCTTCCCAGAACACGCCTTCACGCCGGGCATCGGCCTGGCGCGACAGCACCGGCATGAAGTAGGTGCACTCGCCGATGGCTTCGTCGATCCGCTCGGACCAGTTGTCGCCGGCGCGCAGCTGGCGCTGGTCCAGCCAGACGTCGTCGAAACCCAGGCCCAGCAGCGCCTGCGCCAGCCGCGTGACGGCTTCGCGGTCTTCGCTGGCGTAGCTCAGGAAGACCGTGGTGCGACGCGGGCTGCCGCTGGCCGGCAACGCGGCCGCGGTGCCCGGTGCGGGTGGCGGTGCCGCCACCCCTGCGCCGGCGCTGCCGGCGATGGCCTCGATCTCGGCGACGAACTCCAGCGCCGTCCACGGGAAGATCGTGGCGTTCGGGTTGAAGCGGGCCAGAAAGTCCGCCAGGTCGCCGGCCTGCGCGTCGGCGGCGAAGAATTCCATCTTCTTTTCCTGCGCCGACAGCCGCACCTCGTTGGCCATGCGGATCAGCCCCAGGCCCAGCCAGTCGGGCAGCCGGCAGCCCAGCAGCAGCAGATCGCGCCGGCGCAGGGTTTCCAGCAGTACCGGGGCGCGCAGCGCGGCTTCCTGCTGGAAGCGGAACAGGTATTCCAGCGCGTCTTCATCGTGGATGGCCGGCCGCACGCCGGCGCTGAACTGGCCCAGCGGATGGAACACGCGCGCCCCGCCGGGCAGCGCGGCCGGCACGTCGCAGGGGCGGGCGCTGTCGCTGCTGGGCGCGTAGGCGCTGGCCTGCACCTGCGCCGGGCCGCGCGCGCGGCGCAGGGCCTGCAGCAGCAGGTCGTCGGGCGTGAGGCTGACGAAGAGCTCCAGCTGCGGCAGCGCCGCCAGCCGGTCCAGCAGCGGCGCGGCGCGCACCCGCGGCGTGAGCTCGGCCACGATCGTGGCCACCGACCGCCGCAGCCGCTCGGTGCTGCTGCGCGGCTGCTCGGCCAGCACGCGCGCCACCGCCTGGTGCAGCGGCCAGCCGGCGGCGGGGTCGCGCAGGTCGCTGGCCGCCGGGTCCAGGCCGTAGACGCGCAACAGCTCTTCGGCCACCAGGGCGTAGAACGGGGCGCCGGTCGTGCCCGAGCCTGCCGCCGCGGGCTGGTCCGGCCGATCGGCCAGTTCGACCCACAGCGCGTCCGGGCCCAGCACGGGGATCAGCCCCTGGCTGCGCACGGCCTGTTCCAGGCTCTGGCGGCTGGCGCGCAGGCGATCCATCAGCGCTGGCGGCCCAGGGGTGGCACGGCCCGGCAGGCAGCGATGCGGGGCCGGGCCACACCGCACCCCCGGCACGCGGGCCCGTGGCAAAGCACTGCAGAGAACATGTGCAACAGCGTAACCCAGAAGCCCCCGAGCGCCACCGGCCCCCCTCGTGCCCACATCGTGCCCCGAGCGCGGCGCCCCCGGGCCCTAGATCTTGAGCTCGTAGTCGATCGTCAGCGGCGCGTGGTCGGAAAAGCGCTGCGCCAGGTAGATCGACGCGCGCCGCGCCAGTGCCACCACGCCCGGCGTGGCCAGGTGGTCGTCGATGCGGCAGAACACCTGCACAAGCGCCAGCCAGGCAAGCCCAGCTTCCTTGGAGGAGCCCATTCATGGGAACGTCATGACTTTCTGCAGACGGCGCGGCTGAATGCGAGGTGAACTGGCCATGCCGAGCGGGAGGCGCGACATGCGCTTGCCTTCGCGCCTTTAGGCACCAGCCGTTGGGTCGGCCTGCAGTCAGTGTCCGAGCGCAACACGATGCGCAACTTCCACGCGACCCCGATCGCTGCCGGTTTCGTCCGTCCTTCCCGCACGGCCGCGAACAGAAGCGCGTCAGAGCAAGCGCTCGCGCAACGCAGCCAACCGGCTGCGGCCCACGGGCACCTCGCGGCCGTCCTGCAGTTCGAGCCAGCAGCGGCTGCCGCGAGAACTGTGCAGCAGGCGCACCGCGGCGAGGTTGACGATCCACGTGCGGTGGCATCGAACGAATCCGGCCGGCAGCAGCGGCAACAGACGATCCAGCGGCTTGGCATGCAGCTCGGTGGCGCCGCCTTGCAGATGCAGTTCGCTGCCTTCCGGGATGGCCGCGATGCACACCACCTGGTCGATATCCACCAGCGCCACACCGCGCGCACGCCAGACGGCCAGATGCCGGAGCGTCCGGCCGCTCGTGAGCTGCGTGCCTTGGAGCCGCTGCAGCGCAAGCGCCAGGCGCTCGCGGCTGAACGGCTTGGGCACGAAGTCCAGCACGCCGAGTTCGAAGGCTTCGAGCGCGCGCTCGCCATGGCCGGAGACGACGATCACATGCATGGCGCCGGCAGCGGCTTCGAGCAGCAGCCCGAAGCCATCGTGCCCGGCCACGTTCAGGTCCAGCAGCAGGCCGTCGAACGCGCGGTCCTGCAAGGCCTCGCGCGCCTGCACGAGGCTGCCCACGGCGACGGCCGAGAACGTGGGACCAACGATCTCCTGGCACAGCCGCGACAGGCGTTGGCGCAGCAGCGGTTCGTCCTCGACGATCAGCAGCTTCATCGGCGCGGTACGGTCAGACAGTCCAGCCACACCGCGTCGTCCTGCGGCCCGGCGTCGTAGGACCATGCTGTGCCGAACACGCCGGCCAGGCTCTCGCGCACAAATCGCTGCCCGAGGCCGCCGCCGCCCTCGCGCCCTGCGCCGCGTGGCGAGCGGAGCTGCAGCGTCCAGCAGTCGGCGCCGCAGGCCTCGATGCGAAGCGAGAACGGCGCTGCCCCGGGGCGTACGCCACCGTGCGTCACGGCGTTCTCGACCAGGGTATGCAGCAGTCCGGGCGGAAGCTGCACCGCTTCGATCGGGCCCTGCGACTCGAACGCGAGCGGCATCTCGCGCGCCATTCCAACCAGATCGAGTTGCGTACGCACCAGCGCCAGCTCTTCGCGCAGGCTCACCAGCGGCTTCTGCGACAGCACCCGCAGCAGGCTGAACTGGTCCGCCAGCCGCTCCACGAGCCGGCTCGCGATGGCAGGGCGCTGCTCGATCAGTTCCTGCAGCACTGTCAGCGTATTCATCAGTCCATGCGGCTGCATGCTGGCACGCAGCAACTGCGCCTGCAGCGACTGCCGCAATCCGGCTTCAGTCAGTGCCTGCGCCTGCTGCCGGCTCGAATGGCTGAGCATCAGCAGCGTCATCACCATCGCCAGCGCCACCGTGCACAGGCCATCGAGAAACGCCGCCGGATAGACCCACAGCAAAGCCATGGACAAGGTCAGCAAGGTGAACAGCGCCGGCATCGACTCCTGCGCACGGTGTCGCGCTCGCCACGACAGCGCCAGCGCGGCGGCCAGGCCCAGCAAGTGCAGGCTCCACGCCGCCACGTCGTAGCCGTCAGTCCGCAGTGCCACGAACAACACAATCAGCAGCAGCAAGGCCCAGCCGCCCGCCCAGGCGAGCGGGTTCCGCGGCCAGCCCCAGCGCAGCGCCAGGGACAAGGGCAGCAGCCAGGTCGCGGCCAGCGTGCTGCCCAGGATCGTGCGCAGCCGCAGCGCGTGCAGCGGATAGGCGTAGCCCCACAGGTCGCGGGCGCTCTCGGCCAGCGGCAGCAGCAGCCCTGCCGCGCCGAGTGCGATCAGGCTCCAACGATGCCAGGGCCCGCCCGGCGGCGCGCTGGAGGAAGCCGGTCCGAGCCGGATGAAGTACAGCCACGTCAGCGCCAGGCCGCCCCAGGCGAGCGCCACGACCAGCCAGCGCGCGTAGCGTTGCCGCGGCATGGCGTCGAACGGCATCGGCACGACCCCCGCCTCCGCACGCGCGAAGCGCCCGGCCGCGAGATGGCTTGAACCGGTCAGCTGCAATTCGTGCGTGCCGGCGGGCAATGGCGGAAGCACGATCCACCGGTCGACGCGCCCCGGCACTTCTTCGGCGGCAGTCGCACCGGGTCGGCCATTGCTCGCGACCCATTGCCCATTGCAGCGCAACTCGCTCGCACCTCGCAGCGCCAGTCGAAGCACGAGCGCACGCTCATCCTGCTTCAGGTGCAGGCGCCACCGCACCTCGTAAGGGCCTGGCCATTGCGCGAGAACGGCGGTGTCCAAGCTCTGCCAGGGCTCGCCCGCGCGCCGCATTTCTGCGCCGTCGACCGTGACGCCCGGCAGACCCGCATCACCCGGCACATGAAGCCAGGCCAGTGCGGACAGCAGGAGTGCAAGGCCCCAGGCGACCGGGCTCAACCATCGGTACATGCGACCGATGGTAGCCAGCCACCGTGGGCACCGTGGAGCCGTTCGGCGCACGCCGGGAGTCGTTGGGCCGGCCGAAGTGCGCATGGCTGCGGCTGCAGCGGCATCGTGAGTCCACTCACCGCAGCCTGCGGCGACTCGGAGCTTGCATGACCCACTTCAGACACATCCCACGATGGCTCGGCCTCGGTTTGGCACTTGCTTTCACATCGATGCCCCGCGCTCACGCCGAGCCTGCGTGGGAGCCTCATACCTTCACGCCGCGCGGCCATGCTGAGGTCGTCGCCGAGCGGATGCAACTCACGGTGCCGCTGCGCCACGCCGCGCCGCAGGGCCCGACGATGAGCTTGCGCGTGGTGCGGCTGCCCGCCAAGCAGCGAAGGGCCGGTGCCTCCCCCGTCGTCTACCTGTCGGGGGGTCCCGGCGGATCGGGCGTCGCGGCGGCCCTGGGTGCGCGCTGGCCGGTGTTCGATGCGGTGCGCCAGGAGCGCGACGTGATCCTGCTCGACCAGCGCGGCACCGGCGGGTCGACGCCCCCGCCGGCCTGCCCGCACAAGGTGGACCTGGACCCAAAGCGCGCCTTTGAGGCCGCGCAGCAGCTGCAGGCCTTCCAGCAGATGGCCGCGCGGTGCATGGCCTACTGGCGCGGCCAGGGCCTGGACCCCGATGCGTTCAACACTGCTGAGAGTGCCGCCGACCTGCGCGCGCTGCAGCAGGCGCTCGCGGCCGACGCCCTCAGCCTGTGGGGCATGAGTTACGGCACGCACCTCGCATTCGCCGCCTTGAAGCAGCCCGGATTGAAGATCGACCGCCTGCTGCTGATGGGCAGTGAAGGCCCCGACCAGACGATCAAGCTGCCGCTGGACGCCGATGCTTTGCTGCTGCGCGTGGGCACTGCGGCCGGCGTGTCGGACCTGAGCGAGCGCCTGCGCCGGCAGATCGAAGCCCTGCGACGTGAGCCGCGAACGATCGAGCAGCCGATGCCGATGGTGATGGGCGCGTTCGATCTGCAACTCGTTGTGGTCGCGATGCTCGCGCGCCGGCAGACCTCGGCCGCGATCCCGGCGCTGCTGAGTCAGCTCGAAGCCGGTCAGGACGAGATCGCGGCACGCGTGCTGGCGCGCTTGATCCAGGGGTCGGAGACGATCCCGTTGATGTCGCTGGCGATGGACATCGCCAGCGGCGCGAGCGCCGCCCGCCGCGCTGAGGTGCGCGCGCAGGAACAGCTCAGCGTGCTCGGTGGCGCCTTGAACTTTCCGTACCCGCAGATCGGCGAAGGCCTCGGCGTCAAGGACCTGGGCGACGCCTTCCGCGCCGATCCGCGGTCCGATCGCCCGACCCAGTTCATCAGCGGCACCTTCGACGGCCGCACCCCGGTCGCCAACGTCACCGCGCTCGAACGTGGATTCACCCAGCGCGGCCACTGGATCGTCGAAGGCGCCGGGCACGATGACGAACTCTGGCTGACGAGCCCGCAGTTGCCCGCGTTGATCGTGCGGTTCTTCAATGGCGAAGCGCCGAGCGATCTGCGGCTCTCGGGGCGGTAGCTGCTGGATTTCAGGAGGCGGCACTGCCCCCAGCGGCGTTCCCGCGCGCAGCGGGCTGTCAGAGCTTGAAGTCGTAGTCGATCGTCAGCGGCGCGTGGTCGGAAAAGCGCTGCGCCAGGTAGATCGACGCGCGCTGCGCCAGTGCCGCCACGCCCGGCGTGGCCAGGTGGTAGTCGATGCGCCAGCCCACGTTCTTGGCCCAGGCCTGGCCGCGGTTGCTCCACCAGGTGTACTGGTCGGGGTGCGGGTTGAGCGTGCGGAACACGTCCACCAGCCCGCCGCCGGCCGGCGCGGGCGCCAGCAGGCGCGTCATCCAGGCCCGCTCTTCGGGCGTGAAGCCGCTGTTTTTCTGGTTGCTCTTCCAGTTTTTCAGGTCGATGTTCTGGTGCGCGATGTTGATGTCGCCCACCAGAATGAATTCACGCTCGGCCTGCAGGCGCTGCAGGTGCGGGGTGACGGCTGCGAGGAAACGGAACTTCGCGGCCTGGCGCTCGTCGCTGCTGCTGCCGCTGGGGAAGTAGGCGCTGATGATGCTGAGCTTGCGCCCGGGCTTGTCGAAGCGGGTCTCCACCCAGCGCCCTTCGGCGTCGAACTCGCCACCGTCGAAGCCGCGCAGCACGTCGCTGGGCGTATGCCGCGTGTAGAGCCCGACGCCGCTGTAGCCCTTCTTTTCGGCCAGATGGAAGTAGCCCCGTAGACGCCCGGCCTGGTCCAGGCCGCCTGACAGATGTTCGGCCTGGGCCTTGACTTCCTGCACCCCCATACAATGAACCGAGGTCGTGGCGACCCAGTCGAAGAAACCTTTGGAAGCTGCCGAGCGAATGCCGTTCAGATTGAGCGAGAGCAGCCGAAAACCCAAGACAGTTCCTTCATCGAGGCCTTTGCAGCCCCCATTGGCATGAGCCCCAGCACCGACCCCCAGCTCGCAGCAGACTTCGTGCAATTTGCCGTGTCTGCGGGCGTCCTGCGTTTCGGCGAATTCAAGACCAAGGCCGGGCGTCTTTCGCCGTACTTCTTCAACGCTGGTCTGTTCGACGACGGCGCCAAGCTGGCGCGTCTGGCGGAATTCTATGCACGGCGCCTGCTGGCCGACGCCGCTGCGCGGCCCGCCGCCGAAGGCCTGGGCTTCGACATGATCTTCGGCCCTGCCTACAAGGGCATCACGCTGGCAGCGGCGCTGTCGATCGAGCTGGCGCGGCGTGACCACAACCTGCCCTTCGCCTACAACCGCAAGGAAGCCAAGGACCACGGCGAAGGCGGCACCCTGGTGGGCGCGCCGGTGCGCGGGCGCGTGCTGATCGTCGACGACGTGATCTCCGCCGGCACGTCGGTGCGCGAGTCGATCGCGATGATCCGCGCCGCCGGCGGCCAGCCCGCCGGCGTGGCGATCGCGCTGGACCGGCAGGAACGCGCCACCCAGGACGGCCAGGACGCCCCCTGGAGCGCCGTGCAGTACGTGCAGCGCGACCTCGGCCTGCCCGTGCTGGCCGTGGCCACGCTGGCCGATCTGATGCAGGTGCTGCAGACCAGCGCTGATCCGACGCTCGCCGCCTTCGCGGCCCCGGTGCAGGCCTACCGCGAGAAGTACGGTGTCTGACATGCCCTTGCACGTACGGTCTCTCGCCCTCGCGGCAGCCCTGGCTCTGGCCGTGCCGGCCTGGGCCGAACCCGCCAAGCCCAATAACCAGGGCATCTACACGTGCATCGATGCCCAGGGCAAGCGGCTCACGGCCGACCGCCCGATCCGCGAGTGCCTGGCCCGCGAGCAACTGATCCTCAACCGCGATGGCTCGGTGCGCACGCGCGTGCCGCCGTCGATGACGGCGGAGGAGCGCGCCGAGTACGAAGCGCGCGAACGCAAGCTGGCCGAAGAACGCAACGCCCTGGCCGAAGCCGGCCGGCGCGATCGCAACCTGGCCAATCGCTACCCCGACGAAGCCTCGCACCAGCGCGCTCGCGAAGCCGCGCTGGACACCGTGCGTGCCGCCATCCGCGCCAGCGAGCAACGGCTGCGCGAACTGGCGGCCGAGCGGCGCCCGCTGCTGAGCGAAGCCGAGTTCTACGATGGCCGGCAGCTGCCGCCCAAGCTCAAGCAGGCGCTGGACGCCAACGATGCCGCGGCCGAAGCCCAGCGTGACGCCAGCCGCAACCAGGAAGCCGAGCTCGGCCGCGTGATGCGCCTGTACGACGCCGAGCTCAACCGCCTGCGCCGGCTGTGGGCTGGCGCCCCGCCGGGCAGCCTGGGGCCGCTGACGGTGCCGCCCGGGCCCGGCGCGGTGCTGGCATCGCAGCCCACGAGCAGCGGCACCCGCTGACCGGGCGCATCCGCCGGGCTGGCGCCAGGCCTAGCCCAGCGCCTTCTTCAGCAGATCGCTGGCCTGGCCTGGATTGGCCTTGCCCTTGCTGGCCTTCATCACCTGGCCCACCAGCGCGTTGAAGGCCTTGTCCTTGCCGGCGCGGTATTCGTCCACCGATTTCGCGTTGGCCGCGATCACGGCATCGACGATGGCCTGCAGTTCGCCGCTGTCGTTCATCTGCTTCAGGCCCCGGGCTTCGATCAGGGCGTCGATATCCTCGCCCTCACCGGACCACAGGGCATCGAAGACCTGGCGCGCACCGTTGTGCGAAACGGTGCCGTCGGCCACGCGGTGGATCAGCGCCGCCAGGGTGGGGGCGGGCACCGGCGTGGCCTGGATGTCCAGGCCGTCGGCGTTCAGGCGCTTGCTCACTTCGCCCATCAGCCAGTTGGCGGCCAGCCGGGGCACGCCGGTGGCGTCGCGCCCGGCGTGCAAGGCCAGGCAGGCATCGCGCGTGGCTTCGTAGTAGCGGGCGAAGCCCAGGCTCTGCGTCATCAGGTGCGCGGCCTCGGCCGGCAGCCCGTCCTGCTGCATGAAGCGCGTGGCCATGGCCGCAGGCAGCTCGGGCATCGCCGCGCGCACGCGTTCCACCCATTCGGGCGCGATCACCAGCGGCGGCAGGTCCGGGTCGGGGAAGTAGCGGTAGTCGTGCGCGTCTTCCTTGGTGCGCATGGCCCGCGTCTGGCCGGTGTCGGGATTGAACAGCACGGTGGCCTGCTCGATGGCCAGGCCGTCTTCGATGCGGTCGATCTGCCACTGCACTTCGGCGTCGATGGCCTGCTGCAGGAAGCGGAAGCTGTTGAGGTTCTTGATCTCGCGCCGCGTGCCATAGGGTGCGCCCGGGCGGCGCACGCTGACGTTGGCGTCGCAGCGGAAACTGCCTTCCTGCATGTTGCCGTCGCAGATGCCCAGCCACACCACCAGGGCGTGCAGGGCCCGGGCGTATTCCACGGCCTCGGCGCTGCTGCGCATGTCGGGTTCGCTGACGATTTCCAGAAGCGGCGTACCGGCGCGGTTCAGGTCGATGCCGGTCTGGCCGGCAAAGGCCTCGTGCAGGCTCTTGCCGGCGTCTTCTTCCAGGTGCGCGCGCGTCAGGCGCACGGCGCGCGGCTGGCCGTTCAGCACGAAGTCGATCTTGCCGCCCTGCACCACCGGGGTTTCGTACTGGCTGATCTGGTAGCCCTTGGGCAGGTCGGGGTAGAAGTAGTTCTTGCGCGCGAAGATGGACGTCAGCGCCACTTTCGCGCCCACGGCCAGGCCCAGGCGGATGGCGCGCTCCACCGCGCCGCGGTTCATCACCGGCAGGGTGCCAGGCAAGGCCAGGTCCACCGCGCAGGCCTGGGTGTTGGGCGCCGCGCCGAAGGCGGTGGAAGCGCCACTGAAGATCTTGCTGGCGGTGGACAGCTGGGCGTGGGTTTCCAGGCCGATGACGACTTCGAAACCGCGGATCAGAGGGGCAGGGGTGGGCATGTCGGGGTTCAGAAGCCGTGGGGGCGCGCCAGGTGCCAGTCGGTGGCCTGCTGCAGCGCGTGGGCGGTGTGCAGCAGCTGGCCTTCCTGGAAGTAGTTGCCGATCAGCTGCAGGCCCACGGGCATGCCATGCGCGCCAGTGCCCGCCGGCACGCTCATGCCAGGCAGGCCGGCCAGGCTGCCGGGCAGGGTGAAGATGTCGGCCAAGTAGGCCTGCAGCGGGTCGCCGCCCTGTTCGCCCAGCTTCCAGGCCACGGTGGGGGCCACGGGGCCGGCGATGATGTCGCACTGGCGGAAGCAGGCCTGGAAATCGTCGGCGATCATGCGGCGCAGCTTCTGCGCCTGCAGGTAGTAGGCGTCGTAGTAGCCGTGGCTCAGCACATAGGTGCCGATCATGATGCGGCGCTTCACTTCCGGCCCGAAGCCTTCAGAACGCGTCTTCTTGTACATGTCCAGCAGGTCGCCATGCTGGGCCGCGCGGTGGCCGAACTTCACGCCGTCGAAGCGGCCCAGGTTCGAGCTGGCCTCGGCCGGGGCGATGATGTAGTAGACGGGGATCGACAGCTCGGTGCGCGGCAGGCTCACGTCCACCAGCGTGGCGCCCAGCTTTTCCAGCTGCGCCAGCGCGTTGCGCACCGCGCCGTGCACGTCGGCCGCCAGCGCGGCGGGGAAGAATTCCTTCGGCAGGCCGATGCGCAGGCCCAGCAGCGGCTGCGCTGCCGTGGCACCCGCGCGGGGCTGCAGCATCTGGGCGTGGAAGTCTTGCGGCGGGCGTTCGGCGCTGGTGGCGTCGCGCGGGTCGAAGCCGCTCATGGCCGACAGCAGCAGTGCGCAATCGGCCGCGCTGCGCGCCATCGGGCCGGCCTGGTCCAGGCTGGAAGCGAAGGCCACCATGCCGTAGCGGCTGCACACGCCGTAGGTGGGCTTGATGCCGGTGATGCCGCAGAAGCTGGCCGGCTGGCGGATCGAACCGCCGGTGTCCGTGCCCGTGGCCGCCGGCACCAGGCCCGCGGCCACCGCCGCAGCGGACCCGCCGGACGAGCCGCCGGGCACGCGCTGCAGGTCCCAGGGGTTCTTCACCGCACCGAAGGCCGAGTTCTCGTTCGCCGAGCCCATCGCGAATTCGTCGCAGTTCAGCTTGCCCAGCGTCACCATGCCGGCGCCCGGCGCTTCGCCCGGCAGCCCGGCGCCCAGGCGCGCCACCACGGTGGCGTCGAAGGGGCTCTGGTAGCCGGCCAGCATCTTCGAACCCGCCGTGGTGGGCAGGCCGCCTTCGGGGTAGGCGGTGGCGAAGATGTCCTTGTGCGCCAGCGGCACGCCAGTCAACGGGCCGGCCAGCCCGGCGGCACGGCGCGCGTCTGCCGCTTTGGCCTGGGCCAGCGCAGCGGATTCGTTGACCGCCAGGAAGGCGCCGAGGCTGGCGTGGCGGGCCTGGCGCGCCAGCAGGTGCTGGGTCAGTTCGACGCTGCTGAAGTCGCCACGCTGCAGGCCCTGGGCCAGGGCTTCGACGCCCGCGTGTTCGATCGCGACCTTGCTCATTCCACCACCCGTGGCACCAGGAACAGGCCGGCCTCCACGGCCGGGGCACTGGCCTGGTTGCGTTCGCGCTGGTCGGTTTCGGTGACGGCGTCTTCGCGCAGCCGCAACTGCACTTCCTGCACGGCCGACAGCGGGGTATAGAGCGGCTCCACGCCGCTGGTGTCGACAGCACGCATCTGCTCGACGATGCCGAAGAAACCGTTCAGCTGAGCCAGCATCCCGGCTTCTTCTGCGGGGGACAGCTGCAGGCGCGCCAGGTGCGCGATGCGGCTCACGTCTTGTGGGGTCAGGGCCATGGGGTCTGGCGGCGGCTGCCACAAAAAGCAGCGCGCCCAGCCTTTGCAACGAGGGGATAAGTTATTATCTCCGGTTACTCGCAAAGCCCATGTCAACCCCTTGGTGCGATGCCCCGCCCGAAGTATCGTGAAGTGTCGTCAGAACGATGCCGAACCGACACCCAAGCGACGTGAAAACGTCGCGATGACAACGGACCGGTGCCAGCACCCAGCAGTCGAACAGCCGGCCGCGAACACGACCCGCCCCCCACACACACGCTCGCGCAGGCTGCCATGCCTGCCCGGCCCGGCCTGCCCACCGCGCAGGCCCACACGTCTTGCCCCAACCGCCTCCCATGTTCGCCTCCCTGCGCCGCTACGTTTCCACCGACCTCGCCATTGACCTGGGCACCGCCAACACGCTGATCTACGTGCGCGGCAAAGGCATCGTCCTCGACGAACCTTCCGTCGTCGCCATCCGCCACGAAGGCGGCCCCAACGGCAAGAAGACCATCCAGGCAG
>JAIXZR010000262.1 GCA_027489455.1 Rubrivivax sp. | reverse complement strand
GCCACGGCGCGCACGCCCACGCCCTGGTCGATGCTGAAGCTGCCGCTCTTGACGATGCCTTCTTCCAGGCTCCAGCCTTCGTGGCGCGTGGTCTGGAAGTACAGGTCGGCATCGTCGACTCGGTGCTCGCGGATCGCGCCCAGGGCCTGCGCCAGCGCGGCTTCGGTGATGCCGAAAGGCTCGAGCATCAGCTTGTCGGCAATGGCCAGGCGTTCGATCGTGGGTTCACGGGTGATCATGGGCGGGGTCCGGGCTCAGGGCAGGGCGATCGGCAGCCCCAGTGGGCCGCCGTACAAGGTGCCGCAGATTGTAGGAGCCGGCCCCCGCCCCCATCGGCGGCATGCGGGCCCGGGTGCCACGCTGGCGCCGCGGGGCGCAGCACTTCTTTACGCCAGCTTCACGCAGGCCTGTGCTCGGCCGCGGGCGGGCTGGCGTTGTGCTGGTGTCGCGACGTTCCCTGCACCACCGTCACCCCCCACCCCTGCCCCAGAAAGGCCCCGCCATGCTGCTCACGTTCCGCACCCGCTTCGCCGCCATCGCCCTGGCCGGCCTGTCCGCCCTCACGCTGGGCACCGCCCACGCCGCCGAAGGCACGCCCCGCGTCGACCAGCGCCAGGCCCACCAGGAGCAACGCATCCGCCAGGGCGTGGCCAGCGGCGAGCTGACAGCGCGCGAGACCGCCCGCCTGGCCCGCCAGCAGCGCCACATCGCCCGCACCGAAAAGCATGCCAAGGCCGACGGCAAGGTCACACCGCGCGAGCGCCGCCACCTGCACGCGATGCAGGCCCACGCCAGCCGCGACATCCGCCGGCAGAAGCACGATCGCCAGCAACAACCACGCTGACGCGCAACTCAGCGGCAGCCCGGCCCCTGACCTGGGCCGGGCAGAGCGGCCTCCGGCCCCCCAGGCTCGCCGCCGTCGCGCTCGGCCAGCGCCTGCTGGTACAGCGCCTTGCGCGGCGCGCCGGTGATCTCTGCCGCCAGGGCCACGGCCTGCTTCAGCGGCAGCTCGGCCTGCAAGAGGCGCAACACGCGCAGCGCTTCGGCCGGCAGCTTGTCGGCGGCCGGGGCGGCAGCTGGCAGCGCATGCAGCACCAGCACGAATTCACCCCGGCTGCGGTGCGCATCGGCCGCCAGCCAGCCCGGCAGATCGGCAGCAGGCCGGGTGACGATGGTCTCGAACTGCTTGGTCAACTCGCGCGCCAGGCTCAGGCGCCGCGTGGGCTGGGCTGCCGCCAGATCGGCCAGCAGATCGGCGATGCGGTGCGGGGCCTCGAACAGCACCACGGTGCTGGCATCGGCCAGCACGGCAGCCAGCGCGCTGCGGCGCTCGCCGCCACGGGCCGGCAGAAAGCCCGCAAAGCGGAAGCCCGCGCCGGCCACATCGCCCGCCGCGCACAGCGCCGCCAGCGCGCTGCTGGCCCCCGGCACCGGCACCACCGTGTAGCCGGCCGCCGCCGCCGCAGCCACCAGCACGGCGCCCGGATCGCTGACCGCCGGCGTGCCGGCATCGCTGATGCACGCCACCGCCTGCCCCTGCGCCAGCAGCGCCAGCACGGCGGCGCTGGCGCCTTGCTCGTTATGCGCGTGCAGCGCCAGCAGCGGCTTGTGCAGGCCCAGGTGGCCCAGCAGCTGGGCGCCCACGCGCGTGTCTTCGCAGGCCACGGCATCCACGCGCGCCAGCAGGTAGACCGCGCGCAGGGTGATGTCGGCCAGGTTGCCGATCGGCGTGGCCACCACGTACAGTGCCCCGGGCACGAACCGCTGATGCGCCGTGGCGGCCTGCGCCGCGGCCTGCAGCAAGGAGGAATCGGTGGTCACGGGCGCTTTCTGGAAGGACCGCTGGAAGAAGGCCGAGGCCGCGGTGCCGACGAAGGGCAGCCGCACAGCGGCGCAGCACCACGGCGATGCGGCCGAGGACTTTGCGCTGCGCTGGCTGCAGGCGCAGGGCCTGGCCCTGGTGCAGCGCAATTATCGTGTCGCGCGCGGGCCGCACGCCCGCGGTGGAGAGATCGATCTGATCCTGCGTGAACGCGACGGCACGCTGGTCTTCGTCGAAGTGCGCGCGCGGGCCAGCCGCAGCCAGGGCGGCGCGGCGGCCAGCATCACCCCGGCCAAGCAGCGCAGCATCGTGCTGGCGGCCCGGCACTACCTGCTGCGCCTGCCCGCGCCGCCGCCTTGCCGCTTCGACGTGCTGGCCATCGACGGCGACGAAGTGGCCTGGCTGCAAGGCGCGTTCGACGCCGGCCCTTGATGCGGCCGAGGCCGGCAGGCCAGGGTCCAAGGTCCAGGGTCCAGGGCTAGTACCGCTGCTTGACGCCCGTCACCATCGCCCGAATCAGCCGCGTGCGCTCGATGCGCCCCATCACCAGGGCCGACAGCGCGTGCAGGCCGGCCAGCGCCACCAGGCCCTGGGCCAGGGCCTCGTGCAGGTCTTCCAGCCAATCCACGCCCCAGAACTGGTCGGTGGTCTGCAGCCAGCCCGTCAGCCCCAGGCCCAGCACCAGCGCCATCAGCGCCAGCATCATCAGCGCGCCCAGCGGGTTGTGGCCCAGGTGCGCGTCGGCGTGGCTGTGCAGCAGGGCCTGCACGTGGGCACGCAGCCGCGCCGGGGTGGGGAAGAAGCTTTCGAAGCGGGCATGGCGCGGGCCGATGAAGCCCCACACCACCCGCGCCAGCACCAGGGCGCTGGCGCCATAGCCCAGCCACTGGTGCACGGTCTCGCCGTTGTCGATGACGAAGAAGTTCGCCAGCACGCAGGCCACCAGCGACCAGTGGAACAGCCGTACGAAGAGATCCCAGACGCGCACGCCGGCCGGCCCGGCCGTGGCGGGCAGGGGCGGCTTGGCGGGCACGTCACGCATCAGGTCTTCTGCTCGAGCACGGCGCCCGTGGCCGGGTTGAAGTAGATCTCGACCTTCTTGCCGGCCTTGTCGGTGCCATAGATCTCGTAGCACTTGCCCTTGCTCACCTTGAAGGTCTTGATCTGGTAGCCCTGGCCTTCCAGCTTGGCCTTGAAGTCGGCTTCCTTCATCCACTGTGCTTCGGGCACATCGCAGCTGGGGCCGGCCCAGGCGGGGGCGGTGGCCGCCAGTAGCACGAAGGCGGCAGCGGTGGTGGTGGCAGAGAGTGCGGCGCGGGTGAACGAAGTCATGGTGTGCTCCAGGCGGTGGTCGGTCCATCAATCAAGGGCCGGTCCAGGCTGGACCGTGGTGAACCTTGTGAACCGTCAGCCGCGATTGAAGCGGTGGCGGCTGAAGCTGCACTGAAGAGCGCTCGCCTATCATGGGCGCCCATGCTTGAACAGCGAATCCAGCAGCAGTTCTTCGAGAGTGCCGACTTGCAGTACCAGTCGGCCGAGCTTCTGTCGCGCACCGTGGCCGACGCGGCGCAGGCGCTGCTGGGGGCCATCACGGGCGGCGGCAAGGTGCTGGCTGCAGGCCACGGGGCCTCGCAGGCGCTGGCCCAGATGCTGGCGCAGCACTTCGTCACCCGCTTCGAACGCGACCGCCCACCGCTGGCCGCGCTGGCGCTGGGCGCACAGCCCGGCGCGCAGGTGCTGGCCCTGGGGCTGCCAGGCGACGTGCTGCTGCTGCTGGACGACGGCGAAAGCGACAGCGCGCCACTGATCAGCGCCGCCCAGGGCAAGGACATGACCCTGGTGGTGCTGGCCGGGCGCAGCGCCGCGGTGGTGGGTGAACTTCTCGCCGAAAGCGATGTCTTGATCAAGCTGCCGGCAGAACGCCCGGCCCGCGTCACTGAACTGCAACTGCTGGTGCTGCACTGCCTGTGCGACGCCGTCGACTTCCAGCTGATGGGAGAACAAGAACCATGAACCCACCCACACCCCTTGTGAACCGGCCCCCGCGGGCCACGGCTTCGCCCACCGCCCGGCTGGCGCGCCTGACGGCCGCCCTGCTGCTGGCAGCCAGCGCGGCCGGCTGTGCCCCGCTGCTGCTGGGTGGCGCCGTCATCAGCGGCGGCCTGGTGGCCACCGACCGGCGCACCACCGGCACCCAGGTCGAAGACCAGTCCATCGAACTCAAGGCGGCATCGCGCGTGCGCGCCCTGTCCACGCTGGGCCATGTCAACGTCGTCAGCTACAACCGCGTCGTGCTCATCACCGGCGAAGTGCCGAGCGACAAGGAAAAAGCCGAGGTCCAGGCCGCCGTGGCGGCGGTGGAAAACGTCAAGACCGTGGTCAACGAACTGGCCGTGCTGGGCAACAGCTCGGTCGGATCACGCTCCAACGACACGCTGCTGGGCGCCAAGGTCAAGGCCACGCTGGTGGACGCCAAGGACGTGCAGGCCCACGCCTTCAAGGTGGTGGCCGAGCGCGGCAACATCTACCTGATGGGCCGTGTCACCGAACGCGAAGCCGCGCGTGGCGCCGATCTGGCGCGCAGCGTCGGCGGCGTGCAGAAAGTGGTGCGCGTGTTCGAGATCCTGAGCGAAGAAGAACTCGCCGCCCTGAGCCGCACGGCCCCCGCCCCCGCCCCCAGGCCGTAGACCTGCGCCCGGGCTAGACCAGCCGCCGCACCAGGCTGGACGTATCCGCGCGGCCGCCGCCGGCGGCCTGCAGGTCGGCATAGAACTGGTCCACCAGCGCTGCGACCGGCAGCCGGGCACCGTTGCGGCGGGCTTCTTCCAGCACCAGGCCCAGGTCCTTGCGCATCCAGTCGACGGCAAAGCCGAAATCGAACTGCCCAGCCACCATGGTCTTGCCGCGGTGGTCCAGCTGCCAGCTCTGGGCTGCGCCCTTGCCGATCACGTCCAGCACCAGGGGCATGTCCAGCCCGGCCTTCTGGCCGAAGGCGATGGCCTCGGCCAGGCCCTGCAGCAGGCCCGCGATGGCGACCTGGTTGACCATCTTCGCCAGCTGCCCCGCGCCGCTGTCGCCGATGCGCGTGACGGCGCGCGCATAGGCCAGCGCCACCGGCTTCATCCCATCGAAGGCCGGCTCGGCGCCACCGCACATCACGGTCAGCGCGCCATTCACCGCCCCGGCCTGTCCGCCCGAGACCGGCGCATCGATGAAGTGCAGGCCACAGCCTGTGGCCGCCGCCGCCAGCTCCCGCGCCACCGCGGCCGACGCCGTGGTGTGATCGACGAACACCGCGCCGCCCGGCATGCCCGAGAAGGCCCCCTGCTCGCCCACGGTCACGGCCCGCAGGTCGTCATCGTTGCCGACGCAGGCGAAGACGAATTCGGCGCCAGCGGCGGCCAGTGCCGGCGTGGCGGCCGCGGCACCGCCGTATTCGGCAGCCCAGGCCCCTGCCTTGGCCGCCGTGCGGTTGTAGACGGTGACCTGGTGCCCGGCGCGCGCCAGGTGCCCCGCCATCGGATAACCCATCACGCCCAGGCCCAGGAAGGCCACGCGTCGCGGGGAGATGCTGTCGTAGGTGCGTGTGCTCATGGCAGCAATGCTGCCACGCGCTGCGAGCTTGGGAGCTCGTCTAGACCATCTTCATGTGCTCGGTGCCCGCCGAGAGGTCGCTGCTGCGCGCTCGAACGCTCTGCAGCTTGATCTGCAGGCGCAGGTCGTTGACGCTGTCGGCATTGCGCAGCGCGTCGTCGTAGCTCACGGCATGGGATTCGTAGAGCTCGAACAGGCTCTGGTCGAAGGTCTGCATACCGAGCTCGCGGCTGCGCTTCATCAGCTCCTTGATCTCGCTGATCTCGCCCTTCAGGATGAGATCGCCGATCAGTGGCGTGTTCAGCATGATCTCCACCGCGGCCACGCGCCCGCGGCCTTGCTCGCGCGGCATCAGGCGCTGGCTGACCAGGGCCTTCAGGTTGAGCGACAGGTCCATCAGCAGCTGCTGGCGGCGCTCTTCGGGGAAGAAGTTGATGATGCGGTCCAGCGCCTGGTTGGCGCTGTTGGCGTGCAGCGTGGCCAGACACAGGTGGCCGGTCTCGGCAAAGGCCACGGCGTGCTCCATGGTCTCGCGGTCGCGGATCTCACCCATCAGGATGACGTCCGGCGCCTGGCGCAGCGTGTTCTTCAGCGCCTGCT
>JAIXZR010000270.1 GCA_027489455.1 Rubrivivax sp. | reverse complement strand
GGTCAAGACCCTGATGACCCCGGCCTGGAAGGATGCGCACGAGGACATGCTGAAGTACGCCGGCGAGGCCGGCATCCCGCGCGACACGCCGTGGTCGCAACTCAACGAAGCGCAACGCGACTTCATCATCAACGGCTCGCCGCAGTGGAAAGGCAACTGGAACAAGCAGTGGTACGGCGTCAAGCGCTTCTTCGAGTACCTGGAAAGCAAGGCCTACAAGATGCACATCCGCGTGCTCTTGTCCAAGTACCGCAGCTACACGCCCTGTGGCGCCTGCGGCGGCGCGCGGCTGAAGCTGGAGCCGCTGCTGTGGCGCATCGGCACGAAGGCCGATGCCGATGCGGTGCTGCCGCCTGCCCAGCGCCTCTTGCCGATCGGCGCGAAGTGGTCACGCGATCAGCTCGAAGCGCTGCCGGGCCTGAACCTGAACGACGCGATGCAGCTCAGCATCGACCGCCTGCGCCGCTTCTTCGATGGATTGAGCTTGCCTTCGACCATGCTCGACGAAGCGCTGAAGCTCTTGTTGGGTGAGGTCAGGACGCGGCTGAAGTACCTGTGCGACGTGGGCCTGGGCTATTTGACGCTGGACCGCCAGAGCCGCACGCTCAGCGGCGGCGAGGTTCAGCGCATCAACCTCACCACCGCGCTGGGCACCAGCCTGGTGAACACGCTCTTCGTGCTGGACGAGCCCAGCATCGGCCTGCACCCGCGCGACATGAATCGCATCAACCTGGCCATGCTGCGCCTGCGCGATGCCGGCAACACGCTGGTGGTGGTGGAACACGACCCGGCCGTGATGCTGGCGGCCGACCGGCTGATCGACATGGGCCCCGGCCCCGGCGAACGCGGCGGGCGCATCGTCTTCGACGGCACACCCGAGCAGGCGCGCAGCGCCGACACGCTGACCGGCGCCTACCTGGGCGGCCGCAAGCATGTGGGCAGCGGCTTTCGCAAGCTGGTCAATGAAGCCACGCCCAAGCTGCTGCTGGAAGGCGCGCGTGACCACAACCTGAAGAACATCAGCGTGGCGTTTCCGCTGCAGCGGCTGGTCGTCGTCACGGGCGTTTCCGGCAGCGGCAAGAGCACGCTGATCCAGGACGTCCTGTACCCCGCGCTGGCGCGCCACTTCGGCAAGGCCACGGAAGCGCCGGGCGCGCACGACCGCGTGCTGGGCATGGACCACCTGGCCGAAGCCGTGTTCGTCGACCAGAGCCCCATCGGCAAGACCGCGCGCAGCAACCCGGCCAGCTACGTGGGCGCCTTCGACGAGATGCGAAAGCTCTACGCCGACACGCCCATGGCGCGCGAACGCAGCTACACCGCCGGCACCTTCAGCTTCAACGCCGGCGACGGCCGCTGCCCCACCTGCGGCGGCAGCGGCTTCGAGCATGTGGAGATGCAGTTCCTGTCCGACGTCTACCTGCGTTGCCCGGACTGCGACGGCCGTCGCTACCGCCCGGAGGTGCTGGACGTCAAGCTGATGCGCGGCCCGCTGCAGCTGAGCATTGCCGACGTGCTGGACCTGACGGTGGCCGAAGCCGCACACTGGTTCCAGGCCGACCGCGAGGTGGTCGCCAGGCTGCAGCCCATCATCGACGTGGGCCTGGACTACGTGCGCCTGGGCCAGCCCGTGCCCACGCTCAGCGGCGGCGAAGCGCAGCGCCTGAAGCTGGCCGGCTTCCTGGCCGAAGCCGCGGCCAACCCGCGCGCACACCTGGCCAAGCGCGGCACGCTGTTCCTGTTCGACGAGCCCACCACCGGCCTGCACTTCGACGACATCGCCAAGCTGATGCGCGCGCTGCGCAAGCTGCTGGACGCGGGGCATTCGTTGCTGGTGATCGAACATAACCTCGACGTGATACGGGCTGCCGACTGGATCGTGGACCTGGGGCCCGAAGGCGGTGAAGCCGGTGGTGAACTGGTCTGCACCGGCACGCCTGACGACGTGAAAGCGCACCCCACGTCCCACACCGGCCTGGCGCTGCGCGAATACGACACGGCCCTGGGCGTGGCCACGCCGCAGGCCGAAGAGGGCAGGGCGCTGCAACGCGTGCTGCTGGACGCCCGCCGCGCGCGCCAGGCAGCCGACAACAGCATCCGCATCGTCAACGCCAAGGAACACAACCTCAAGAACCTGAGCGTGGACATCCCGCGCGGCAAGTTCAACGTCGTCACGGGGGTGTCGGGCAGCGGCAAGAGCACGCTCGCCTTCGACATCCTGTTCAACGAAGGGCAGCGGCGGTATCTGGAATCGCTCAACGCCTACGCGCGCAGCATCGTGCAGCCGGCGGGGCGACCCGAGGTGGATGCGGTCTACGGCATCCCGCCCACGGTGGCCATCGAGCAGCGTCTCTCTCGCGGCGGCCGCAAGAGTACGGTGGCCACCACCACCGAGGTCTGGCACTTCCTGCGCCTGCTGTGGGTGAAGCTGGGCCTGCAGCACTGCGTGAAGGACGGCGCGCCGGTGAAGGCGCAAAGCGCCGAGAGCATCGCCGCGCAGCTGCTGCGCGACCACAAAGGCCAGCACGTGGGCCTGCTGGCACCGCTGGTGGTGAACCGCAAGGGCGTCTACACCGACCTGGCCAAATGGGCCAAGGCCCGTGGCCACACGCACCTGCGCGTGGACGGCGAGTTCATCACGCTCAGCCCCTTCCCGCGCCTGGACCGCTTCAAGGAACACACGCTGGAACTGCCGGTGGGCGACATCGTGGTGAGCGCTGACAACGAAGCCGAGCTGCGCGACATGCTGCGCCGCACGCTGGAACTGGGCAAGGGCGTGCTGCACCTGCTGCACCCGCTGGACGGGCTGGTCGAAGCGTCTGAATTCAGCCCCGGCCAGTTCGGCGCCGGCATCGGCCAGGTGCAGGTGTTCAGCACCAAGCGCGCCTGCCCCGTGTGCGGCACCAGCTACCCCGAACTGGACCCGCGCATGTTCAGCTACAACAGCAAGCACGGCTGGTGTGGCACCTGCGTGGGCACCGGCCTGGCGCTGACGCGCGAACAGCGCCTGGCCTTCGACGACAGCCGTAAGGACGAGGACAACAAAGGCCGCGAGCAGAGCTTCCCTTCCGAAGAGCTGGACGTGGAAGGTGTGGTCGACCAGGCCTGCCCCGACTGTCATGGTGCGCGCCTGAACCCCGCGGCGCGCCAGGTGACCTTCGAAGACCGCGGCATCCAGGAGATTGCCGCGCTGTCGGTGAACGAGGTGCGCGCTTGGATCGCCAGCTTCGAACTGACCGGCCGCGACGCCGACATCGCCCGCGACGTGGTGAGCGAGATCGCCAGCCGGCTCGATTTCCTGGCCGACGTCGGCCTGGGCTACCTGACGCTGGACCGCGCCGCGCCCACGCTCAGCGGTGGCGAAGCGCAGCGCATCCGCCTGGCCGCGCAGTTGGGCAGCAACCTGCAGGGCGTGTGCTACGTGCTGGACGAGCCCACCATCGGCCTGCACCCGCGCGACAACGGCATCCTGCTGAACGCGCTGGCCAAGCTGGGCGCGCGCGGCAACACGCTGGTGGTGGTGGAGCACGACGAGGACACCATCCGCCGCGCCGACCACGTCATCGACAT
>JAIXZR010000284.1 GCA_027489455.1 Rubrivivax sp. | reverse complement strand
CTTCTCGAACAGGCCGTCCTTCATCATCTCGCGCGCCCCGCCACCACCTTCTTCGGCCGGCTGGAAGACGAGGTAGACCGTGCCGTCGAAGTGCCGGTTCTCTGGCCGCGCCAGATGCTTGGCCGCAGCCAGCAGCATGGCGGTGTGGCCGTCGTGGCCGCAGGCGTGCATCTTGCCGGGGTGCTGGCTGGCGTGCGCGAAGGTGTTGTGCTCGGTCATCGGCAGGGCGTCGATGTCGGCGCGCAGGCCCACGGCGCGGGTGGACGTGCCGTTTTTCACGATGCCCACCACCCCCGTCTTGCCCAGCCCGCGGTGGATGGGGATGCCCCAGTCCGTCAGCGCCTTGGCAATCACGTCGGCCGTGCGCTCTTCCTGGAAGCACAGCTCGGGGTGGGCGTGGATGTCGCGGCGGATGGCGGCCACGGCCTGGGCATCGGCCAGGATGGGTTCGATCAGGTTCATCAAAGGGCTCCAGCGTGTGCGGCAAGGGGCATCTTAGCGGCGCCCCGGCTGTGGCACAGTCCCCGGCATGACGCCCCTGGAGCCTGACGTGCCAGCAACGAAGATCGTGCGTGGCGCCTGCCCGCACGACTGCCCCGACACCTGCGCGCTGCAGGTCACCGTGCGAGGCGGCATCGCCATCAAGGTGCAGGGCGACCCCGACCACCCCCCCACCCACGGCGCGCTGTGCACCAAGGTCAGCCGCTACACCGAGCGCAGCTACGACCCGGCCCGCGTGCTGACGCCGCTGCGCCGCACGGGCCCCAAGGGGTCCGGCCAGTTCGCCCCCTGCAGCTGGGACGAAGCGCTGGACGAGATCGCCACCCGCCTTGCGGCCATCGCCGCGCGCGACCCCCAGGCCGTCCTGCCCTACAGCTACGCCGGCACGATGGGCCTGGTGCAGGGCGACGGCATGGCCGCGCGCTTCTTCTACCGCCTGGGCGCCAGCCTGCTGGACCGCACCATCTGCGCCAGCGCTGGCGGGGCCGCACTGGCAGCCACCTACGGCGGCAAGATCGGCATGCACACCGAGTTCTTCGCCGAGAGCCGGCTGATCCTGATCTGGGGCAGCAACAGCATCACCAGCAACCTGCATTTCTGGACCTTCGCCCAGCAGGCCAAGCGTGCGGGCGCCAAGCTCATCTGCATCGACCCGCGCAAGACCGAGACGGCCGAGAAGTGCCACCAGCACATCGCCCTGATGCCCGGCACCGACGCCGCGTTGGCACTGGGGCTGATGCACGAACTCATCACCCACGACTGGCTGGACCACGACTACATCGCCCGCCATGTGGAAGGCTGGCCTGCGCTGCGTGAACGCGCCCTGCAGTGGCCGCCCGAGCGCGCCGCGGCCGTGTGCGGCATCACGGCAGAAGAAGTGCGGCAGCTGGCGCGCGATTACGGCAGCACGCAGCCGGCGGCCATCCGGCTGAACTACGGCATGCAGCGCGTGCACGGCGCGGGCAGCGCCGTGCGCCTGGTAGCCCTGCTGCCCTGCCTCACAGGCGCCTGGCGCCACCGCGCCGGCGGCCTGCTGCTGTCGGCCAGCGGCTGGTTTGCACCGGCGCGCCGCGACGCGTGGCTGCAGCGGCCCGACCTGCTGTCCGTGGTGCACGGCAGTGGCCGGCCGCGCACGATCAACATGTCCACCATCGGCGACGATCTGAACCGCGAGTCCAGCCCCGCCTTCGGCCCGAAGATCGAGGCCGTGATCGTCTACAACAGCAACCCCGTGGCCGTGGCCCCGCACAGCGGCCGCGTGGCACAGGGCTTCCGGCGCGAAGACCTGTTCACGGTGGTGCTGGAGCACTTCATGACCGACACCGCCGACCACGCCGACATCGTGCTGCCGGCCACCACCCAGCTGGAGCACTGGGACGCCCACACGTCCTACGGCCACACCTACGCGCTGCTGAACGAACCCGCCATCGCGCCGGTGGGCCAGGCGCTGTCGAACGCCGAGATCTTCCGCCGCCTGGCCGCGCGCATGGGCTTCGACGAGCCCTGCTTCCGCGACAGCGACGAGGCCATGGCCCGCGCCGCCTTCCAGCCCGAGCAGGTGGACCCGCAGGCCCTGGCGGCGCAGGGCTGGGCGCGGCTGAAGCTGCCCGACGCGCCGTTTGCCGAAGGCGGCTTTGCCACCCCCAGCGGCAAGGCCCAGGCCGTGGATGAACGGGGCCAGGCGCCCGACCACGTGCCGAACTACGAATGCGCCGCGGCCGCGCCCGAACTGGCGCAGCGCTACCCGCTGGCGATGATCTCGCCGCCGGCACGGCACTTCCTGAACAGCACTTTCGTCAACGTGCCCAGCCTGCGCGCGGCGGAAAAGGAGCCGCGGCTGGAAATCCACCCGCAGGATGCCGGCGCGCGCGGCATCGCCAGCGGCGACACGGTACGCGTGTTCAACGATCGCGGCAGCTATGTCTGCCGCGCCGACCTGAGCGCGCGCGCGCGGCCCGGCGTCGTCAACGGCCTGGGCATCTGGTGGCGCAAGCTCGGACTGAACGGCACCAACGTCAACGAACTGACGCACCAGCGGCTGACGGACATGGGCCGGGCGCCGTCGTTCTACGACTGCCTGGTCGAGGTCGAGCGCGCCGACGCTGCCCCGGCCACTCGCGCCACGTCTTGAAGACGTGCGCCGGCGGGGGCTGCTAGTGGCAGGGGCCGGCCTGCTGGGCGCCGCGGCCTTGGCGGTGGTGGCGCTGTGCCTGGGCACGGGCTGCGCCAGCCCGGGCAGCGGCGGGCCATCCGGCGCATCGACCCGCGTGGGTGCCGATCTGTCGTACTACGCCCAGGCCATCGGCGGCCACCTGCGGATGGTGCAGGCGGCGCAGCCGGTGTCGCAGCTGCTGGCCGACCCGGCCACCCCACCGGCGCTGCGCGAGCGCCTGCTGCTGGCCCAGCAGCTGCGCGACTTTGCGGTGACGGCGCTGCAGCTGCCCGACAACGCCAGCTACCGCCGCTATGCCGACCTGCAGCGGCCGGCGGCGGTCTACAACGTGGTGGCCGCGCCCGAGCTGTCGCTGACGCTGAAGACCTGGTGCTTCCCGGTCGTGGGCTGCGTCGGCTACCGCGGCTACTTCAGCCGCGCACCGGCCGATGCCCTGGCCGCCGGGTTGCAGGCACAAGGCTGGGAAACCAGCGTGTACGGCGTGCCGGCCTACAGCACCCTGGGGAAGACGCAGTGGCTGGGCGGCGACCCGCTGCTCAACACCTTCCTGGGCCTGCCCGAGGCCGATCTGGCGCGGCTGCTGTTCCACGAGCTGGCGCACCAGGTGGCGTATGCCGACGACGACACCACCTTCAATGAATCCTATGCCGTGGCGGTGGAGCGCATCGGCAGCGCGCTGTGGCTGCAGCAGCCCGGGCGTGAGCGCGCCCGCGCCGAGGCCGCGGCCAGCGACGCGCGCCGCAGCGACTTCCGCGCCCTGACGCAGCGCACGCGCCAACGCCTGGCGGCCGTCTACGCCAGCGGCCAGGGCGAAGAGGCCCAGCGCGGCGCCAAGGCGGCGGTGATGGCCGCCTTCCGCGCCGAATACGCCGCGCTCAAGGCTGGCCCCTGGGGCGGCTTTGCCGGCTACGACGGCTGGGTGCAGCGCGCCAACAATGCGGCTTTCGGCGTGCAGGCCGCCTACGACGAACTGGTGCCCGCCTTCGAAGCCCTGTACGAGCGCCAGGGCCGCGATTTCAACCGCTTCCATGCCGAGGTGCAGGGGCTCGCCCGCTTGCCCAAGGCCGAACGACGCAGCAGACTGCTGTCACCCTCCTGAGGAACCCCGCACATGGCCGACATCCACATCCACCGTGACCACAGCCTGGGCCTGGCCAAGGCGCGCAAGATCGCCTGGAAGTGGGCCGAGGACGTCGAGGAGAAGTTCGACATGGCCTGCACGGTGATCGAAGGCGAGACCAGCGACACCGTGGAATTCACCCGCACCGGGGTCAGCGGCCGGCTGGTCGTGGCGGCCGACCACTTTGATCTCAATGCCAAGCTGGGCTTCCTGCTGGGCGCTTTCAGCAAGACGATCGAGAACGAGATCGAGAAGAACCTGGACGCGCTGCTCAACAAGGGCGGCGGGGCCGTGGCGAAGAAGGCGCCGGCGAAGAAGGCCGCCCGTAAGGCCTGAGCGTCTCAGGCGCGCTGCTTGCCGATCGCCGCCAGGATCGGCGTGTCGTGCGCGATCAGGTGGGCCTCGCCGTGCGCCAGCACGTAGAAGCGGAAGGCCTCGGCCGCTGGCGACAGCACCTTGCCGCCCAGGTGGACCACGTTCCACATCCGCATCAGCGGCATGCCCTGCACGTCCAGCACCTTGAGCAGATCGCTCTTGAGCTCCAGCCCCACGGTGTGCAGCGACAGGAAGCCCAGGCCCATGCCGGCCATCACGGCCTGCTTGATGGTCTCGTTGCTGGACATTTCCATCGCGATGCGCGGCTGGAAGCGGTGTTCCTCGAAGAAGCCCTCCATCGCCGAACGGGTGCCCGAGCCATGCTCGCGCACGATGAAGGGGTGGTCTTCCAGCGCCGCCACGGGGATATCGCGCCGCCCGGCCAGCGGGTGCCCGGGCGGGGCGATGAAGACCAGCGGGTGCGCTGCGAAGGCTTCGGCGCGGGTGGCCACCTCGCGCGGCGGGCGGCCCATGATGGACAGGTCCACCTCGCCGGCCTGCATCAGTGCCACCAGCTGCTCGCGGTTGCCGGCCACGCGCAGCCGCACGTCCAGGCCCTGGCGCTCTTGATGGAAGCGGGCCAGCAGGTGCGGCACGAAGTATTTGGCCGTGCTGACCATGCCGATGGTCAGCATGCCGTGCTCCACGCGCTTGAGGCGCGCCATCGCGTGATCGGCGTCCTTCAGCGCGGCCAGCAGGCGCTTGGCATGCACGAGGAAGTATTCGCCCGCGGTCGACAGCGTCACGGCGCGGCCGTTTCGGTCGAACAGCGGCAGGCCCACCTGCGCCTCGATTTCCTTGATCTGCATCGATATCGCCGGCGGCGTCAGGTGCAGGGTCTCGGCCGCCCGCGCCATGCTGCCTTGTGCCGCCACTTCCGTGAAAACCCGCAGCTGGCGAAACGTGATGTTCATGCGCTCATTGTGGACATAAGCCTGGCCTGACGGAACAGGGGCAAGACGACAGACTTTCCCTGAAGGCTGGCCGCGCCTACATTTGCACTTGCCGGCCCCGACAGCCTGACCCAAGACTGCCAGCTCCCGCCACCATGTTCCAGCCCCACCGCCGCACCCTCACGCAGTACCTGATCGAGCAGCGGCGCCGCTTCCCGGGGGCCAGCGGCGAACTCAACGCGCTGATCCTGGACGTGGCCCTGGCCTGCAAGTCGATTGCCCGCTCTGCGGCTTTCGGCGCGCTGGGCGCCCCCAGCTTCGACGAGACGGGCACCACGCCAGCCGGCCAGGACCGGCCGCTGCACGAGGTGGGCAACGAGATCTTCATCCGCATCACCGAATGGGGCGGCAACCTGGCCGGCATGGCCAGCGAAGCGATGGCCGTGCCGCGGCAGATCCCGCCGGCCTACGCGCGCGGCAAGTACCTGCTGGTGTTCGACCCGCTGGAAGGCGGCAGCAATCTGGACGTGAACGTGCCGGTGGGCAGCATCTTCAGCATCCTGCGCCTGCCCGAGAGCGCCGCCGGCCTGGGGCGCGACGTGCAGGAGGCCGATTTCCTGCAGCCCGGCGCGCAGCAGGTGGCGGCGGGCTATGCGCTCTACGGGCCCACCAACATGCTGGTGCTCAGCGTCGGCAACGGCGTGGTGGGCTTCACGCTGGACCCGAACCTGGGCGAGTTCAAGCTCACGCACCCGGACATCCGCGTGCCCGTGGACACGCAGGAATTCGCCCTCAACAGCAGCAACGCGCGCTTCTGGGAGCCGCCGCTCAAGCGCTACGTGGACGAATGCCTCGCCGGCAAGACCGGCCCGCGCGGCAAGGACTTCACCATGCGCTGGATCGCCAGCATGGTGGTGGAAGTGCACCGCATCCTGATGCGCGGCGGCGTCTTCATGTTGCCGCGCGACACGCAGGACCCGGCCACCCCGGGCCG
>JAIXZR010000257.1 GCA_027489455.1 Rubrivivax sp. | reverse complement strand
GCGGCCGACTACAAGGACCGCGTGTTCGCCGAATTCCTGCGCGAATACCAGGCCGGCCGCACGCCCAACCCCGACGTGCTGTGCAACGCCGAGATCAAGTTCAAGGCCTTCCTGGACCACGCGCTGCGCCTGGGCGCCGAAAAGATCGCCACCGGCCACTACGCGCGGGTGCGCGAAACCCCGCAAGGCTTCCAGCTGCTGAAGGGCCTGGACCCGCTGAAGGACCAGAGCTACTTTCTGCACCGCCTGACGCGATCGCAGCTGGCGCGCACGCTGTTCCCGGTGGGTGAACTGGCCAAGACCGAGGTGCGGCGCATCGCGCTGGAGATCGGCCTGCCGAACGCGAAGAAGAAGGACAGCACCGGCATCTGCTTCATCGGCGAGCGGCCGTTCCGCGAGTTCCTGAACCGCTACCTGGCGCACGCCCCGGGGCCGATGCTGGACGAGGCCGGCCGCGAGGTGGGCCGCCATCTGGGGCTGAGCTTTTACACGTTGGGCCAGCGGCAGGGGTTGGGGATCGGCGGTGTGAAGGGTGGTGAAAGCGCCACTGCCGGCCTGCACGCGCCCTGGTTCGTCGCCGCCAAGGAGATGGACCACAACGTGCTGCGCGTGGTGCAGGGGCACGAGCACCCGGCGCTGCTGTCGCCCACGCTGCGGGCCGGTGACACCAGCTGGGTTGCCGGCCACCCGCCGGCCGCGGGCCGGCTGGCGGCCAAGACGCGCTACCGCCAGGCCGACGCACCTTGCCGCATCGAGCCCACGGCCGATGGCTTCGAGCTGATGTTCGACCAGCCGCAATGGGCCGTGACGCCGGGGCAGAGCGCGGTGCTGTACGACGGCGATGTCTGCCTGGGCGGCGGCGTGATCGACGCCGCCGCGGTGCTGGCGCCTCTGGCGCGCGCGATGCCGCCTGTGCAGGCCGCCGCGCCCAGGGGCAAGCGCCCCCGCCCGGCCCCGCGCACGGCGCAGCGTTCGCCCGCATGACGCCGCCGCCCGCGCGCAGGCGCCTGCTGGGCGCCGCAGGCCTGGCCTGGCTGGCCGGCTGCAGCAGCACGCCGGCGCCGCGGCCTGCCCCCGGCCCTGGCAGCGCCACGCCGCTGCCCCCTGCCCCGCCCATGGGCGAAGACCCGCCACCCGAGCCGCGCGAGTTCCGCGCCGCCTGGGTGGCCACGGTGGCCAACATCGACTGGCCCAGCCGGCCCGGGCTCAGCGCTGCGGCGATGCGCAGCGAAGCCCTGGCCATCCTGGACCGCGCGCAGGCGCTGCGCCTGAACGCGCTCGTCCTGCAGGTGCGCCCGGCCTGCGACGCGCTGTTCACCTCCACGCTCGAACCCTGGAGCGAATTCCTCAGCGGCGAACAGGGCCGCCCGCCCTGGGCCGCGGGCGAGCCGCCCTGGGACCCGCTGGCCTTCTGGGTGGCCGAGGCGCACCGCCGCGCGATCGAGCTGCACGCCTGGTTCAACCCCTACCGCGCACGCCACAGCGCAGCGCGTTCGCCGCTGGCCGCCAGCCACATCGCCCAGCGCCGGCCACAGCTGGTGCAGAAGTACGGCGAGCAGCTGTGGATGGACCCCGGCCAGCCCGAAGCCGCCGCGCACACGCTGGCGGTGGTGGCCGACGTCGTGCGCCGCTACGACATCGACGCCGTGCACATCGACGATTACTTCTACCCCTACCCGGTGGCGGTGGACGGCGTCGACCAGCCCTTCCCCGACGACGCCGCCTGGGCCGCTTACCAGCTGCGCGGCGGCACCCTGGCGCGCGACGACTGGCGGCGCGCGCAGGTCGATGCGCTCGTACAGGACCTGCAGCGCACGGTGCAGGGCATCAAGCCCTGGGTGCGGGTGGGCATCAGCCCCTTCGGCCTGCCGCGCCCCGACCAGCGGCCCCCGGGCATCACCGGCTTCAGCCAGTACGACAAGCTGTACGCCGATGTCGAGAAGTGGTTCGAGCAAGGCTGGCTGGATTACCTGGCGCCGCAGCTGTACTGGCCCATCGATCGCGCCGGCCAGGCCTTCCCGGTGCTGCTGGACTACTGGCTGGCGGCCAACCGCGCGCAGCGGCATGTCTGGCCGGGGCTGTTCACCAGCCGCGTCACGCGGGGCGAACCCTTGGGCCCGAACGTCTGGGCCGGGCAGGAGCTGCTGGACCAGATCGCCCAGCAGCGCGCCCGCGCCGAGCCTGGCGACGCCTGGCCCGTGGGGGCTGGCGGCCACATCCACTTCAGCATGGTGGCGCTGATGCAGGACCGCGACGGCCTGGCCAAGCGGCTGCTGGCCGGCCCGTACGCGCAAGCCGCACTGGTGCCGGCCACGCCCTGGCTGCCCGACGCCCTGCCCGGCGCACCCTTGCTGCAAGCCATGGGCACGCAGGTGGCCTTGCGCCCCGGCCCGGGGCTGGCGGTGCGCCGCTGGGCCGTGTGGTTGCGCCGCGAGGGCCGCTGGCGGCTGCAGGTGCTGCCGGGCAGCGAGACGCAGGTCGACGCCGCCGGCGCCGACCGCCTGGTGGCCAGCGCCATCAACCGCGTGGGCCAGGCCGGGCCGCGCGCGACCCTGCGCCTTTCATGACACCGCCCCTGCCCACCGAACAGCCCCACCCCGGCCACGCCGGGCTGGGCCAGTACGACACCGCGGCACTGGTCGGGGCCTTCGTCGCCGACCAGGCCCTGGCCGCGCAGGCCGTGCAGGCAGCAGCCCCCGCGCTGGCGCGGGCGGTGGACGCCG
This sequence comes from Rubrivivax sp., assembly GCA_027489455.1. Taxonomy (GTDB): domain Bacteria; phylum Pseudomonadota; class Gammaproteobacteria; order Burkholderiales; family Burkholderiaceae_C; genus Rubrivivax. Next base: position 14,456 of record JAIXZR010000257.1, on the reverse strand, counting down.
CCGTGCCGCGCATCCGCGCCGGCGGCCGGCTGCTCTATGCCGGCGCCGGCACCAGCGGCCGGCTGGGCGTGCTGGACAGCGTGGAACTGCATCCCACCTTCAGCTGGCCGCGTGAACGCGCCGTGGCGCTGCTGGCGGGTGGCGAGGGCGCGATGTTCGTGGCCGTCGAAGGCGCCGAGGACAACCGCGCCCAGGGCGCCGCCGACCTGCAGGCCCTGGCCCCCACGCCGCAGGACGTGCTGCTGCTGCTGGCCGCCAGCGGCGGCACGCCCTATGCGCTGGGCGCCTGCGAAGCCGCGCGCGCCGCCGGTACGCTGACGGTGGGCATCGCCAACAACCCCGGCGCGCCGCTGCTGGCCGCGGCCGAGATCGGCGTGCTGCTGGACACCGGGCCCGAGGTCATCAGCGGCAGCACACGGCTGAAGGCCGGCACGGCGCAGAAGATCGCGCTCAACACCTTCAGCAGCAGCCTGATGGTGCGGCTGAACAAGACCTACGGCCCGCTGATGGTGGACCTGCGCGCCACCAACGCCAAGCTGGTGAAGCGCGCGCTGGCGCTGACGATGCGCGCCAGCGGCGCCAGTGAGCCGGCCGCCCGCGCCGCACTGGCGGCCTGCGGCTCGCGCGTGAAGGTGGCCATCGTGATGCTGAAGGCCGGCGTGGATGTGGCCACGGCCGAGCAGCGCCTGGCCGCGGCCGACGGCAGCGTCGACATCGCGCTGCGCTGAAGGCCGCAGCCCGGCCCCGGGTCGTCGATCTGCCCATGACCGAGCGCCTGCGATCCCTGGACGTCTTCCGCGGCGCCACCGTGGCGCTGATGATCCTGGTCAACAACCCCGGCAGCTGGGCCCACCTGTACCCGCCGCTGGCGCATGCCGCCTGGCACGGCGTCACGCCCACCGACCTGGTGTTCCCGTTTTTCCTGTTTGCGGTGGGGCACGCGCTGGCGCTGGTGCTGCCCCGCTTCGCGGCCGGGGCGCCGGCGGCCTTCTGGTGGAAGGTGCTCAAGCGCACGGTGCTCATCTTCGCCATCGGCCTGGCACTCAACATCAGCCCGCTGGTGCGCTGGTCGGCCGAGGGTGACCTGGTCTGGCGCAGCCTGGAACAGCTGCGCGTGATGGGCGTACTGCAGCGCATCGCACTGTGCTTCGGCGCGGCGGCGGCCATCGCCTGGGCGCTGCGGCGTGCCGGCCCGCACGCGCTGCTGGCGGCTGCCGCTGCGCTGCTTTTGGGCTACTGGGCGGCGTGCCTGGCACTGGGCGCACCGGGTGATCCGTACAGCCTGGAAGGCTTCTTCGGCACGCACTGGGACCGCGCGCTGCTGGGCGCGCAGCACCTTTACCGCGGCGAAGGCGTGCCCTTCGACCCCGAAGGCCTGGCCAGCACCGTGCCGGCCATCGCGCAGGTGCTGCTGGGCGTGTGGGTGGGGCAGCTGCTGGGCGCAGGCGCAGGTGCTGCAGCGTCCCGGCCCGATGCCACGCGGCTGCTGCAGGGGCTGGCCTGGGCGGCGGTGCTGCTGGGGCTGGCACTGCTGTGGCAGGCGGTGTTCCCGTTCAACAAGAAGATCTGGACCTCCAGCTACGTGCTGCTGACCACCGCGCTGGCCATGGCGCTGGTGGTGGTGATGCTGCACCGGCTGGAGCCGCGCAGCAGCGCGCCGGCCGCAGCCCAGCCGCTGCCGGCGTGGGCGCGTTTCTTCGAAGTCTTCGGCCTGAACCCGCTCTTCATCTTCGTGCTCTCGGGCTTCGTGCCGCGCGTGCTGGGCCTGCTGCGCTGGCCCGACGGCGTGGCCGCCGACGGCACGCCGAAGTGGCTGTCGCCCCTGCCCTGGGCCTGGCGCGAGGTGTTCGCGCCGCTGGCCCGGCTGGTGAGCGACGACCCACGGCTGGGCTCGCTGCTGTTCGCGCTGGCCAACCTGTCGGTCTACTGGGCGCTGGCGGCGTGGATGCACCGGCGGCGTGTCTACATCCGGGTGTAGTCTTCCGGTCCATCCCCGGAAACTCTCGCTCGGAGCCCCAGTCATGCGCCCACTCACCCGCCGCCTGATCGGCACCGCCTTGCTGGCCGCCGCCCCCTGGGCCGCCGCCCAGGTACCTGGCACCCCTGGCACGCCCATCAGCGTGCTGTTCGTCGGCAACAGCTACACCTTTGGCCGCGTGGACCCGGTGATGAGCTACAACGCCGCCAACGTTCGCGACCTGACGGCCAGCATGTTCGCCACCAACCCGGCTGGGTCCAACACCTACGAGCCCCGCCCCTGGGGCGGCGTGGCGGGCATCTTCCAGCAGTTCACCGTGCAGGCCGGGCTGAACTACGACGTGGCGATGAGCACGCGCAACGCCGCTTCGCTGCGCGGGCATCTGCTCAACACCAACCCTGCGGGCTGGGACCTGCGCAGCAACATCGGCAGCCAGCGCTGGGACCAGGTGGTGCTGCAGGAGCAGAGCGACGAAGCCCTGCTGCGCCGGCCCGGGCTGGCGTCCAACCCCGAGTACACGCGGCTCTATGCCGACCTGATCGAAGACTGGGTGCACCAGGGCGCCGCGCTGACCTATCGCGAACGCGACTTCATCGGCGGCAACCAGGCCAACTGCGTGGCCCTGGGCTACAGCAGCGGCGCGTGCAGCACGCAGCGCACGCTGCCGGCCAACGTCAATGCCAGCAGCAGCACGCGGATGTACCTGTACGAGACCTGGGCCCGGCCCAACCTCGTCAACGGCGCCTTCGTGACGACGACGAACGAGATCACCGGCGAAGTCACCCGCACCACCACGCCGGCCACCACCTTCTTCCCCAACCTGGAAGCGATGACGGACGAGCTGGCCGCCGCCTACGCCGCCGCGGCAGCCAACGCGGCGGCCGACGGCAGCGGGGGCTATGCCGGCATTGCGCCGGTGGGCCGCAGCTTCATGCGCGCGGTGGCCAGCGGCATCGCCACGCGCGATTTCTGGGGCCCCGATGCGCAGACCGACGGCCTCATCGACCTGTGGTTCGACGACGGCACGCATGCCAGCAAGTTCGGCTCGTACCTGAGCGCGCTGACGCTCTTCGGCACCCTCACCGGCCTGGACCCGCTGAGCCTGGGCCCGAACGAGCGCGCCGCAGCCGATCTGGGCATCACGCCCGCGCAGGCCGTGCTGCTGCAGCGCGTGGCCAGCGAGCAGCTGGCTGCCGCCATCCCCGAGCCCGCCACCGTCTTGATGCTGCTGGCCGGCCTGGCCGGGCTGCTGGGCTGGCAGCAGGTGCAGGGCCGGCGGCAACACGGCGCGTGATGCAGCGCCTGCCCTGAAGGGGCGGGGGCGGCGCGGCCGGCCACAGGCGGGGGCCTACACTGCGCGCCCGATCCCCCACCCCCGCCATGTTCAAGAACGCCCTGATCTACCGCATCGAGCACTGGGACGCCCCGACGCTGACCGAGATCGATGCCCGCCTGGCCACCGCCCCCTTCATCGAATGCGGGGCCACCCAGCCTGAAAGCAGCGGCTTCGTGCCGCCACGCGGCGACAAGCACGCGGCGCTGGCCGAAAGCGTGGGCGGGCAGATCGTGCTGCGCATCTGCACCGAGACCAAGGCCGTGCCCGGCAGCGTGGTGAAGACGCAGATCCAGGCCGAGCTGGACAAGATCGAGGCCGAGACCGGCCGCCGCCCGAAGGGCAAGCGGGTGAAGGAGCTGAAGGAAGCCGTGGTCCACGCCCTGTTGCCGCGCGCCTTCCCCAAGCGCAGCGAGACGCTGGTGTGGATCGACCCGGCGGGCCGCACCGTCTGGGTGGGCGCGGGCAGCACGAAGAAGGCGGACACGGTCGTGACGCGGCTGATCGAGCTGCTGGGCGGTGGGCTGAAGCTGGCTCTGCTGCAGACCGCGCTGGCCCCGGCCACCGCGATGGCGGCCTGGCTGCAGAGCAAGGAAGCCCCGAGCGGCTTCAGCATCGACCGCGAATGCGAGCTCAAGCAGCCCGACAGCGAGAAGGCCACCGTGCGCTACGCCCGCCATACGCTGGACATCGACGAAGTGGGCGAGCACATCGCCCAGGGCAAGCTGCCCACCCAGCTGGCGATGACGTGGCAGGGCCGCGTGAGCTTCGTGCTGACCGAGGCCTTGACGCTGAAGAAGATCGACCTGCTGGACGGCGTGCTGGAAGGCGCGGGCATCGATGCCGCGAACCAGGGCCGGGGGGCGAACGACGGCGAAGGCGGCTTCGACGCCGATGTGGCGATCGCCACCGGCGAGCTGCGCCAGCTGCTGCCCGCCCTGGTGGAAGCGCTGGGTGGGCTGCAGGAGCGATCGGTTGCGGCACCGGCCGCGGCCCATGCACCCACGCCGGCCAGGGCCACGCCGCCGGGTCCTGCGGGGGAACCCGCCCCCTGGGACAGCCCCGAGACCGTGGCCTGAGCCCCCCGTCCCGGGGGGGCAAGGCGCACCGCGGCGAAGATCAGCCGGCCGCCGGCGCCGCGGCCCGCGCGGCGTCGCTGATCGCCAGCACCGCGGGGTTCGACAACCGCCGCTCCCCGGACACCGCGTAGACCTGGTGCACCACCTTGTCGGTGCTGCCCAGGGCCACCACGCCGAACTGGCGCGCCGTCTCGGCCGCCACCATCGTCGGCATCGCGAAGACCCCGGCGCCGGCCTGGCCAAAGGCCTTCATCACCGCGGTGTCGTCGAAGTCGCCCACGACCTCGGGCTGCAAGCCCTGCGCGTCCAGCCAGCGCAGCAGCTGCGGGCGCACGGCCGAGTCGCCGCCTGGCAACAGCATGGGCGCGCCCTGCAGGTTGTGGGGGAAACGCCGGCCCAGGCGCCGCACCAGCGCCGCCGTGGCCAGGAAGGTCATGCCGCACTCGGCCAGCAGGTGGTTGAAGCCCTTGACGTTCATCGACGACGGCATCGCGCGGTCGCTGATCACGAGGTCGAGCTCATGCACCGCCAGCAGCGACAGCAGCTCGCCGAAGCGGCCCTCGCGGCACTGCAGCCGCGGTGCCGGCTGCAACTGCAGGGCCGGGGCGATCAGGCGATAGGCCACCACCTTCACCACCGATCCCGTCACCCCCACACGGAAGGACGTGCGTGCGCTGCTAGGGCGCCCGCGCAAGGCTTCCTTCAGGGCTTCGCCGACCGTGAACAGGCGGTCGGCGTACTCGAGCACCAGATGCCCGGTTTCCGTCAGCTCCAGCTTGCGCCCGGCGCGCTGCCACAGCGGGCTGCCGATCACGGCTTCGAGCTGCCGCATCTGCGTGCTGATGGATTGCGGCGTCACGTGCAGCCGCTCGCCAGCGCGGGCCACGCCGCCGCAGCGGGCCACCATCCAGAAGTAATGCAGGTGCTTGTAGTTGAGCTGGTCCATGTGCGTCAACACCTCCAGAAAATGGAATCCAGGGCGCGATTAAATCGCCTTGGGCAAAGAAAGTCTCTTCTTTACTGTTCGCGGCTTCTCACGCCAGGTGCGCCGCAGGACCGGGCTCGCAGGGCTGCAGATTTCCAACCATTTCTTGCATCACTGGAGACTTTTCATGGAACGCCGCAAATTCATCACCCGTGCCACCGTGGGCGCCACTGGCGCGGCCCTGCTGGCCGCCCCCGCCGTGGTCGGCGCCCAGCCGACGGTGCGCTGGCGCTGCTCGTCGGGCTTCCCCAAGGCCCTGGACACCATCTACGGCGCGGCTGAAGACACGGCCAAGCGCATCAGCGAAGCCACGGGCGGACGCTTCCAGATCAGCGTGGCGCCGGCCGGTGAAATCGTGCCGATGCCGCAAGCGGCTGACGCCGTCGCGGCCAACACCGTGGAGTGCTCGCACACCGCAGCCTTCTACTACGTGGGCAAGGACCCGGCCTGGGCCTTCGGCTCGTGCATTCCGTTCGGCATGAACTTCCGGCAGATGAACGCCTGGTGGTTCGAAGGCGGCGGCGACAAGCTGTTCAACGACTTCCTGCGTCCGCAAGGCATGCGTCACTTCCTGTGCGGCAACACCGGGGCCCAGATGGGCGGCTGGTTCCGCAAGGAAATCAACACCATGGACGACGTCAAGGGCCTGAAGATGCGCATCCCCGGCCTGGGCGGGCGCCTGTTCTCGGCCGTGGGCGCAGTGCCGCAGCAGATCCCCGGCGGCGACATCTACCCCGCGCTGGAGCGCGGCACCATCGACGGCGCCGAATGGGTGGGCCCGTATGACGACGAGAAGCTGGGCTTCAACAAGGTCGCCAAGTTCTACTACTACCCGGGCTTCTGGGAAGGCGGCGCCGCACTGGGCTGGCTGGTGAACAACAAGGCCTGGGACGCGCTGACCCCCGAGTACCGCGCCATCTTCACCGCCGCCGTGCACGAAGCCAGCGCCGACATGATGGCCAAGTACGACGCCCGCAACGGCGCCGCGCTGCGCCGCCTGATCGCCGGCGGCACGCAGGTGCGCCCGTTCCCGCGCCCGGTGATGGAAGGCTTCTACCGGGCTGCATTGCCGATGTACGCCGAGCTGAGCGCCAGCAACGCCAACTTCAAGCGCCTGTACGACAGCTATTCCGGCTTCCAGAAGGAAGTGGTGTCCTGGATGCGCTTCACGGAAAACACCTTCGACGACTTCATGGCGCAGCAGCTGCGCAACTGAAGCCCTGCGCCGCCAGGCGCTCCCGCAGTACAAGCCCCGCCCACGCGGGGCTTTTGCGTGATGGCGGCACATCACTGACGTGAAGCTGACAAAGCAGCCGTCCGAACCAACGTCCACCGGGGAGGGAACCCACCCATGCAAGCCCTACTGAGCTTCAGTCGCGGCGTCGACTGGATCACCGAGCGCATCGGCCGCAGCGTCTACTGGCTGCTGCTGGCCGCGGTGCTGGTGAGCACCATCAACGCCATCGTGCGCAAGGCCTTCAACCTGAGCAGCAATGCCTACCTCGAAGCGCAGTGGTACATGTTTGCCGCCGTGTTCATGCTGGGGGCGGGCTATGTCTTCTTGCACGACCAGCACGTGCGCATCGACGTGCTGTCCAGCAAGCTGTCGCGCAAGGCTCAGGTATGGATCGACGTTCTGGGCATCGTCATCTTCCTGCTGCCGCTGTGCGGCTTCGTGATCTGGACGTCCCTGCCTTCGCTGATGTCGGCCTGGGAAACCAAGGAAGTGTCGGCCAGCCCGGGCGGGCTGATCCGCTGGCCGCTGTACGCGCTGGTACCCATCGGCTTCGGGCTGCTGGCGCTGCAGAGCCTGTCGGAGCTGTTCAAGCGCATCGGCTTTCTTGCCGGCGCCGGGCCTGATCCGCATGCCAAGCCCGAAGTGACGGACGAAGAGCTGCTGCTGCAGGAACTGAAACATGAGGCCGAGGCGCGCGATGCCGCCGCGGCCAAGGCGGGTACCGAGGGGGGCAAGCCATGAGCTTCATCGCCGACAACATCGCGCCGATCATGTTCCTCAGCCTGCTGCTGTTCCTGCTGACAGGCTTCCCGGTGGCTTTCGCCTTGGCGGCCACGGGCATGAGCTTCGGCTGGCTCGCGGTGGAACTGGGGCTGGTGCCGGCACAGTTCTTCAATGCACTGCCGCTGCGCCTGTACGGGATCATGGCCAACGACGTGCTGCTGGCGATCCCGTTCTTCACCTTCATGGGGCTGATCCTCGAACGCAGCCGCATGGCCGAAGACCTGCTGGACACCATCGGCCAGGTCTTCGGGCCCATCCGCGGTGGCCTGGCGATCGCCGTTGTGCTGGTGGGGGCGATGCTGGCGGCCACCACGGGTGTGGTGGCGGCGTCGGTCATCTCGATGGGCCTGATCTCGCTGCCCATCATGATGCGCTACGGCTACAACCGGCCGCTGGCGGCCGGCGTCATCACCGCCTCAGGCACGCTGGCGCAGATCATCCCGCCCAGCCTGGTGCTGATCGTGATCGCCGACCAGCTGGGCCAGAGCGTGGGCGACATGTACAAGGCCGCGTTCATTCCGGCCTTCATGCTGGTGGGCGTGTACATGGTGGCCATCATGATCCTGGCCGTCACGCGCCCGAAGTGGGTGCCCGCGCTGCCCGCCGAAGCCCTGGTCTACCACGAGCCCAACGGCAACAGCGGCCACAAGTCGCTGGGCCTGCTGACGCTGGCCAGCATCATCGTCGGCCACCAGACCTTCACGCACTGGGCTGCCATCAAGGCCAAGCTGGGCGGAGACCCGAACTTCGCACCGCCCACCGACGAGCGCGTGGTGGTGGCGCTGATGGTCGGCATCTTCTTCGCCTGGTTGGTGGCCATGATCGACAAGGCAGCGCGCACGAAGCTGCTGTCGACGCTGGCGCAGCAGGTCACCTTCGTGCTGATCCCGCCGCTGCTGCTGGTGTTCCTGGTGCTGGGCACGATCTTCCTGGGCGTGGCCACGCCCACCGAAGGCGGCGCGATGGGCGCAGCCGGCGCACTGGTGATGGCGCTGACGCGCAAGCGGCTGACCGGGACGCTGTTGAAGCAGGCGCTGGATTCATCGGCGCGGCTGTCGATCTTCGTGATGTTCGTGCTGATCGGCTCGACCATCTTTGCGCTGACCTTCCAGGCCATCGACGGCCCGGTGTGGGTGAAGGCGCTGTTCAGTGCGCTGCCGGGCGGGGAACTGGGCTTCCTGCTGTTCGTCAACCTGCTGGTCTTCATCCTGGGGTGCTTCCTCGATTTCTTCGAGATCGCGTTCATCCTGCTGCCGCTCTTGCTGCCGGTGCTCAAGGAGATGGAGATCAACCTGGTGTGGTTCGGCGTGATGATCGCGCTGAACCTGCAGACGTCCTTCCTGACGCCGCCCTTCGGCTTCGCGCTGTTCTACCTGCGCAGCGTGGCGCCCAAGACCGAGTACGTGGACAAGGTGACGCGCCAGCGCATCCCGGCCTTCAAGACCGGCGACATCTACCGCGGTGCGATCGCCTTCGTGGTGCTGCAGCTCATCATGGTGGCGGCGGTGATCTTCAAGCCCGAGATCGTGCTCTACGGCCTGGGCGAGCAGAAGGTGCTGGACGTGGAGAACGTCAACCTCAACATCACGCCGGAAGAAGAAGAGGAAGAAGCCCCGCCGAGCTTCGGGCCTGCGCCCACGCCGGCACCCACCAAGCCTTGAGTGACGCGCTGGCCCCCCGGGGCCAGCCACCTTGCTGGAGGACATCGGATGCCCACCTTCCAGGCGCCATCGCCTGCGGCCCGCGCGCCGGCGCAGGGGCTGTCGCACGTGCGTGGCGAGACCGCGCCGCCACTGTCGGAACGCACCATCGCCGAGTGGCTGGACGCGACCGCCACGCGGCAGCCCGATGGGCTGGCCTGCGTGTTCCGTGCCGTGGATGCGCAGGCTGGGGGCGGCGCCGACGTGCGCTGGACCTGGTCGCAGCTGCGCGAGCTGTCGGATCGGCTGGCCGGCGTGCTGCTGCAGCTGGGCTTCGAGCGCGGCGACCGGCTCGGCATCTGGTCGCCCAACCGGCCGGAGTGGATCCTGGCGCAGTACGCCACGGCGCGCATCGGCCTCGTGCTCGTCAACGTCAACCCGGCCTACCGGCTGGCGGAGCTGGAATACGCACTCAACAAGGTGGCCTGCAAGGGCCTGATCACGGCCGCGGCCTTCAAGAGCAGCGACTACCTCGGCATGCTGCAGGCGCTGGCGCCCGAGCTCGCCACGGCCACGCCGGGCCGGCTGCACGCCGAGCGGCTGCCGCAGTTGCGCGCGGTGATCAGCCTGGGCGTCCAGGCCACGCCAGGCATGTTCCGCTTTGCAGACCTGCTGGCTGGCGCCGACGGTCCCGCTGGCCGTTCTGCACATGACGAAGCCGTGGCACAGGCGCGGCGGCTCGGCACCGCGCTGAGCTGCCATGACGCCATCAACATCCAGTTCACCAGCGGCACCACCGGCGCACCCAAGGGCGCGACGCTGACGCACCACAACATCGTCAACAACGCGCGCGACGTGGCCCGCACCATGGGCCTGCGCGAGGGCGACCGGCTGTGCATCCCCGTGCCGCTATACCACTGCTTCGGCATGGTGATGGGCTCGCTGGCCTGCACCGTGACGGGTGCCACGATGGTGTTCCCCGGCGAGGGTTTCGACGCCGGTGCCACGCTGCAGGCGCTGCACGGCGAGCGCTGCACGCACGTGCACGGCGTGCCGACGATGTTCATCGCGCAGCTCGACCACCCGCTGCTCGCCGAAGTCGACCTGAGCGCGCTGCGCGGCGGCATCATGGCCGGCAGCCCGTGCCCCATCGAGGTGATGAAGCGCGTGCACGCGCAGATGAACCTGCGCGAGGTCACCATCGCCTACGGCATGACCGAGACCAGCCCCGTCAGCTTCCAGAGCGGCATCGACGACCCGCTGGAGCGCCGCGTCTCCACCGTGGGCCGCGTGATGCCGCACCTGGAGGTGAAGATCGTCGACAGCGCCGGCGGCACCGTGCCCGTGGGCCAGACCGGCGAGCTGTGCACGCGCGGCTACAGCGTGATGCAGGGCTACTGGGCCGACGCCGGGCGCACCGCCGAGGCCGTGGTGGACGGCTGGATGCGCACCGGCGACCTGGCCACCATCGACGCCGAGGGCTACTGCAACATCGTCGGCCGCGTGAAGGACATGCTCATCCGCGGCGGCGAGAACGTGTACCCGCGCGAGGTCGAGGAGTTCCTGTTCCGCCACCCGGCGGTGGCGCAGGTGCAGGTCTTCGGCGTGCCCGATGCGCGCTACGGCGAGGAGGTCTGCGCCTGGATCGTGCTCAAGCCCGGCGCGCAGGCCACCGAGGACGAGATCCGCGCCTTCTGCCGCGGGCAGATCGCGCACTACAAGGTGCCGCGCTACGTGCGCTTCGTGGCCGAGATCCCGATGACGGTGACGGGCAAGGCGCAGAAGTTCGTGATGCGGCGCCTGATGGCCGAAGAGCTCGGCCTGGCCGCGCCGCCCACCGCGTGACCGCCGCCCACGCCGCGCGGCGCGCGGCCTTCGTGGCCGGCCTGCGCGCGGTGGGGGCCAGCCTGCCGGGCATGGCGGCCTGGGGGCTGGCCACCGGCATCGCGATGGTGAAGGTGGGGCTGGAGCTGCTGCCGGCGCTGTGGATGACCTTCGCCGTGTACTCCGGCACCTCGCAGCTGGCGGTGCTGCCGCTGCTGGGCGCTGCGGTGGCCGTGCCGACGCTGCTGCTCACGGCGCTGGTGGCCAACCTGCGCTTCGTCGTCTACTCGGCCACGCTGGCGCCGCACCTGCGCCGGCTGCCGCTGGCGCACCGGCTGGCGATCGGCTTCGTCACCATCGACGGCCCGCTGGCGGCACTGATGCTGCGCCGGCAGCAGGGGCGGCTGGTGCAACGGGTGGCCTTCCTGTGGGGCGCCAACGTGGCCACCTGGCTGACGTGGACGGCCGCCTCGGTGGCCGGCATCGTGCTGGCCGACCGGCTGCCCTACGGCCCGGAGCTGGCCTACCTGGGCGTGCTGGCGCTGTTCGGCATCGCCCTGCCGCTGCTGGCGGGCCGCCCGGCCTGGGCGGCAGCCGTCGCCAGCGCTGGCGTGGCCGTGGCCACGCTGGACTGGCCGCAGCGCGCCGGCACCGTGGCCGCCGTGCTGGCCGGCGTGGCCGCCGCGCTGTGGGTGGGACGCGAGCGCGAGCGGGCGCCGCGCTGAGGCAGGCTGCACGATGCCCGGCTACGGCGATCTGGAACTATGGGTGCTGCTGGTGGCGCTGGTGGGCGTCACGCTGCTGGCGCGCTGCTTCTTCCTGGTGCTGCCGGCGCACTGGCAGCCGCGCGGCGCGCTGGAGCGCGCGCTGCGCGCGGCACCACTGGCGGCGCTGGTGGCCATCACCGTGCCCGAAATCCTGCGCAGCAGCCTCCTCACCGAAGGCGTGGGCTGGGGCCTGGCCACCGACGCGCGGCTGCTCTCGGCCCTGATGCTGGCAGCCACGTGGTGGGCCACGCGACAGGGCGTGGTGGCGCTGCTGGCCGGGTGCGCCAGCTATCTGGGGCTTCTGGCCTGGCTGGGGCGTTGAGACGGCGGTTGGCCGGTGGCCAGCAGGGATATCAATGCGGCTCGCCGCCGGCCAGCCGCTGCGCCAGCGTCTCGCGCACAGCGGTGGTGTGCACGGGCAGCACCAGCACGTCGCCCGGGCGGGCCCAGTCCAGCAGGCTGACTGCGGCCTGCGATTCGTCGGGCTCCAACGACGTCGCCTCGGCAGGCACTCCGGCCTCGCGCAGCGCGGCCAGGATCAGGGCAGGCACTTCGCCCGGTGCGCGCCCGCGCAGCATGCGCGGCAGTTCCTTCACGACGATGCGGTCGGGCGCGAAGCCCGCCGCGGTGCGTGCCAGCTCGGCAATCGCCGCGTCGTCGCGGTTGCCGGCCTGGCCCAGCAGCAGGCCCAGGCGGCGCGGCTGCAGTGCGCGGGCCACGCTCAGCAGCTGGGCCAGGCCGTCGGGGTTGTGGGCGTAGTCCACCAGCACGGTCGCACCGCGCCAGGCCCAGCGTTCCAGCCGGCCGGCGTTGTCCTGCGGGCGGGCGCCGAAGGTCTGCAGCGTGGCCTGCACGGCCGCCAGCGGCACACCGGCAGCGCGCGCGGCCAGCACGGCGGCGGCGATGTTCTCCAGGTTGTAGCGGGCCGCGCCGCCCAGCGTGAGCGGCATCGCGGTGATGTCGCCCAGGTCCATGGCCGAAACCTCTGCGCCTTCGCACAGCAACAGCCGGCCCTGGGCCGCGCCACAGGTGGTGCCGCCGGCTGCGCGGTGGGCCGCCAGCCGCGGGTGGGCGTGGTCGGCGGCAAACAGCGCCAGCCGGCCGGGCGGGGCCAGGGGTGCGGCGATGGCCATCAGCACATCGTCGCCGCCGTTGAGCACCGCCAAGCCGCTAGCGGCAACGGCGTGCAGCACCACGGCTTTGGCCTGCGCGATATCGGCCACGCTATGGATGCCGTATTCACCCAGATGGTCGGCGCTGACGTTGGTGATGACGGCGGCATCGGCCCGGCGCACGGCCAGCCCGCGGCGCAGCAGGCCGCCGCGCGCGGTTTCCAGCACGGCAAAGCCCACGCGCGCATCGCGCAGCACGGCGCGCGCGCCGGCCGGGCCCGAGTAGTCGCCCTGCGCCACGGTCTCGCTGCCCACCCGCACGCCTTCGGTGCTGCACAGCCCGGGCACCTGCCCGGCCGCAGTGGCCATCGCGGCCAGCAGCCGTGTCGTCGTGGTCTTGCCGTTGCTGCCGGTGACGAGGATCGTGGGCACGTCGTGCAGCCGCGCCCAGGGCACGTCCAGCGGCAGCGGCAGCGCGGCGCGCGGCCAGGTGATGCTGCCGCAGCCGGCGCCGATGGACAGGCTGTCGTCCTCGAACACCGGCAGCCGGCGCGCCCGTGCCGCCGCCTTCAGGCGCTGCAGCGGCGCACTGCGTTCGGCCGCGGCGCGGCGCGTGAACTCGGCCTGCAGCCAGGGCAAATCGTCAAGCGCGGGCTGCAGCGCGACGATGCCAACGGCCGCCAGCGGGTGCTGCGCATCGGCACTGCGCTCCCAGGCCCATTCGTTGACCTCGGTGGCGGTGAAGAGCAAGTCTTCGGGCGCGGCGAAGGCCAGCACCAGGCCGCCCGCAGCCGCAGTCCCGTGGCGATGCGCACGCGGCTGTGGCGCCGGCCAGCCCAGCGCCGCGCACAGGCGCTCGACGCGCTCGGCCCAGGCCGCCACGGCCGCGTCGTCCTGCGCGGCGCCGCCCAGCGCGTCCAACACCACCGCGGGCCGGTCGAACCAGCGGTTGGGGCCGGGCAGGCGGCGCGAATCCTCGAACGCCAGCGGCGGGTCGTCCGCAGCGCTGTTCATCGGGGCGGCGGCGGGCGCGGGCTCAGTCCGCAGCTTCGCCGACGAAGCGCAAGCCGCGCTCGTCGCGCACGAAGCCGGCGGCCAGCAGGCTGCCGTCGTCGGACAGCGGCCGGGCCTCATCCTGGCCCGTCTGGCCCGTCTTGCCCTTGTCGCCCGACTCCTCTGCCGCTGCCGCCAGCGTGCGCTTCACCGGTGCCACAGCCGCTGGCGCTGCCGCGCCTTCGGGCCTGAACTTCGTCACCTGCTTCCAGCTGCGCGTCAACGCGTCGGCAAACACCAGCAGCAGATCACCCACCTGGCCCATGCGCAGCGCGGCGTCGATGGCTTCCTGCTCGTCGGGGATGATGGTGATGGCGCTCTCGGGCACACCGCGTTCGCGCAGCACGGCGGCGATCATGTTCGGCACTTCATCGGGCGCGCGCCCGCGCAGGCCGTCGTCGCGGCGGCAGATGTAGTGATCGAAGCGGCCGGCCACGGCCAGTGCGATGTCGCGGATGTCTTCATCGCGCCGGTCCCCTGGCCCGGCCACCACCACGATGCGCCGGCCGCGCACGTCCAGGCGTTCGGCCAGGTCGGCCATCACGCCCACGGCATGGGCGTTGTGCGCGTAGTCGAAGATCACCTTGAAGGGGTGCTCATCAAACACGTTCATGCGCCCCGGCGCCTGATAGAAGGTGGTGTCGAAGGTGCGCAGGCCCTGGCGG
>JAIXZR010000185.1 GCA_027489455.1 Rubrivivax sp. | reverse complement strand
GGTGGCCCTGCCCTTCAAGCTGATGCTGTTCGTGCTGGCCGCCGGCTGGAACCTGCTGCTGGGCTCGCTGGCCGCTTCCTTCGTCACCTGAGGCGCTGCCCCCCATGGATGCACAACAAGTCCTTGCCGAAGGCCAGAACGCGCTCTTGATGCTGCTGCTGGTGAGCGCGCCGGTGCTGATCGTGGTGCTGGTGGTGGGCCTGGTCGTGAGCATCTTCCAGGCCGCCACGCAGATTAACGAAGCCACGCTGAGCTTCGTGCCCAAGATCGTCGCCGCCGTGGCAGTGATGGTGTTCGCCGGGCCCTGGATGATGAGCACGCTGGTGGAATTCCTGCAGCGCACGCTGCAGGCGATACCGGCCGCCGTGGGCTGAAGCGCCGCCGATGATCAGCTTCAGCGAAGCGCAGATCCTGGGCTGGGTCACGCCGCTGATCTGGCCCTTCCTGCGCGCGCTTTTCCTGTTCGCGGCGCTGCCGGTGCTGGGCTCGCGCGCGGTGCCGGCGCGGGTGCGCGTGGGGCTGGCGGCGTTCATCGCGCTGGCGGCGCAGCCTTCGCTGCCGCCGATCGCGCCCGTGCCGCTGGACAGCGCGCTGGCCCTGCTGCTGGTGGCCCAGCAGGCCGTGATCGGGCTGGCACTGGGCTTCGCGGTGCGCGTCGTGTTTACCGCGGTGGAATTTGCCGGTGAAGTGATCGGCCTGCAGATGGGCCTGAACTTTGCCGGCTTCTTCGACCCGCTGTCGGCCAGCACGGCCACGGCCACCAGCCGCTTCTTCGGCACGCTGGTGGCGTGGCTGTTCGTCATCATCAACGGGCACCTGCTCGTCATCATGGCGCTGGCCGACAGCTTCAGCGCCTTTCCGATCGGGCCCGAGCCCTTCGCCTTCGTGCGCGCCACGCTGCCGCACCAGTGGGGGGCCGAGGTCTTCGCCACGGGCCTGTGGATCGCCCTGCCGCTGGTCAGCATGCTGCTGTTCGTCAACCTGGTGCTGGGCGCCATCACGCGCGTGGCGCCGCAGATCAACATCTTCGCGGTGGGCTTCCCCATCACGCTGGGCGTGGGCCTGCTGGGGCTGCTGGCCATGCTGCCGGCGCTGAATGCGCCGTTCAGCATGGCACTGGAGCGGCTGCTGGATCAGTTCCGCTAGCGCTTGTCGCCGCGGGCCTGCGGCTGCGGCTGCGGCCACACCAGAGGCGCAGCGCGCATGTCTTCCACCGAGTAGAAGACGTAATGCGGCCGGCCGCCCGTGGCCTGGCCATCATCGGCCATGCCGCGCGGCTGCACCTGGAACACCTGGCGCGGGCGGGCCGCCAGCGCGGTGTCCTGCGTTGCCAGCCAGGGGTACTGCACGCCCAGCGGCACGATCTTGGCACCCGGGTGCTCGGCGCGCGCGCGGCGCTCCAGCACATCGGGCGACACGGTGCGCACCAGGGCCGCGCCGCGCTGTGCCGGCTGCGCGGTCGGGCCCGTCAGGCGGATCGACGCGACCTGCCCCGAGCGATGCACGGCCACCGAGGCTTCGGCACCGAACACCGGGATCGCGCCCACCACCACCGGCACGTCGAAGAGATAGGCCTTGACGCGCGTGGTGACGGGGCCGTCCGCTGCGCGTTCGGCTTGCATCAGCCGCGCCGTGCTGACGGCATCCACCCCCAGCGCGCCCAGCCCGCTGGTGCCGCTGGCCTGCAGTGCCTGCAGCACGTTGTCGAAGGTGGCGCGGGCCTGCGTGGCGCCCACGTCGGCCTGCGAGAGGTAGTCGCCAGCGACGGCGCCATGCAGGGCCAGCGCCTCATGGCCGCGTGCGTCCAGCAGCACGCGGATGCTCTCGGCGGGATCGCGGGCGTAAGCCCGCGCCGCTGCCTGGGCGTGGGCGGCGATCTCTTCATCGCTGGCCCCGGCCGCGGCCTGCGGCCCGCGTGCCGGCTCCGCGGGGGCATCCACCAGGAAGCGCGCACCGCCGGCATTGCGCACGGCGAACTCGGCCCGCTCGGGCGAGAGGGCCAGCACGCGCGCCGCCACGTCGGGCGCCGCCGCCGGCACAGGGCTGCCGGCCAGCAGGCTGGCCAGCGTGCCGGCGCGCGCGGCCACGGCCAGCGGGGTGTTGTCGGCCGTGCCGAACTGCGCCAGCGGCAGCAGTGCGCCGACGCGCGAGAGCTCGGCCTGCCGTGCGCTGGCGGCCGGGCTGGCCTGCGCTGCCGCCTGGCCGGCGGAAAGGGCCAGCACGAGGCCGGCGGCCAGGGCCAGGCGGGTGCGGGCGGTGATGAGGGCTTGGGTCTTGTTCATGATCGGTTCGTCCTTGTTGCGTTGTGGCGTGATGGGGCAAGGCATCACGAGATGAATTCCCAGCAGCGGTAGCCCCAGCTGCCGCCCAGCCGGTCGACGACGCGGCGGCCCAGCGACTGGCTGCCGTGGATGGCCCAGCAGGTGCCGGCGTCGCTGGCCGTGGTGGCCGTCAGGACGATGGGCTGGCGGCCCCAGCCGCGCATCTGCTGCAGCCAGGCGTCCTTGTTGGGCATCGACTTGCTCTTGTTGTAGAAGTCGCGCGGCTCGTTGTCGCCGATGGCGATGCTGTTCATCCAGCCCAGGCTCTGGCGCAGGTTCATGCGACGGTAGGCCGAGGTGCTTTCGTCCAGCAGGCCGGCGCGCAGCATCTCGCAGCTCAGCCACATGCCCACGGCCGCGTTGCCGCCAGTGGAGCCCGCGCCCAGCGCCATGTTGGTGCCGGCGCTGGCAGTGCACACGCCGTTGCGCGGCTGGAACAGCACGCGCCCCGGGCTGCCGTGGCCAGCGAAGACCGTCAGGCTGGCGGCGTCGCCATAGCTGTCGTCCAGGCCGCCGCTGTCGAACAGCTTGTCGCGGAAGTCCTGCGGCCAGGCCGACGCGTTGACGAAGCGCGAGCCCGTCCAGCCGTCGGCGCGGATGGCCGTGGCCAGCGATGCGGTCACGGTGTTGAGGTTGCTGTTGGCGCACATGGTGAGGCCGGCGTACTGCGTCACTTCGCCCATGTAGAAGGTCAGCGGGCTGGCCTGGGCGCCGAGGGGAAGGGCGATGCTGGCGCACAGTGCGGCCAGTGTCTTGAGGATCGATGTCATGGTGGTGCTCCCTGGTGATGTGGATCGACGTGGGCCCCCGCCGCGCTGTGCAGGCCGATCGCTGGATCAGGCACTGCGCACCTTGGCGTTGGCTTGGACATCAGCGTAGGGCGGGGCCCGGCGCGAGGCGTCGACCCGAGTGGGGAAGACCGGCCGATGCCTCACCCCCAGCCTTAGGGCCCTTCATCGGGATGAGGCCGGCGGCCTGCAGTAGCCTCGGGTGCCCCACCACTGCCCCCTGCCGCCCCATGCCTGCATTGATTGCCGGTGCCACCGGCCTGATCGGCCACGAACTGGCACGCCACTGGACGGGCCCGGGCGATCTGCTGATGCTGCTGCGGCAGACGCCGCGCGCGCCCAGCGGCCCGCGGCTGCGGCCGCTGGTGGTGGACTTCACCGCCCTGCCCGCGCTGCCACAGGCGCAGGAAGCCTTCTGCTGCCTGGGCACGACGATCGCGCAGGCGGGGTCTCAAGCGGCGTTTCGCGCGGTGGATTTCGACGCCGTGCTGGCCTTTGCCAAGGCAGCGCAGGCTGCAGGAGTGCGCCGCTTCGGCCTGGTCTCGGCGCTGGGCGCCCGTGCCGGTGCGGGCAGCTTCTACACGCGCGTGAAGGGCGAGGCCGAGGATGCGATCACGGCACTGGGCTTCGAGAGCCTGTGCATTGCGCGGCCCTCGCTGCTGGCCGGCAACCGTGCCGCGCTGGGCCAGCCGCCGCGCCGTGCCGAGGCCCTGGGCCTGGCCCTGCTGCAGCCGCTGGGCCGCCTGGTGCCGGCGGCATGGCGGCCCATCGATGCGGCCTTCGTGGCCCGCGCGCTGCTGCGCGCCGTGCGCGAGGGGCGGCCGGGCCGGCGCACCCTGGAATCGGCCGAAATGCAGGGCCTGGGGATGCCCTGAGCCTGGCTGCAGGCTAGACGAACACCCCTTGCCGCAGCCACTTGGTGGCCACCCACTTCTCGCCCGCCGTGACGGGCGCGCCGCCATGCAGCGTGCGCGTGCTGGGGTGGGCGCGGTCGTAGCTGAAGAAGACGGCGTTGCCGCGCACCGGCGCCACTTCCAGCCCGACGTCGGGGAAGGTCGTGGCCCCGCCGCCTTCGGGCGTGTTGAGGTACATCACCAGCGTGCCCAGGCGCTGGCCGCCGCGCTCCAGGATCTTGGCCGTGCCCGGGTGCACCGGGTCGAAGTAGTCGTGGTGCGGGCGGTATTCCGCCCCCGGCCGGTAGCGCAGGATCTGCAGGCCTTCGCCGTGGTTCACCGGCCAGCGCAGCAGGGCGGCGATGCGGGCTTCGATGCGCGTGATGAGCGCGGTTTCGCCGCGCTCGAAGAACATGCCGTCGCTGGTGCGCGAAGCGTTGATCTCGTCGCCGCCGGTGGCGTTGTCCACGGTCTTGCTGCGTTCCAGGCGCGGGCGCGACAGCGCCATCAGCTGCTCGCATTCGGCGTCGCTGAGCAGGCCGCCGAACACCACCACGCGCGGGTGCCGCATCGTGGTCAGCACCCGCACCGCGTGCCCTTCGGCCTGCAGCACGCTGGGCGCGCCGGCCAGGTCCGGCTCGGGCAGCGCCGTCGCCGCGCTGTCGGGCACCGCGGCCTGGCCGGGGCGCAGTTCGGCCAGGCGGTCGGTCAGCGTGGCTTCCAGCGCGGCGATGGCGACGTCTTCCGCCCAGCCGCTGGCCTGCATGGCCTTCAGGACGTCTTCGGGGCGGCAGCCGGCTTCGGCCTGGGCAATGATCCACAGGCGCAGTTCGGGGGTGATGGTTTGTGCGAGGGCAGCCATGGCGCCATTTTCACCCGGCCGCGCCCGGCGCTCAGCCGGGTTGCACGCGCCGGCGGAAGACCAGCCGGTCGGGCCCGCTGGCAGCCGGGGCCAGGGCGTAGCCGTCGGCGTCGAAGCTCTCCAGCGCCTTCACGCTGCGCGCCCGCACCTGCACGGCATGCCGTGCCATCAGCCCGCGCGCGCGCTTGGCGAAAAAGCTGATGATCTTGTAGCGGCCTTCCTTCCAGTCCTCGAACACGCAGTCCACCACGCGCGCCTGCAGCGCCGGGCGCAGCGCCACCTTGGCATATTCGATCGAGGCCAGGTTGACGATCGTGCGGCTGCGTTCTCCGGCCAGGCGTTCGTTCAGGTAATCGGCCACGGTGTCGCCCCACCAGGCATAGAGATCGCGCCCGCGCGGGTTGGCCAGCGCGGTGCCCATCTCCAGGCGGTAGGGCTGCAGGCGGTCCAGCGGGCGCAGCGCGCCGTACAGGCCCGACAGCAGCACCAGGTGGTCCTGCGCCCAGGCCAGGTCGGCCGTGGCCAGGGTGCGGGCGTTCAAGCCGTCGTAGACATCACCGTCGAAGGCCAGCACCGCGGGCTTGCTGTTGGCTGGCGTGGCCTCGCGCTGCCAGGCCTGGTAGCGCGCGACGTTCAGCTCGGCCAGCGGCGCAGAGAGGTCCATCAGCGCCGCCACCTCGGCCGCGGGCTTGCGGCGCATCAGCGCGATCAGCTCGGCCGCCTGCGGCGCGAACAGCGGATCGGTGGCGTGCCGCAGCACGGGCGCAGGCGCGGGTGTCTCGTAGTTCAGCGATTTGGCGGGGGACAGCAGGAAGAGCATGGCAATGCAGTAAGTCAACAGGTGCTGAGGGCCGGTGCGGGGGCGATGCCGGGGGCGGCCGGCGGCTTCAGTCTTCGCCCGGCCGGCGTGGCGCCGCGCCCAGGGCTTCCTGCCAGGTGCGCAGCGGGATGTGCGTCTGCAGGCGCTGCAGCGCGCAATGCACCAGGGCCGGGTGCAGCTCGTGGCCCACGCCTTCGGCGATGTCGAGCGTGGCATCGCCCTGCAGTGCCGCCAGCAGTTCCAGCGCGTCGCGCGAGCCCTGGGCGGGGATCACGCTGTCCCGGCTGCCGTGGAACAGGTGGATGGTCGTGTGGCGCGGCGCGGCCAGCGGCGCTTCGGCATAACGGCCGCCGAAGGCCAGCACCCGGCCGCACAGGCCGTCGTGCTGCGCCGACAGCGCCAGCGACAGGACGGCGCCTTGCGAAAACCCGCCCAGGCAGGTGGCCGCCGGCCCCACGCCCAGCCGCTGCTGCTGGGCCTGCACCCAGGTGCGCAGCGCCGGCAGCGCCGCGGCCACGCGCACGGGCCAGTTGGCCTGCGTCAAGCCGTCGACGCTGTACCACTGGCGCCCGCCCGGGCCGGGCCGGCCCGCCACGGCGGCATCGGCCGGGTGCGGGGCATCGGGCGCCAGCACCGCCGCCTGCGGAAACTGCTGGCGCAGGGCCTGCGCCAGCGGCGCGAGGTGGGTGCCATCGCCGCCCCAGCCGTGCAGCAGCAGGATCAGCTGTTGCGGGGTGCCTGCGGCGGGCAGCCATTCGATCGGGGTTTGCATGCCGCGGATTGTCCCGCAGGCCCGGCCGCGACGCCGCGCCTGCCGGGCCCTCCGCGGCATGGGGGCAGCTGCGCTCATGACGCGGAATCGACCGTCCGAACACGCGGCCGGCGCCTTCATCGCATGGCGGGCCGGCACCGGGCCGGCGGGCCCTAGATTGGCAGCTTCGTTCAACCCTGGAGCCTGTTCCGTGACCTTCCGCCCTGTTGTGCTGGCCGCGCTGATCGCCGCGAGCCTGCCTGCCCTGGCGCAAACCCCGCCTGCGCCGGCCAAGACCGTCATCACCAGCCAGGAGCAGCTGCCCCGGCGCACGCAGACGCTGGCCAAGCTGCCCAGCCAGTACCTGACCGCACCACGCGCCGAGCTGCTGGCGCTGGCCGAGCCGCTGGAAAGAAACATCCGGGCCGATCTGGCCAACTACGACATCCAGGACGCCGCCACGCTGCGCGCCTACCTGGGCCAGCTGCTGACGATCGCCCAGTTCAAGGGCGACTGGGCCGCCGTGCCGGGCCTGGTGGACCAGCTGCGGCGCCTGCAGGACAAGCCCGGCCCGCGCGCCACCACCGGGCTGCTGGCGCAGATCATCGCCGACCAGCAGACCGGCCAGCGCGACGAAGCCTGGGTGCGCGCCGAGGTCGAAAAGCGCTACGGCGCGGTGAACTGGGCCGATGCCGCCGACCAGATCAAGGGCAGCAAGGGCCAGTTCGAGCTGATGAACCCGGCCCTGGTGCGCGGCGCCTTCGAGCAGCAGCTGGACGTCGCCGCCCGCAACATGAACCTGACCGTGCCCGAAGGCCTGGTGGGATCGATCCTGGGTGCGCGGCTGCAGGAAGAGCGGGTGTTCCCTCTGAAGGCCGCGCTGGTGGCTGGCCTGCAGGCCGTGATCGACCGCAACAGCGTGGCGACACCGGCCAAGCCCGACATCTGGACGCCGCGCCAGTTCGCCATCCCGGCCACGGCCCGGGGCACGCCCGTGGGCGTGGGCATCTGGGATTCGGGCGTCGACCTGAAGCTCTTCAAGGCCACGGCCGACCCCGGCCTGGCGATGGGCGACGACGGCCGCCTGAACAAGGTGGACCTGCTGCGCCCGCTGGGCGAGGCCGCCCCGCGCTGGCCCGAACTGCGCCAGCTGGTGAAGGGCAGCATGGACCTGCGCGCCGCGCTGGACACCGAGGACGCCCGCCGGCTGAAGCAGGCGGTGGCCACGCTGAAGCCGGATCAGGTGAAGGCCTTCCAGGAAGACCTGTCGCTGGCCAGCGTCTACACCCACGGCACGCACGTGGCGGGCATCGCGGTCGATGGCAACCCCTTCGCCCGCGTGCATGCCGCCACCCTGCTCTACAACCACCGCAGCGAGCCCACCCTGCCCACCGAGGAGCGATCGCGCCGCTGGGCCCAGGGCTACCAGGCGATGGTGGACGGCTTCAAGGCGCAGAAGCTGCGCGTGGTGAACATGAGCTGGCGCTACGGCGCCGCCGCACACGAAGCGGCGCTGACCTGGCACAACGTGGGCGCGTCGCCGGACGAACGCAAGGCCCTGGCACGCCAGCTCTTCGCCATCGAGCGCGACGCGCTGCGCCAGGCCATCGCCAGCGCGCCCGAAATCTTGTTCGTGGCCGGCTCGGGCAACGAGGACAACAGCGCCGACTTCGCCGAATACATCCCGGCCGGGCTGCAGCTGCCCAACCTCATCACCGTGGGCGCCGTCGACCGGGCGGGCGACGAGACCAGCTTCTCCACCTTCGGCAAGACCGTGGTGGTGCATGCCAACGGCTTCGAGGTGGAAAGCCTGCTGCCCGGCGGCGACCGCGTGAAGTTCAGCGGCACCAGCATGGCCAGCCCGCAGGTGGCCAACCTGGCGGCCAAGCTGTTTGCGCTGAAGCCGGATCTGACGGTGGCCCAGGTGAAGGACGCGATCCTGAAAGGCGCCGACGCGCGCGGCCGCGTGAACCTGGTGAACCCGCGGCGCAGCGCCGAGCTGCTGGGCATCGCGATCCCCTGAAGGCCGTTCAGCGCACGGGCCCGAGCGTGCGGCGCAGAAACTCGAAGCTCTTCGCCCACGCCTCGGCCTGGGCGCGGGCGTTGGCTTCCGGCGTGCCGCCGCTCTTGCTGGGGCCGGCGTTGTACTGCGTGGTGGGGGCCCAGCCGGTGCCGCCCAGGAAGTGCCCGGCTTCGCGGTAGACCAGGGCCACGGTCTCGCGCCCGGCGGCGCTGCGCGTGCGGGCGATGGCCTCGGCCATGCCGCCGCTGTCCCAGATCTGGTCGTCGTGCCCGCCCACCACCATCACCGGTGCGGCGATGTCTTCGACGCGGATGCGCGCCGGCGCCACGCGCTCGGGGTTGGCGGCGCGGCCGGCGTCCTGCGGGCGGCGGATCTTCACGTCGGCGCCGGTGGCGAAGCCGGCGAATTCCTTGTCGAAATCCTTGTACGGCACGAAGGGCAGCGGCTGGCCTTGCCAGGCGAAGCTGGACCGCTCGCCCGGCTTGACGCCTTCGCCCCAGCCTTCCCAGACCACGTCGCTGGGCACGATGGCCAGCACGCTCTTGATCCAGGGCATGCGGCTGGCGGCCAGCAGCGCGAATTCAGCGCCCTTGCTCGTGCCCACCACGCCGATGCGCTGCGCGTCCACGCCCGGCTGCTTGGCCAACCAGTCGCGCGCGGCGGCCAGGCGGTCCACGGGGATGTCGGCGAAGGCGCGCGGCAGTTCGGGCACTTCCGGCGGCAGCGGGCCGGTGGGGCCCCACTGCGCCGGCGAGTAGTACGGCAGCGCCAGCACCGCAAAGCCACGCGAGGCGTAGGCCGGCCCGCTGTTCGTGATCGCCACCCCGCCCTCACTGCCGCCCAGCAGGATGAGCGCTGGCCGCGGCTGGCTGCCGGGCAGGCTGCTGAAGACTGCGCCAGGGAAGCCGTCCGCCGGGCGCGAGACGACTTCGGGCAGCGCGCGCAGGAAGCTCACGTTGCGCGTGGCCAGCGGCGCGCCGGGCTGGCCGGCAGCGTCGACGGCGCGCACCTCGATCTGCACCTGGCCTTCAGCCAGCGTGCCAGCCCCGCCAGCAGCGGCCGTGGGCAGGGGCTGCATGGCCCAGAACAGGCCGCGCAGATCGGCCCCGCTGTAGCTGCCGCCGGGCAGGGGCACGGCGCTGGCCAGGTCCAGCGTGCCGGCGGCACTGGCGCGGTAGCGCGCCTGGGCGGCGTAGGGCCGCTGCGCGCCGGTGAATTCACGCACCATGCGGCGCGTGGCCACCTGCACTTCGGCGCCGGCCGGCAGGCCGGTGAAGCGGATGGCCAGCGGCTCGCCGGCCAGGACGGTGTCGGCCGGTTCCAGCACGATCTGCTGGGCCCAGGCCGGCGCGGCCAGCGGCGTGAAGGGGCCAGCCAGGGCGGCCAGCAGGGCGGTGGAGGCGAGCAGGGAGCGTGCGGGCAGTGTCATGGTGGTGCAGGCGATGGGGGTGGTGGAAAGTGGTGGCAATCAGGGGGCGAAGCTCAAGCGGCGCTGGCGGTTGCAGACGCGGCGGCGGGATGCGGCTGGCCTGCGCCCTGCAGCGCACGCCAGCGCCTTTCCAGCACCAGCAGCGTCACGACATAGACCGCCACGATGACCAGCGGCACGGCCACGAAGCGGTGGTCCGGGAAGGCCAGCCAGGCCGCCAGCACGCCCGCCGTGCGCACGCCGGCATGCCACAGCCCCACCGGGTGGCCGATGACCCAGGACAGCGGCACCCACATCAGCCCGGTGAGGATGCCCACGGTCAGCGGCAGCGACGTCGGGTCGGCCATGAAGAAGGGGATGGCGATGGCATACACGCCCAGCGACATCGCCACCGTGTGCATGAACAGCGCGTCGAAGGCGTTCTTCGGCCGCGTCTTGTCGGTGAAGTTCTCGCCCGTCAGCTTGGACAAGGCGATGCCCAGGTAGACGATGCTGCCGGTGGCGGCAAACAGCGCCATCGCGGCGCCGAAGGTGCCCAGCACCGCGCCGGCCACGGCCACCACCACCCAGGCGATGGTGCCGGCCAGCGGCATGGCCACCAGGCGGCGGCGGGCGTATTCGGCGCGTTGGGTGTCGAGGCTGCGTTCCATCGTGGGCTCCTGCGGTGGCGGGTGGGGCGGATGTCGAACCAGACACCCGCGATGGACGCCAGATTAGGCATGCAGGGCCAGCCGGGCCGGCAGCGGGCGACGGTTTGCCAGTTCAGGCGACGGATCGCCAGAACCGGGGGTGAATGGCACGGACCGTGCGCATGCCCCTGGCAGCCAGGACGGCACGTGCGCCAAAGCAGCACGGCGGCCGCCGCGCCGCGGCTTCAGCCCGCCGGCGCCAGCGTCAGCGCCATGAAGGCGCTGTGCGGGTTGTCCTCGTAGTCGGCGAAGGGGCCGCAGGGCCGGAAGCCGAAGCGGGTGTACAGCGCCTTGGCCGGGTCGAAGCCGGGGTGGGTGCCGGTTTCCAGGCTCAGCCGTTGGTAGCCACGCTGGCGTGCCGTGGCGATGATGTGGGCCAGCAGGGCGCGCCCGGCGCCGCGGCCGCGCAGCGCGGCGGGGGTGCGCATGGACTTGATCTCGCCGTGTTGCGGCGAGAGTTCCTTCAGCGCGCCGCAGCCCAGCAGCAAGTCGTCCTGCCAGGCGGTCCACAGGCTGATGCCAGGGGCCCTGAGCTTTTGCAGGTCCAGCGCGAACACCCGGTCGGCGGGCGACATCTCGTGCATGTGGCGCAGGTGTTCGTGCAGCAGCGCGTGCACCTGCGGGCGGGTGAGGTCGTCGAGTTCGATGCGCATGGTCAGGGCGGGCGCTGGGGCAGGCCGCGGGGTGGCGGCGCAGGCATGAGGGAACGCCAGGATGGTGCCGCAGCCGCAGGCCCGCTGGCATACGCCGAAAGCCGTAAAGGGACCGGCTTCAGCCCGAGGCGGGGCCCGGCGCGGCCCCTCAGCGGAAGTTGCGGCTGCTGGTGGCCAGGCCCTGCAGCAGTTCGCTGTGGTCCACCAGCGTCTTGGCCACCAGGTGGCGCACTTCGCCTTCACGCTGCCAGACGCCGTAGACCGTCAGCAGCCGGGCGGCCAGCAGCGGGCGGCGCTGCTTTTCCACCAGGGCCGGCCAGACGATGACGTTGACGAAGCCGGTCTCGTCTTCCAGCGTCACGAACACCACGCCCTTGGCCGTGCCCGGGCGCTGGCGGTGGGTGACGATGCCGCTGGCCCGCGCCAGCCGGCCGTGCGGGTAGCCGCGCAGCACGGCTGCCGGCTGCACCTGGAAGGCCGCCAGCTGCGCGCGCAGCAGGCCTACGGGGTGTTGCGTCAGGCTCAGGCCCTGGCTGCGGTAGTCGGCCAGCACGGTGATGGCTTCGCTGGGTGCGGGCAGTTCGGCCTGGGCTTCATGCGTGCGCGTTTCGCGCAGCATCGGCGTGGCGCGCGTGTCCACCCCGGCCACGGCCCAGGCGGCCTGGTGGCGGTGGCCTGTCAGGGGCGACAGCGCGTCGGCCTGGGCCAACAGGGTGAGCTGGTGTGCGTCCAGCCCCGCGCGGCGGGCCAGGTCTTCGGGCGATGCGAAGGCGGCCTGGGCGCGGGCGGCCAGCAGGCGTTCTGCGGCTTCCTGCTGGAAGCCGCTGATGCGGTTGAAGCCCAGGCGCACGGGGCGCAGGGCAGCGCCATCGCCCACGGGGGCGTCTTCCAGAGTGCTGTCCCATTCGCTGCGCAGCACGCACACCGGCAGCACGCGCACGCCGTGGTCCTTGGCGTCGCGCACCAGCTGGGCCGGGGCGTAGAAGCCCATGGGCTGGCTGTTCAGCAGCGCGGCCAAAAAGGCGTCGGGGTGGTGACACTTCAGCCAGGCGCTCACGTACACCAGCAGCGCGAAGCTGGCGGCATGGCTTTCCGGGAAGCCGTATTCGCCGAAGCCCTGGATCTGCTTGAAGATGCGTTCGGCGTACTCGGGTTCATAGCCCTTGGCCACCATGCGGCCCACCAGCTTTTCGTGGAAGGGGCCCAGGCCGCCCTTGCGCTTCCAGGCGGCCATGGCGCGGCGCAGCTGGTCGGCTTCGCCGGGGGTGAAATCGGCCGCCAGGATGGCCAGCTGCATCACCTGTTCCTGGAAGATGGGCACGCCCAGCGTGCGTTCGAGCGCCTGGCGCACTTCGCTGCTGGGGTAGTCCACCGGCTCTTCGCCGTTGCGGCGCTTCAGGTAAGGGTGGACCATGCCGCCCTGGATGGGCCCGGGCCGCACGATGGCGACTTCGATCACCAGGTCGTAGAACTTGCGCGGCTGCAGGCGCGGCAGCATGCTCATCTGGGCCCGGCTTTCCACCTGGAAGGTGCCCACGCTGTCGCCCTTGCACAGCATGGCGTAGGTGGCCGGGTCTTCCGCCGGCACCTGGTGCAGGGCCAGCGGCTGGCCCAGCTTGTCGCCCACCAGGGCCAGCGCACGCCGGATGGCGCTGAGCATGCCCAGGGCCAGGATGTCCACCTTCAGCAGGCCCAGGATGTCCAGGTCGTCCTTGTCCCACTGGATGACGCTGCGGCCTTCCATGCTGGCGTTTTCCACCGGCACCAGCTGGGCCAGGCTTTCGCGCGCGATGACGAAGCCGCCGGGGTGCTGGCTCAGGTGGCGCGGAAAGCCCACCAGCTGGCGTGTGAGGTCCAGCCACAGCTGGCACAGCGGGGCTTCGGGGTCGAAGCCAGTTTCGCGCAGGCGTTCGGCCTGGGCTTCGCTGTCCTGGCCCCACCAGTGCAGGGTCTTGGTCAGGGCTTCGATGCGTTCCAGATCGATGCCCAGCGCCCGGCCCACGTCGCGGATGGCGCTGCGCGGCCGGTAGCTGATGACCACGCCCGTCAGCGCCGCGCGGTGGCGGCCGTACTTGCGGTAGATGTACTGGATGACTTCTTCGCGCCGCTGGTGTTCGAAGTCGATGTCGATGTCGGGCGGTTCGTTGCGTTCGGCGCTGATGAAGCGTTCGAACAGCAGCGTGGTGCGCGCCGGGTCCACGGCCGT
>JAIXZR010000106.1 GCA_027489455.1 Rubrivivax sp. | reverse complement strand
GCGGTGCCGCCGTAGCTGATGAAGGGCAGCGGCACGCCCACCACCGGCAGGATGCCGCTGACCATGCCCATGTTGACGAAGGCGTAGCTGAAGAAGCTCATCGTCACCGCACCGGCCAGCAGCCGCGTGAACACGGTGGGGGCATCGGCGGCGATCATCAGGCCGCGGAAGATCAGGAAGACGAAACCCAGCAGCAGGGCCAGCACGCCCAGCAGCCCGAACTCTTCGCTGTAGGCGGCGAAGATGAAGTCCGTCGTACGCTCCGGGATGAATTCCAGGTGCGTCTGCGTACCTTGCATGAAGCCCTTGCCCGACAGGCCGCCGCTGCCGATGGCGATCATCCCCTGCAGGATGTGGAAGCCCTTGCCCAGCGGGTCCCGCATCGGGTCCAGCAGGGTGCACACGCGGTGCTGCTGGTATTCCCGCAGCACCGGCCAGCGCAGCCCGGGTTCGCAGATGTCGCCGCTGAAGATCACCAGCAGCGCCGCGCCCAGCAGCACCGCGCCCACGGCCGGCAGCACCAGCTTCCACGACAGCCCGGCGAAGAAGATGATGTACAGGCCGCCGAAAAGCACCAGCAGCGACGTGCCCAGGTCGGGCTGCTTGGCCACCAGCACCACCGGCACGGCCAGCAGCAGCCCGGCGACCAGGAAGTCAGGCACCTTGAGTTGGCCTTCGCGTTTCTGGAACCACCAGGCCAGCATCAGCGGCGCGGCGATCTTCAGGATCTCGCTGGGCTGGATGACGGTGATGCCCACATCCAGCCAGCGCGTGGCCCCCTTGCGCGTGATGCCGAAGATCGCCGTGGCCACCAGCAGTGCTACACCAATCGTGTAAAGCGGTACGGCCAGCGCCTGCAGCCGCTGCGGCGACACCTGCGCCACCACGAACATCACGACCAGGGCGATCAGCATGTTGCGGCCGTGGTCCACGAAGCGCGTGCCGTGGTCGTAGCCGGCCGAATACATTGCCAGCAGCCCGATGCCCGCCAGGAAGGCGATGGCCAGCATCAGCGGCCCGTCGAAGCCCTGGAACACGCGCAGCGCCTGGCGCCAGACTGGCGGGCGCTCGAAGACGGCGATCACGGCGCCGCCCCGGGCAGCGGCACGTCGGCAGCGCGCCGGGGCGTGCCGACGGGCGCGCTGCTCTTGCCCAGGCGCGTGGCGGCCAGGTCTTCCTCGCTGGGGTACTGGCCCAGCAGCAGGTAGTCAAAAACGCGGCGGGCGATGGGCGCGGCGGCTTCGGCGCCGAAGCCGGCGTTTTCCACCACGACGGCCAGCGCCACCGTGGGCTGGTCCATCGGGGCCATGGCGATGTACAGCGAATGGTCGCGCTGGTGCTCTTCCAGCTTGCTGGCGTCGTACTTCTGGTTGGCACGGATGCTGATGGCCTGTGCCGTGCCGGTCTTGCCGCCGCTGGCATAGGGCGCGCCCGCGAAGACGCGTGTGGACGTGCCCTCCTGCGTCACGCCGTGCAGCGCTTTCATGATCACGGCCACATGCTCGGGCCGGTAGGGCAGGGCCGGCTGGGCGGCGCTGGAAACGCGCTGGCGTTCACGCGTGATCACGTCTTCGATCTCGCGCACCAGCCGTGGCGAGTAGCGCTGCCCGCCGCTGACCAGGGTGGCGGTGGCACTGGCCAGCTGCAGCATCGTGAAGTTGTTGTAGCCCTGGCCGATGCCCAGCGAGATGGTCTCGCCGGCGTACCAGCGCTGCTGCTCGGGCTTCTTGTAGGCGCGTTTCTTCCAGGCCGTGGAAGGCAGCAGGCCCGTGACTTCGCCTTCCAGGTCGATGTCGGTGCGGCGGCCGAAGCCCATGGGCGACAGCATCTCGTGCATCAGGTCCACGCCCATCTCGTTGGCCAGCGAGTAGTAGTAGACGTTGCTGCTCTTGACGATGCTGCGCGCCATGTCCACCGGGCCCAGGCCGCGGTCGCCATGGCTGCGGAAGGTGTGGTTGCCGAAGGTGAAGGTGCCGCCGTCCTGGATCACGGTGCTGGCCGTGCGCTTGCCGCTTTCCAGCGCTGCCAGTGCCATGAAGGGCTTGAAGGTGCTGCCCGGCGGGTAGGTGCCGCGCAGGGCGCGGTTGAGCAGTGGCCGGTCGATGCTTTCGTTCAGCTCTTTCCAGCTTTCGCTGTCGATGCCGTCGACGAACAGGTTGGGGTCGAAGGTGGGTTTGCTGACGAAGGCCAGCACCTCGCCGTTGCGCGGGTCGATGGCCACCAGCGCGCCGCGGCGGCTGCCGAACATGTCCTCCACCAGCGCCTGCAGCTTGATGTCGATGGACAGCACGAGCTTGTCGCCCGGGGTCGGCGGGTGGCTGTTCAGGCGCCGCACGGCGCGGCCGCTGGCGCTGGTTTCGACCTCCTCGAACCCGGTCCGGCCGTGCAGCACCTGCTCGTACTTCTGCTCCAGGCCCAGCTTGCCGATGTAGTCGGTGCCCTTGTAGTTGTCCTGGGCCTCGTCGTCCCAGTCGGCCATTTCCTTGCGCTCGGCCTGGTTGATGCGCCCGATGTAGCCCAGCAGGTGGCTGCCGGTTTCGCCCAGCGGGTAGCTGCGGAACAGCCGCGCCTTGATGTCCACGCCCGGGAAGCGGTAGCGCTGGGCGGTGAACCGCGCCACCTCTTCGTCGCTGAGCTTGGTGCGCAGCGGCAGGCTGTCGACGTTCTTGCTGTCTTCCAGCAGCCGCTTGAAACGGCGGCGATCTCGCGGCTGCACGTCGACGACGGTGCTGATCTCGTCGATCAGTGCGTCCACGGCTTC
The DNA here is from genome assembly GCA_027489455.1 of Rubrivivax sp. GTDB lineage: Bacteria > Pseudomonadota > Gammaproteobacteria > Burkholderiales > Burkholderiaceae_C > Rubrivivax. Next base: position 4,108 of record JAIXZR010000106.1, on the reverse strand, counting down.
ATCGCGGCGGCTGGGCAGCCGGGCGGGCGTGATTTCCAGCGTGTAGGCCGAATAGTTTGTGGCCAGCACGACCCCGTTGCGGTCCACGATCAACCCGCGGTTGGGCACCACGGGCACGATGGCGATGCGGTTGGATTCCGCCTGCGTGGCCAGATCCTCGTGGCGGATGACCTGCAGGTGCACCATGCGCCAGACCAGCAGCCCGAAGCCCAGCAGCACGAACAGCGCAGCCGCCAGCAGGCGGCCGCGGAAGCGGCTGATTTCCTGCTCGACGTTCTTGAACTCGGTCATGCGCTGGGCCTACAGCGGGCGATTCTGGTCGGGATCGGGCGCACGGCGCTGCGGCGCCAGCAGCAGCACCGACACCACCGGCCACAGCAGCGCCTCGAACAGCGGCGCCAGCAGCCCTGTCCAGCCCGGGAACATGCCGCCGGCCAGCATGCGCACCGCCAGCAGCACCAGATGCACGCCCACGAACAGCGGCAGCACGTGTAGCGCCTGTTCCAGCAGCCCGAACCACAGCAGCCGGCGGTGGATGGTGATGGCCAGGAAGCTCAGCAAGGTGTAGGCCAGTGCATGGTGGCCCAGCACGGCGCCCTGGTGCACATCCAGCAGCAGCCCGAACAGGAAGGCCACGCCCACTCCCACGCGGCGCGGCTGGTGCACGTTCCAGAACACCAGCGTCAGCGCCAGCAAGTCCGGCAGCGCCGGGCTGCGGCCCAGCGGCAACAGATTGGTGGCCAGCGCCAGCAGCAGCGTGAAGGCAATGAAGAACGGGTTGACGGGCAGCAGCAGCTGGTCGGACCCCCGCGGCATGATCATGGCGCCGCCCCCTTCCCCGGCACCTTCAGCTGGCGCTCGCCCGGCTGCGGTCTGGACGCCGCGGTCTCGGGTGGTGCGGGCAATTGCTCGCCCATCGGTTCCAGCACCAGCACGTGGCGCACGCCGTCGCTGGCCGCCGTCGGCGCCAGGCTCACGCGCGCAAAGCCGCCCTCGGCCCGGCGTTCCACCTGCGTCACGCGCGCCACCGGCAGCCCCGGGGGGTAGACGCCGTCCAGGCCGCTGGTCTGCAGTTCGTCGCCCACCTGTACGTCGGCGTTGCCGGACATGAAGCGCAGCTCCATCGCCGCCTGGCTGGCCGAGCCGCCGCCGAAGGCCACGCTTCGCTGCTGCGTGCGCAGGTTCAGCACCGGGATGGCAGCGTCGCGGTCGGCCAGCAGCGTGACTTCTGCCGACAGCGGGAACACGCGCGTCACCTGCCCCAGCACGCCGGCTTCGTTGATCACTGGCGCGCCTGCCTTCACGCCCTGGGCCTGCCCGCGGTTGATGACGACACGGCGGGAATACGGGTCGGCGGCTTCGAACATCACCTCGGCCGCCAGGCTGCGCACGGCCAGCGCGGGGGTGAGGTCCAGCAGCGCGCGCAGGCGTTCGTTCTCGCGCTGCAGCGCGGCGTGGCGGGCCGCTCTGTCGGCCTGCTGCGCCAGCGTACGGCGCGCCGCTTCGGCTTCCGCCTGGGCCGCCGCCAGGCCCTGCAGGTAGCCGCTACCGCCTTCCCAGATCTCCACCGGCACTGCCAGCGCGCGCTGGGCCGGCAGCAGCAACACCGCCAACGCGGCCCGCAGCGGCTCCATCATCCGGAAGCGCGCGTCGGCCACCATCAGGAACAGCGCCAGCGCCGAAAAGAACACGAGCTTGCTCAGGGCCGAGGGGCCCTGGCGGAAGAAGGGCGGCGGGGTGCGGTCCAGCGTGCCCAGGGGCATGGGGCGCTCTTCTGGGCCCGGGTGTCTTACTCGGAGGTGAAGATGGAACCGAGGCGCTCCATCCGCTCCAGCGCCATGCCGCAGCCGCGCACCACGCAGGTCAGCGGGTCTTCGGCCACCAGCACCGGCAGCCCGGTTTCTTCGGCCAGCAGGCGATCGAGATCGCGCAGCAGCGCGCCGCCGCCGGTCAGCATCATGCCGCGCTCGGCGATGTCGGCGCCCAGTTCGGGCGGGGTCTGTTCCAGTGCGTTCTTCACCGCGCTGACCATCTGGTTCAGCGGGTCGGTCAGGGCTTCCAGAATCTCGTTGGAAGAAATGGTGAAGCTGCGCGGCACGCCCTCGCTGAGGTTGCGGCCCTTGACTTCCATTTCCTTCACTTCGCTGCCCGGAAACGCGCTGCCGATGCTCTTCTTGATGGCTTCGGCCGTGGGCTCGCCGATCAGCATCCCGTAGTTGCGGCGGATGTAGTTGATGATGCTCTCATCGAACTTGTCGCCGCCGACCCGGATGCTGCCCTTGTAGACCATGCCGCCCAGGCTGATGACGCCCACTTCGGTGGTGCCGCCGCCGATGTCCACCACCATCGAGCCGCTGGCTTCGGACACCGGCAGCCCGGCGCCGATAGCCGCGGCCATGGGTTCTTCGATCAGGTAGACGTCAGACGCCCCGGCGCCCAGCGCGCTTTCGCGGATGGCGCGGCGTTCCACCTGGGTGCTGCCGCAGGGCACGCAGATGATGATGCGCGGGCTGGGCCGCAGCAGGCCGCGCGGGTGCACCATGCGGATGAACTGCTTGAGCATCTGCTCGGTGACGGTGAAGTCGGCGATCACGCCGTCCTTCATCGGCCGGATGGCTTCGATGTTGCCGGGCACCTTGCCCAGCATGGCCTTGGCTTCGCGGCCGACGGCCTGGATGGTCTTCTTGCCGTTGGGCCCGCCTTCGTGGCGGATGGCGACGACCGAGGGTTCGTCGAGCACGATGCCTTTGCCGCGCACGTAGATCAGCGTGTTGGCGGTGCCCAGGTCGATGGCAAGGTCGGTGGAAACGTAGCGGCGCAGGGAGGCAAACATGGGGGCAGGGTGGTGCAGGGCGGGCTTGCGCAGGGGGCGCAGGCCGGGCTGGGGCAGGCGGTGCCTGCGGCAGCGGCGTGTGGGGGTGGTGTCGGGTTCGCGGCCGGGTGCCATGACCCCTGTTCGACCATGCTGACAGGCGCGCGGGCCGGAGTGACCATACTGAAGGCTACGTCCGGCCGGGCCCTGCACCAAGGGGTTGACAGGGGTCTTGCGAGTAACCGGAGATAATAACTTATCCCTTCGTTGCAAAGGCTGGGCGCGCTGCTTTTTGTGGCAGCCGCCACTGGATCCCATGGCCCTGACCCCTCAAGACGTGAGCCGTATCGCGCACCTGGCGCGCCTGCAGCTGTCCCCTGCCGAAGCGCCCGAGATGCTGGCCCAGCTGAACGGCTTCTTCAGCATCGTCGAACAGATGCGCGCCGTCGACACCAGTGGCGTTGAACCGCTGTACACCCCGCTGTCGGCCGTGCAGGAAGTGCAGCTGCGTCTGCGTGAAGATGCTGTGACGGAAACCGACCAGCGCGAACGCAACCAGGCCAGTGCCCCGGCCGTGGAAGCCGGCTTGTTCCTGGTGCCGCGGGTGGTGGAATGAACATGCCGTCGATGGAACACGCCAGCGTCGAGGCCCTGGCCCTGGGCCTGCAGCGCGGCGACTTCAGCAGCGTCGAACTGACCCGGCACCTGCTGGCACACCAGGCCCGTCACGCCGGCCTGGGCGCCTTCCTGGCCGTGAACGAAGCCGCTGCGCTGGCCCAGGCCCAGGCTGCCGATGTGCGCCGCGCCACTGGCCAGGCCGGCCCGCTGACGGGGGTGCCGCTGGCGCACAAGGACATCTTTGTCACGGCCTACCCGGAAGGCGGCCTGCCCACCACGGCGGGGTCGAAGATGCTGGCTGGCTACCAGAGCCCGTTCGACGCCACCGTGGTGGCGCGGCTGGGCGCCGGCCTGCCCGGTGAAGCGCCTGGCGCCGGCATGGTGACGCTGGGCAAGCTGAACTGCGACGAGTTCGCCATGGGTTCGGCGAACGAGAACTCGGCCTTCGGTGCGGTGAAGAACCCCTGGGACCTGCAGCGCGTGCCGGGCGGGTCTTCCGGCGGGTCGGCCGCGGCCGTGGCCGCGGGCCTGGTGCCGGCGGCCACGGGCACCGACACCGGCGGGTCGATCCGCCAGCCGGCCAGCTTCTGCGGCATCACCGGCATCAAGCCCACCTACGGCGTGTGCAGCCGCTACGGCATGGTGGCCTTCGCTTCCAGCCTGGACCAGGCCGGCCCG
>JAIXZR010000065.1 GCA_027489455.1 Rubrivivax sp. | reverse complement strand
TGCTCTACGACCGCGTGCACAGCCGCGAGATCGCCAGCTACGGCGGCGTGGCCAACACCATGCCCAAGTTCGCGGCCTTCGCGGTGCTGTTTGCGATGGCCAACTGCGGCCTGCCGGGCACGGCCGGCTTCGTGGGCGAATGGATGGTGATCCTGGGCGCGGTGCAATACAACTTCTGGATCGGCCTCTTGGCCGCCACGACCCTGATCTTCGGCGCTGGCTACACGCTGTGGATGGTCAAGCGCGTGTATTTCGGCGAAGTGGCCAACGACGACGTGAAGGCGCTGAAGGACATCAACGCGCGTGAATTCACCATGCTGGCCCTGCTGGCGGTGGCCGTGCTGTGGATGGGCCTGTACCCCAAGCCCTTCACCGACGTGATGAACGTGTCGGTGGCCGAACTGCTGAAGCACGTGGCACTGTCCAAAGTGGCAGCACCGAACTGACGGGCCCAAGACAAATGACTGCAATGAACTGGTCCGTGCTGCTGCCGGAAATCTGGCTGCTGGTGGCCGCCTGCGGCGTGCTGCTGATCGACTTGGCCAGCCGCGACGAACAACGCCGCCTGACCTTTTGGCTCAGCCAGGCCAGCGTGGCCGTATTCGCGGCACTGCACCTGGCCGCGCACAACGCCGGCGCCACCGCCTACGGCATGGGCGGCATGGTCGTCACCGACCCGATGGGTCACTTGCTGGCCTTCTTCGCCGCGCTCAGCATCATGCTCACCCTGGCCTATGCGCGCCCCACGCTGGCCAGCCGCGAGATGCTGAAGGGCGAGTTCTTCATGCTCGGCCTGTTCGTGCTGCTGGGCATTTCGGTGATGTGCAGCGCCAACCATTTCCTGGTGCTGTACCTGGGTCTGGAACTGATGAGCCTGAGCCTGTATGCGCTGGCGGCCATGCGCCGCGACCACGCCATCAGCACCGAAGCGGCGATGAAGTACTTCGTGCTCGGCGCGCTGGCCAGCGGCTTCCTGCTCTACGGCCTGAGCATGATGTACGGCGCCACCGGCACGCTGGAGATCCCCAAGGTGCTGGAAGCCATCGCCACCGGCCGCATCAACCACGAGGTGCTGGTCTTCGGCATCGTCTTCGTGGTGGCTGGCCTTGCCTTCAAGCTGGGGGCGGTGCCCTTCCACATGTGGGTGCCCGACGTCTACCAGGGCGCGCCCACGGCCGTGACGCTGTTGATCGGCGGTGCGCCCAAGTTCGCCGCCTTCGCCATCACCATCCGGCTGCTCGTGGAAGGCATGCTGGGCCTGGCGGTGGACTGGCAGCAGATGTTCATCGTGCTGGCCGTGGCCAGCCTGGCGCTGGGCAACCTGGCCGCCATCGCCCAGACCAACCTCAAGCGCATGCTGGCTTATTCCACCATCGCGCAGGTCGGCTTCGTGCTGCTGGCGATGTCGGCGGGCGTGGTGAGCGGCAACACCGTTTCGGCCGGCAATGCCTACAGCTCGGCGATGTTCTACATCGTCTCCTACGTCTTCACGACCCTGGGCACCTTCGGGCTGATCATGTTCCTGTCGCGCCAGGGGTTCGAGTCGGAAGAGATCGGCGATCTCGCCGGCCTGGCGCGCCGCAGCCCCTGGGTGGCGGGCGTGATGACGGTGTTCATGTTCTCGCTGGCCGGCGTGCCGCCGATGGTGGGCTTCTTCGCCAAGCTGTCGGTCATCCAGGCGCTGGTCAGCACCAGCGTCACGCTGTACATCGTGCTGGCGGTGGTGGCGGTGGTGTTCTCGCTCATCGGCGCGTTCTACTACCTGCGCATCGTCAAGGTGATGTGGTTCGATCCTCCGGTGCAGACCGCCCCCGTGGGCCAGACGCCCGGTGTGGGCCTGTTGCTGGCCTGCAATGGCGCGGCGGTGCTGCTGTTCGGGCCGTTCTCGGGGGGCGTGATGGCCCTGTGCCGCGACGCCATCGTGCGCACGCTGGCGACATGACGCCGCCCGGCAGCGGCCCCGCGGTGCCGCCCGGCTCGGCCGAGGCTGGAGCCGGGGCCGAGGCCCATCTCACCGAAATCGCCACCGGCAACCGCACCCTGCTGCACGACGGCTGGCTGCGCCTGGTGCGCGACGAGGTGCGCCTGCCCGATGGCAGCCTGGCCACGCGTGAATACATCCAGCATGCCGGTGCCGTAGGCGTGGTGGCGCTGCTGGACGACGGCCGCCTGGTGCTGGTGCGCCAGCACCGCTACCCGCTGGACCGCGTGCTGCTGGAGCTGCCAGCCGGCAAGCTGGAGCCCGGCGAGACCACGCTGGCCTGCGCGCAGCGCGAGCTGCTGGAAGAGACCGGCTTCGTGGCCGCCGAATGGGCCTTCGGCCTGGAGATCCACAACGCCGCGGCCTACAGCAACGAAAGCATCTGGATCTGGCTGGCGCGTGGCCTCACGCCCGGGCCGCAGCGGCTGGACGTGGGCGAGTTCGTCGAAGTCGTGCTGCACACCGAAGCCGAGCTCGACGCGCTGTGCGCCGCAGGCGGCTTGCCCGACGTGAAGACCATCGTCGGCCTGCACCTGCTGCAGCGCTGGCGTGCCGGTGCCCGCCAGCTGCAGTGGCAGACCGCCGCCGGCTAAAGCCCTGCGGGCGGGCCCCGGGATCGGGCTGCTTAAGATGCCTGTCATGAAAGTGCTGGACCTGCGTTGCGCCAATGGCCACGGCTTCGAGGGCTGGTTCGCTTCGGAAGACGACTTCCTGCAGCAGAACGGCAGCGGGCGGCTGCTGTGCCCGCTGTGCAGCGACAGCGTCATCACCCGGCTGCTTTCGGCACCGCGCCTCAATCTGTCCGGCGTGCGCGAGCCTTCGCCGCCAGCCGCAGAAGCCCCGGGCCGCCAGCTCACGGTCCCAGCGCCTGCTCCCACGCCGGCTGCCGCGGCGCCCCAGGCGGGCGATCTGCAGGCCCTGTGGCTGCACGCCGTGCGCGAGCTGATGGCCCGCACCGAAGACGTGGGCCCGGCCTTTGCCGAAGAGGCCCGCCGCATCCACTACGGCGAAACGGCCGAGCGCGCGATCCGCGGCCAGGCCACGCCTGAAGAACGCGCCGCACTGCGCGAAGAAGGCATCGACACCGTCGCCATCCCGGTACCTGCCGCGCTGAAGGGGCCGCTGCAGTAGCCGCCAGCGTGCCGCGGCCTGTGGCTGCTAGAGCACGCGCCCGGGGTTGAACAGGCCTTGCGGATCCAGCGCGGCCTTGATGGCCCGCATCATCTGCAGCGCCACGGGCGATTTGCGCGCGGCCAGCTCATCGCGCTTGAGGCTGCCGATGCCGTGCTCGGCCGAAAACGACCCGCCATGCGGCCGCAGCGCATCGAACACCAGCGTGTTCACCGCATGCTCGTGCTCGGCCAGGAAGCGCGCGCCATCGGCCCCGGGCGGCGCCTGCACGTTGTAGTGCAGGTTGCCGTCGCCCAGGTGGCCGAAGTTGATGAGCCGCACGCCCGGGAAGTGCGCCTGCAGCAGGGCATCGGTCTGCGTGCAGAACGCGGGGATGGCGCTGACGGGCAGCGCGATGTCGTGCTTGATGTTCAAGCCTTCTTCGGCCTGCGCCAGCGGGATCGATTCGCGCAGGTGCCACAGGGCGCGCGCCTGCGCGATGCTTTCGGCGATGACGACGTCCTGCACGCAGCCGGCTTCCAGCGCATCGCCCAGCAGGGCTTCGAAGCGCGTGCGGGCGGTGTCCAGGCCGTCGGTGTCGCTCTGTTCCAGCAGCACCGTCCAGGGGGCTTCGGGCAGCGGCCGCGGCAGGGCCGGGAAGTGCCGGGCCACGAGTTGCAGCGCCAAGCGGCCCATCACCTCGAAGCCGGTCAGGCCTGCGCCCAGGCGGGCCTGCGCCCGCGCCAGCAGCGCCACGCAGTCGTCCAGGCTCTGGCACGCGGCCAGGGCGGGGGTGGTGGCTGCGGGCTGTGGCGCCAGCTTGAGCGTAGCCGCGGTGATGACGCCCAGCGTGCCCTCGCTGCCGATGAACAGGTGGCGCAGGTCGTAGCCGGTGTTGTCCTTGCGCAGGCCGCTCAGCCCGTCCCAGACCTCGCCCTGAGCCGTCACCACTTCCAGCCCCAGGCAGAGATCACGCGCATTGCCCCAGCGCAGCACCTGCGTGCCGCCGGCATTGGTGGCCAGGTTGCCGCCGATCGTGCAGCTGCCTTCAGCCGCCAGGCTGAGCGGGAAGAGCAGGCCGCGCTCAGCCGCGGCCTGCTGCACGGCCTGCAGCACGCAGCCGGCGTCCACCGTCATCGTCAGGTTGGCGGTGTCGATCTGGCGGACGCGGTTCATGCGCTGCAGGCTCAGCAGCACCTGCTGTCCTTCGGCACTGGGCACGCCACCGCCGACCAGACCCGTGTTGCCGCCCTGCGGCACGATGGCCACGCCGGCGGCGGCGCAGGCCCGCACGACGGCGGCCACTTCAGCGGTGTCGCCAGGCCGCACGACGTACAGCGCACGGCCGTGCCAGCGGCGGCGCCAGTCCTGCTCGTAGGCGGGCAGGTCGCCGCCGGGCAGCACCTGCGCGGCGCCCACGGCGGCCTGCAGTTGCTGCAGCAGGGGCGCCGCCACCGGGGCTGCCTTCAGGCCTGCGCGGCGGCCAGCCGCGCCTGCCGCAGCCGCCAGCGGATGTAGAGCGCACTGCAGGCAAACAGCCACAGGCTCAGCACCACTTCAGTCACGGCCAGCCAGCGGCCGATGCCGGTGTCGGCATAGGCGCGCGTCACGCCTTCCATGAAGTACAGCCACACCAGCATGCTCAGCCAGCGGAAGGTGTACATGCGGTGGCGCAGCAGCCCGGCCACGCACAGGGCCAGGGGCAGCACCTTCAGCGCCAGCGTGCCGCTACCGGTGGGCGCCAGCCAGAGCTCCCAGGCCAGGCCCAGTGCGATCAGGGCCAGCAGGCCGGCCAGCGCGGCTGCGCGGCTGGCGCGGACGACGGCATGGGGCTCGCGCGCAAGGTCGGCGGCAGGGGCATCGGCAAGGGGGACTGAGCTCATGCTGGCATGATAGTCAGCATGAACATGCCCCCCACCAGCAGGGTGGCCTGGGGCACCGGGTGGCGTGGCGCCCTGGGCCGGCGCGGCAGCGAGACGCTGGCGACCCTGCGCAACTGGCCCTGGTTTGAAACGCTGCGCACCCTGCGGGAGCGCTTCGGCGAAGACCGCCTGGGCCTGACGGCTGGCAGCCTGACGTTTACCACCCTGATCGCGCTGGTGCCGCTGGTGACGGTGATGCTGGCGGTGTTCTCGGTGTTCCCGATGTTCGCGTCGTTCCAGACTGCGCTGCAGAAGTACTTCCTGCAGAGCCTGGTGCCCGACACCATCGCCGTGCCCGTGCTGCGCTGGTTGACGCAGTTCGCCGGCAAGGCCAGCCAGCTGGGCACGGCCGGGCTGCTGCTGCTGCTGGTCACGGCGCTGGCGCTGGTGCTCACGATCGACCGCACGCTCAACGCCATCTGGCGCGTGCGCCGGCCGCGGTCGCTGGCACAGCGCATCCTGGTCTACTGGGCCACGCTCACGCTGGGGCCGCTGGCGCTGGGGGTGAGCCTGTCGTTGACCTCGTATGCCTTGTCGGCCAACCGCGGCCTGGTGGCGACGCTGCCCGGCGGCTTGAACCTGCTGCTGGACATGGCCGAGTTCGCGCTGCTGGCGCTGGCTGCGGCGGCGCTCTACCACTACGTGCCGAACACGCCCGTGCGCTGGCGCCATGCCTGGGCCGGGGCGCTGTTCTTTGCCATCGCTTTCGAAGGCGCCAAGCTCGGGCTGGGCTGGTACCTGCAGCTGGTGCCGACCTATTCGGTGATGTTCGGTGCCTTTGCCACCGTGCCGATCCTGCTGCTGTGGACATACCTGGTGTGGGTGATCGTGCTGCTGGGCGCGGTCGTGGCGGCTTATGCGCCCAGCCTGCAGGCGCGCGTGGTGCGGCGCGCACCGACGCCGGGCTACCGCTTCGAGATCGCCCTGGCGCTGCTGCAGCGCCTGGCCGAGGTGCGGGATACGCCCCAGCGCGGGCATGCGCTGGCCAGCCTGGCGGCCCAGTTGCGCGCCGATCCCCTGCAGCTGGAGCCCGTCGTCGAGGCGCTGGCCCGCATCGACTGGGTGGCGCAACTCAACGAGCCGCCAGGCCAGGACACGCCGCGCCTGGTGCTCTTGTGCAACCCGGCGAGCACCAGCGTCGCTGCGCTGGCCGATGCACTGCTGGTGCCGCCTTCGCCCACGACGGCGGGCTTTCGCGCCGCCGCGCAGCTGGATCGCATCACACTGGCGCAGGCGCTGGGCGCCGCCGGCCGGTGAAGGCAGTGCTGCAGCGTGCTCAGCCGGCCAGGCAGGCCCGCGTGGCTTCGTCGGCCGGGAACAGGTGCTCGACCTTCAGTGAAGCCAGCGTGATGTCCAGCGGCGTGCCGAAGCTCGTGAAGGCGGAGTAGAAGCTCAGCACCTGGCCATCGGCCGCGCGCAGGCGCAAGGCCAGCGCGGGCTGCCCGCTGGGTAGCTGCTGGGCCCAGGGCTTCAGACCCGGGCGCAGCTCGTCGAGCAGGGCCTTCAGGCGTGGCAGGTGTTCGGCCTCGCGCTGGGCGCGGCCCCACAGCTCGGCGCAGAGCTCGTCGCCGTTGAGGCACCGCTCGCGCAGGCCACCTTCGCCCAGCGTCGCCCGCAGCAGGTTCAGCGGGCCTGTCGGCAGCCCCGGGCCCAGCAGCGCCAGCAGGCGGCCCAGCCCGCGGTTGGCCATCACGACGTTGTATTCGCCATCCAGCACCAGGGTGGGCGTGGCGTCCTGCGCCTGCAGCAGCTGCGCCAGGGCCGCGCGCACCGGGGCCATGGCCGGGGCGTCGAGCGCGCTTTCGGCATGTGCTGGCGCATAGCCCGCCGCCAGCAAGGCCTGGTTGCGCTCGGCCAGGCTGGCGCCCAAGGCGTCCAGCAAGGCTGCCAGGGTCTCGCGCCCGGCGCGCGCGCGGCCGGTCTCGATGCAGCTCAGGTGGCGCTGCGACACACCGGAGCGCAGCGCCAGCTCCAGCTGGCTGTAGCGGCGCTGCTTGCGCAGGCTGGCCAGGACCTGGCTCATCGCAGCCTGGCGGCGCCGCTTGGGGCGTGAAGTGGATGGCCGTGCATGCGCGGTGACGATAGCGCCGCACTCTCCTCGAAGCGATGACCTCGCGCGTCATTGCCGTGATGGGGGCGGCGCCGGACGATGTGGGCCTGTCGTCAACCAGGAGTGTTTCGATGAGTTCCATGCGCCCTCTCGGCCCGGCCCAGCCTGCTTCGCCCCCGCTGCCCCGGCCCCTGCTGTGGGCCTTGCTGCTGGCCTTGGGCCTCTACAGCGCCTATGCCGTTTGGCAGGTGGGTGTGCTGGGCATCTTCCAGGCCGGGCTGGCCAACCCGGGGGCGCTGCAGATCCTGCTGGACCTGGTAGTGATGGCGCTGCTGATGTTGGGGCTGATGTGGCGCGATGCCCGTGCCACGGGCCGCCGCTTCTGGCCGTATGCGGTACTGACGCTGGCGGCCGGCTCCTTCGGCCCGCTGGCTTACTGGCTGATGGGGCCCGCCCGCCGCCCCGGCCCGGTGGTTGCCTGAGATCGGCTGGCGCCGGCTGGCCTGCCCCCGCCGGCTTCTGTCCCGCCTCTCGCGCTGCTACCCCCGCAGCGCCAAGCGCAGTGCCGCCAGCACGGCATCCGGCACCTCGGCCATCAGCGAATGGCCGGCCGGCACGCTGTGCACGGTGGCCTTCAGCATCTGCGCCAGGCCAGTGGCGGCACGCGGCTGCGTCATCAAATCCGCCGCGCCCAGCACCAGGTGCACGGGGCAGGTGATCCGCGCCGCGGCGGCCTCGGCCCCGGCGTAGGCGCTGCAGGCGCTGAAGTCGATGTGGAAGAGCGGCCTGCCGCCTGCGGCTTCGCCCTGCAGCACCTGGCGCAGCAGCGCCCGGTAGCTGCCATGCAGCCAGACGCCCGGGCCCGGGTACGAGGGCTTGGTGGCCAGGCTCGAGATCGACCAGCCGACCACCATGTCGATGGCCTCCAGCGGCCTTTCCAGCGAGGCCTGCAGCAGCGCCGGCGACACCTTCATCGGATAGGCCGTGCCCAGCATCCACAGTTGCACGGCGCGCTCCGGCGCCCGGCCCGCGGCTTCCAGCGCAATCAGCGATCCCATGCTGTGCCCGGCCAGCACCGCGCGCTGCACGCCGGCGGCGTCCAGCAGCTGCAGCAGCCATTCGGCCATCGCTTCGACGCTGGCCAGCGGCGGGCCTTCGCTGCGGCGGTGGCCGGGCAGGTCCACCGCCAGCACGGCATGGCCGTGGTTGGCGAACCAGCGCGCCAGCAGCGTGAAGACGCTGTGGTCGTTGAGCGCGCCGTGCACGAAGACGATGCAGGGCAGCGCCGGGTCGAAGGGCTTGCCGCCGGTGTAGGCATAGGCCTGGCGGCCATCGACGAGCAGCTTCACGCGGGCACCTTCTCTGCAGCCTTGAAGGCGCGCTTCAGGTCGTCGATCAGATCATCGGCATCTTCCAGGCCGATGCTCAGCCGGATCGTGCCCGGCGCGATGCCGGCCGCGGCCAGCGCGGCGTCGTCCATGCGGAAGTGCGTGGTGCTCGCGGGGTGGATGACGAGACTGCGGCAATCGCCCACGTTGGCCAGGTGCGAGAACAGCTTGAGGGCTTCGATGAACACCTGGCCCTGGCGCCGGCTGCCCTTGAGATCGAAGCTGAACACCGCGCCCGCGCCGCGCGGCAGCAGCTGCCGGCACAGCGCCTGGCTGGGGTGGCCGTCGAGTTCGGGGTAGCCCACGCGCGCGACCATCGCGTGGCCAGCCAGGAAGGCCACCAGCTTGCGCGCGTTCTCGACATGCCGGGCCATGCGCAGCGGCAAGGTCTCGATGCCCTGCAGCACCAGCCAGGCGCTGTGCGGGCTGAGGCAGGCGCCGAAGTCGCGCAGGCCTTCGCGGCGCGCGCGCAGCAGGAAGGCGCCTTCGGTGCTTTCCTCGGCAAACACCATGCCGTGGAAGCCGGCGTAGGGCGTACACAGCTCGGCAAAGCGGCCGCTGCCGGCATGCGCGCGCTCCCAATCGAAGCGCCCGCCGTCGACCAGCAGCCCGGCCACCACGGTGCCGTGGCCAGACAGGAACTTGGTGGCCGAGTGCACCACCAGATCCGCCCCGTGCGCCAGCGGCTGCATCAGCCAGGGCGTGGTCAGCGTGCTGTCCACCAGCAGCGGCAGCCCGGCGTCATGGGCCACGGCGGCCACGCCGGGGATGTCCAGCACGTCCAGGCCCGGGTTGGCCAGCGTTTCGCCGAACAGCAGCCGGGTCTCGGGGCGAATGGCGGCGCGCCAGGCGTCGATGTCGCCAGGCGGCACGAAGCTGGTGCTGATGCCGAAGCGCGGCAGCGTGTAGTGCAGCAGGTTGTGGCTGCCGCCGTAGAGCGCGCTGCTGGCCACGATGTGGTGGCCGGCGCCGGCGATGGTGGTGATGGCCAGATGCAGCGCGGCCTGCCCGCTGGCCGTGGCGATGGCGCCGACCCCGCCTTCCAGCGCGGCGATGCGTTCTTCCAGCACCGCGTTGGTGGGGTTGCTGATGCGGCTGTAGACGTGGCCCGAGCGCTCCAGGTTGAACAGGCTGGCGGCGTGCTCGCTGCTGCCGAACACGAAGCTGGTGGACAGGTGGATGGGCAGCGCCCGGGCGCCCGTGGCCGGGTCGGGCGCGGCGCCGGCGTGCAGCGCCAGGGTGTCGAAGGCGGGGTCGCCGGGTCCGGGCATGGGGGGCTCCGTTGAGGGGCAGGTGGCAGCAGTCTGGCGGGTGCAGTCAGCGCAGGCCGCGGCGGTCCAGGTAGGGTCCGAGCTCGGGCGCGTGGCCGACGAGCTGCTCGAACAGTCGCAGCGGGTCTTCGGTGCCGCCGCGGGCAAACAGGTAGCGCTTCATGCGTTCGCCGGTCTGGCGGTCCAGGCCGCCGTGGCGCTCGATCCACTGCACGGTGTTGGCGTCCAACACCTCGCTCCACAGGTAGGCGTAGTAGCCGGCCGCGTAGCCGCCCAGGATGTGGCTGAAGTAGGGCGTGCGGTAGCGCGGCGGCACGGGCACGGTGTCGAAGCCGTGGGTCCTCAGCACCTGGGCTTCGAAGGCCAGCAGCTGGTCTGGCGCGGGTACCTGCGCGGCGGGCAGCTGGTGCAGGGCCTGGTCGATCAGGGTCGCAGCCAGGTACTCGCTGGTCGCGAAGCCCTGGTCGAAGCGCTTGGCGGCTTCCACCTTGCGCACCAGATCGGCCGGCATCGGCGCGCCGGTCTGGTGGTGGCGCGCGTAGTTCGCGAACACGCTGGGCCAGGTCATCCACATCTCGTTGACCTGGCTCGGGTATTCGACGAAGTCCCGCGGCACCGCGGTGCCGGCCTGGCTGGGGTAGCGCACGCCGGACAGCAGTGTGTGCAGGTTGTGGCCGAACTCGTGGAACAGGGTGTTGGCTTCGTCCCAGGTCAGCAGCGTGGGCTGGCCGGCGGGGGGCTTGGGGATGTTCATGTGGTTGCCCACCACCGCCCGCGTGCCCAGCAGGTGGCTCTGGCCGACGTAGGCATTGGCCCAGGCGCCGCCGCGCTTGCTGGGGCGGGCGTAGAGATCCAGCAGCAGCAGGCCCTGGGTCGAGCCATCGGGCGCCAGCACTTCCCAGGCTTGCACGTCGGGGTGGTAGGTGGGTAGATCAGGCCGGCGCTTGAAGCGCAGGCCGAAGAGCTGCGTGGCGGCATGGAAGACGCCGCGTTCCAGCACGCTGTTCAGTTCCAGATACGGGCGCAGCTGGGTCGCGTCGTAGCCGTAGCTGCGCTCGCGCTCCCTTTCGGCGTAGTAGGCCCAGTCCCAGGGCTGCAGCGTGGCACCGGGCTCATCCTGTTGCAGCAGGGCCTGCAGCGCCGTGGCTTCGCGGCGCGCCGCGGCCACCGCCGCAGGGGCCAGCTGGGCCAGCAGGCGGTTGACGGTGTCCACGCTGCGCGCGGTCTCGTCCTGCAGCACGAAGTCGGCGTGGTGGGTGTGCCCCAGCAGCGCCGCGCGTTCGGCACGCAGTTGCAGCACGCGGCTGATGAGGGCGCGCGTGTCGTTGGCGTTGCCGCGTGCGTTGCGGGCCAGGCTGGCCTGCAGCAGGCGTTCACGCGTGGGGCGGTGCGCCAGCTGGGCCAGCAGCGGCTGGCCGCTGGTGTTCTGCAGCGCGATGCGCCAGCGGCCGTCGGGCTGCCGTGCCGCTTCGATCTGCGCATCGCTCAGGCCGCGCAGTTCGTCGCGGCTGGCCACGAGGACGGCGCTGTCGTTGACCTCGGCCAGCACGCGCTGGTTGAAGTCGGTGCCCAGGCGTGACAGTTCCACGTTGATGGCGCGCAGCCGGGCTTGGGCGTCGGGCGCCAGCCGGGCGCCAGCGCGCAGCAGGTCGCGGTGCCGGCGCTCGAGCAGGCGCATCTGGTCGCGCGACAGGCCCAGCGACGCGCGCTGCTGGTAGAGCGCATCCACGCGCGCAAACAGCTGGGGGTCGAGCGCGATCGCATCGCGGTGCTGGGCCAGCTGCGGTGCGAACTCGCGCTGCAGGGCCTGGCGCGCGGGGTTGGTGTCGGCGCCGTTCAGGCTGAAGAGCAAGGACGTGCTGCGCGCCAGCAGCCGGCCGCTGCGTTCCCAGGCCACCAGCGTGTTGTCGAAGGTGGGCGGCCCGGGGTGGTTGGCGATGGCCTGGATCTCGCGCCGCTGTACGTGCATGCCGGCCGTGAGGGCGGGGCCGAAGTCGGCGTCGCCGATGGCGTTGAACGGCGGGTAGCCCAGCGGTAGCGGGCTGGGCTGCAGCAGCGCGTTGGCCTGGGCCAGGATGGGTGCCAGCAGCAGCGGTGCCAGCCAGCGCCACGACGGTCGGCCACGGGTGGGCAGGGCCGCCAGACGCGGGCGACGGGACAGCAGCGGGGTCAGGAAGGTCATGGGGCGGATCCGCAAGTGCATGCGCCGCGAGCTTACAGGCGCCCCGCCGCCCCTGCCGCAGGCGCAGCAGCCCTGGCAGGCCCACGGCGCCAGGGGCCGTCGCGCAGGGGCCGTGGGCTATATTGGACCCATGAAAGTCACTGACATCCTGCGCGTCAAGGGCAACACGCTCTACACCGTGTCGCCCGATCTCGGCCTGCACGAAGCCGTCAAGACCATGGCCGAGATGGACATCGGATCGCTGGTGGTGATGGAGCACGGCGATGTCGTGGGCATGCTCACCTTCCGCGAGGTGATCAATGCCGTGGTGGCCGGCAACGGCAGCGTCGGCACGCGCCATGTGCGGTCGGTGATGGACGATGCACCGCTGACCTGCACGCCCGAGACCGGTGTCGACGAGGTGCGCCGCATGATGCTGGCCCGCCACGCGCGCTACATGCCGGTGCTGGACCAACGCACGCTGATGGGCGTGATCTCGTTCTACGACGTGGCCAAGACGGTGGTGGACGCGCAGGATTTCGAGAACCGGCTGCTGAAGGCCTACATCCGCGACTGGCCCGAAGGCCGCGACCCTGGGCCGGCCGCTGCCGCTGGCCGCTGAAGGCCGGCGCGGCCGCTTCAGAACCGCAGCTTCACCGCGGCCCCCAGCGCCCAGGCGCGGCTGATGTCGGCATCGCCGCTGGCGCGCGGCCAGAAGTGGCCCAGCACCAGTTCGCCTCGCAGCCAGTCTTCGTGCAGCGCCTGCTCCCACTTCAGCAGCAGGCCGCGTTCAGACGATCCCGTGCCGCCTGCGCGCGTGCCTTCGCTGGCCAGCACGGCTTCGGCGGTCAGGAGCCGGGCGCCGTCCAGGTCGTGCTGCACGCTCAGGCTGCTGCTCCCGGCCCAGCCACGGCGGGCCTGGGTGAGGGTGGCAGCGTTGAACCAGCGCAGCGTCCAGCGCGGCGCCAGCTGCCAGTCCCAGCCCAGCGCGGTGGTCGACCCCAGGCGATCGGCGCGGGTGGCGAAGACGGTCTGCCGCAGGTCGATGGACTGGGCCGGCTGCGGCCGCCAGCGCTGGCGCCAGCGCAGCTGCGCATAAGGCTGGGCGCTGGCGCTCAGGCCCACGCGCGCGTCCAGCCCCGGCAGCAGGCCCAGCCCCAGCCCGGCCAGGAAGGACCTTTCGCCTCCGCCATCGGCCCGCAGGCGCTGGCGCAGGGCGACGTCGTCTGGCGTGTCCTGCACGGCATCGCGGCGGTCGTCGCGGCCGATGAAGAGGTACGCCCGGCGCTCCAGGTTCGGCAGCCGGAAGCGCGCGTCGAAGCGCAGGTCGAGCGCGGCGTTGTCGCCTTCGCGCTTGTACAGGCCGATGTCCATGCGGCCATCGGCCACGCGCTCCACGCGCGGGAACGGTTCGTCGCCGAACCAGCCGTCGATGCTGCGCGCCAGCCATTCGGCCGAAGACCGCGCTACGCGCTGGGTGGCCTGGGCCATGTCGATGGCGGCGGTGCCCGCCAGGTTGGCCGGTGCTGATGCGGCGGGCTCGGCGGGCGGCGCCGGCTGCGCGCTGGCGTCGGCCAGCATCGCGGCCATCAGCATGGCCAGCACAGCCGCCAGCGGCGCAGTACGGGCGCGCAGACGCCGTGATGCGGGCTGGGTTGCGGTGTCGTCGATGCGTGCCACCGGGTGTCCTGCTGCGGCCTGGGCCTGGGCTGTGATCGTGCGCCGCGTGGCCGCGCCCGTCTGTAGGTCAAGGCGCCGCCAGGCGCTGCCTACAATCCGGTGATGTCTGGAAGCACGTTCGGCGAACTCTTTCGCGTCACCAATTTCGGCGAAAGCCACGGCCCGGCCATCGGCTGCGTGATCGACGGCTGCCCACCCGGGCTGGCCCTGAACGAGGCCGATATCCAGCACGAGCTGGACCGCCGCCGCCCCGGCACCAGCCGGCACGTGACGCAGCGCAACGAGCCCGACGCGGTGGAGATCCTCTCCGGCGTCTACGAAGGCCAGACCACGGGCACGCCGATCGCGCTGTTGATCCGCAACACCGACCAGCGCAGCCGCGATTACGGCAACATCCTCGACACCTTCCGCCCCGGCCATGCCGACTACACCTACTGGCGCAAGTACGGCCTGCGCGACCCGCGCGGCGGTGGCCGCAGTAGCGCGCGCTTGACCGCGCCCACGGTGGCCGCTGGCGCGGTGGCGCGCAAATGGCTGCTGCAGCAGCATGGCACCACGTTCACGGGCTGGATGAGCGCGCTGGGCGAGATCGAGATCCCCTTCGAGAGCGAAGCCGAGATCCCGAACAACCCCTTCTACGCCCCCAGCGCCGGCATCGTGCCGCAGCTGGAGGCCTACATGGACAGCCTGCGCAAGGCCGGCGACAGCTGCGGCGCGCGCATCGAGGTGCGCGCGCGGGGCGTACCGGTGGGCCTGGGCGAGCCGCTGTTCGACAAGCTGGACGCCGACATCGCCTACGCCATGATGGGCCTGAACGCCGTGAAGGGCGTGGAGATCGGCGACGGCTTTGCCAGCGTGGCCGCGCGCGGCAGCGTGTTCGGCGACGAGCTGCTGCCCGAAGGCTTTGCCGCCAACCGTGCCGGCGGCGTGCTGGGCGGCATCAGCACCGGGCAGGACCTGGTGGTGCGCATCGCCATCAAGCCCACCAGCAGCATCCGCACGCCGCGCCGCAGCATCGACCGCCAGGGCCAGCCGGCGGTGGTGGAAACCTTCGGCCGCCACGACCCCTGCGTGGGCATCCGCGCCACGCCCATTGCCGAAGCGCTGCTGGCCCTGGTGGTGATGGACCATGCCCTGCGCCACCGCGCGCAGTGTGGCGACGTGCGGCTGGCGCAGCCCGCGATCGCGGCCCAGGCTGCCCAGGCTGCGCAGGCCACCCCGCCCGACGGCGGATGAAGTCGCCGCTGGCGGCCTACGGCGCGCTGTCGGGCACCTACTTCGCGGCGGTCGGGTTGTTCAACCCGTATGCGCCGCTGTGGTTCCAGTCGCTGGGCTTTTCGACCCTGCTGATCGGCGCCATCGCCTCCCTGCAGAGCTGGACGCGCATCTTCGCGCCCTACGCCTGGGGCTGGCTGGGCGACCACCGTGGCCGCCGCGTGGGGCTGATCCGGCTGGCCTGCGCCGGGGCGCTGTTGTCGGCGCTGGGGCTGCTGGGCGTGCGTGAAGCCGTGCCGGTGGCGATCGTGACGGCGTTGCTGTTCCTGGCCAACGGCGGCGTGGTGCCGCTGTACGAGGCCACGCTGGCGCAATTGCTGAACACCGCCACGGGCGTGGACCCGCAGCGCTACGGGCGCGTGCGCGTGTGGGGCTCGGTGGGCTTCATCGCCAGCGTCACGGCCTTCGGCGCGCTGCTGGAGCGCGTGGGCATCGCGGCCTTCCCGGCCTTCGTGGCGGGCGTCAACGGCCTCTTGCTGCTGGCCGCGCTGCGCCTGCCCGCCACGCAGGACGAGGTGCGCCACAGCGAACCGCCGCCGCCCGTGCTGGGCGTGCTGCGGCAGCCGGCGGTGGCCTGGTTCTTCGGCTCGGTCTTCTTCACCGTGCTGGCGCACACCAGCCTTTATGCCTTCTTCTCGCTCTACCTGGTGCAGCTGGGCTACGGCAAGACGGCGGTGGGCGCGCTGTGGGCGGTGAGCGTGGCGGTGGAGATCGTGTTCTTCTGGTTCCAGGGGCGCTGGTTCCACCGGCTGTCGCCCCACGGTTGGCTGAAGCTGGTGGCGGTGGTGACGGCGCTGCGCTTTGCCGCCGTGGCCGTGGCCGGCTGGGGGGCCGCAGGCGCGGGTGCCGCGGCGCCCGGCGGGCTGGCGCTGGTGCTGCTGGTGCTGTCGCAGCTCTCGCACGCCGTCACCTTCGCCGGCCACCATTCGGCGTGCATCCAGCTGGTGCAGCGCTACTTTCCGGGCCGGCTGCGGGGCCGCGGCCAGGCGCTTTACACCACGCTGGGCTACGGGTTGTCGGGGGTGCTGGGGGGCGTGGGCGGGGGCCTGCTGGTGGAAGCCTCGGGCTTCACGGCGCTGTTCGTGGCAGCCAGCCTGGCCGGTCTGCTGGCCTGGGGCTGCGCGTCGAAGGCGGCGTCGTTGACGGCCGCCGGGAGCATCGCCAACGGTGCCAGCCCGGGCCATCGTTTCTGACTGCTGGGTCGGCAAAGGTTTGCAACCTAGGGTTTGGGCTAGGTTTTCAGGTCGCCACGGGCCTCAAGTCCGGGCCCGGATGCGCCGACAAGAAGGACAGAGCCGCATCCCCGGCCCCAGCGCCCGCCGCGCCACGCCAACCGAGCTGACCCGCATGACCGCAACGCCCATCACATCGCCCACCCCCGGCCAGGCCATGCTGCCCGCCCCTGGGTCCAGAAACTCGCTGTCGGAGTTCTTCCGCTACCACGGGGTGTGGGCGCCTGGCATCCGGCTCTTCCGCGCGCTGGGCTTTCGCGCCAAGGCGATGGTGATCTCGGCGGTGTTCCTGGTGCCCATCCTGCTGCTGGCGGCCAACTACTTCCGCGCACAGCAGGCGAACATCGATTTCTCGGCCAAGGAACGCCTGGGCGTCAGCTACGCCCGTGCCACGATACCGCTGCTGCAGCAGCTGCTGCAGCCCGCCCCGGACGCCGCCCGCACCCGCAGCCTGGTGGCCGAGCTCGACAAGGCGCAGGCCGCGCTGGGGGCCGAGCTGGGCACGGCCGAATCGCATGCCGCCTTCCAGCGTGCGTTGGCCAGTGGCACCGGGCGCCCGGTGCAACCGCTGCTGGACTTGCTGGGCGTGGCCACCGATGGATCCAACCTGACGCTGGACCCGGACATCGACACCTACTACCTGATGGACGCAGCCCTCTTCCGGCTGCCCTTCATGGCCGACGCGGTGGCGCGCATCCGCGACGCCCAGCCCGGCCAGACGCGCGAGGTGACGGAGCAGGCCACCCTGCTGCAAAGCCACCTGGCGGCGATGCAGGCCGGCATCGGCAAGGCCGTGGCCTACAACGGCGCTGTCGGGCCCGCGGTGAAGCTGGATGACACGGCGACCCCCGTGGCCCGCTTCCTGAAGCAGGTGGACGAGACCTTGCTGGCCGCCGCCGGCAGCACGGCCCTGCCGGCCGGTGCGGCGCAGCTGCCGCTGGACGAGCACTTCAAGCTGACCGACCGCACGCTGGCCGAGCTGGACAGCCTGATCGCCGCCCGCGTGCAGCGCCTGACGCTGGACCGCAACGTCACCCTGGCCGTCACGCTGGCCAGCCTGCTCTGCGTCTGGTATCTGTTCGTGAGCTTCCGCAAGGTGCTGGACGGCGGCCTGCGCGAAGTCGCCTTCCACATTGAAGCCATGCGCGACGGCGATCTCACCACCAACCCGCGCGCCTGGGGCGCCGACGAGGCCGCCCGGCTGATGAACACCCTGCAGCAGATGCAGGCGGCGCTGCGCCGCATCGTCGGCCAGGTGCGCAATGCTTCAGACAGCATCGTGCACGCCAGCAGCGAGATCAGCTCGGCTTCCAGCGACCTGTCCGGCCGCACCGAGCAATCGGCCGCCAACCTGCAGCAGACGGCTGCGGCGATGGAACAGATCAGCGCCACGATGCGCAACAACGACCAGACGGTGGTGGAAGCCTCGCAGCTGGCCGCGACCAATTCCCAAAGCGCCGAGCGTGGCGGCCAGATCATCGGCGAGGTGGTGAAGACGATGCAGGCGATCAACAGCTCGTCCAGCCGCATCGGCGACATCATCGGCACCATCGACGGCATCGCCTTCCAGACCAACATCCTGGCGCTGAATGCCGCCGTCGAGGCCGCCCGCGCGGGCGAGCAGGGGCGCGGCTTCGCCGTCGTGGCTTCCGAGGTGCGGGCGCTGGCGCAGCGCTCGGCCAGCGCCGCGCGCGAGATCAAGACGCTGATCACCACCAGCCTGGAGCAGGTGGACGCGGGTTCGCGCGTGGTGCGCGAAGCCGGCGGCACGATCGAGGAGATCGTCGGCAGTTCCCGCCGCATGCGCGAGCTGCTGGAGATCGTGGCCACGGGCGCGCGCGAGCAGACCACCGGCATCGGCCAGAGCTCGCTGGCCGTGCAGGAACTGGACACCGCCACGCAGCAGAACGCGGCGCTGGTGGAACAGACCGCCGCTGCCGCGCAATCGCTGAACGACCAGGCCGTGGGCCTGGCCGGCGAGGTGGCGCAGTTCAAGCTGCCGGCCTGACGACGCCCGGCCCCGAGGCGCCGCCCACGCGCGCGGCGCCGGAAGTTCCGCCGTTGCAGCCGGCCGGCGCTGCATCTCGTCCCCGGCAAACTGCGCTTCGTCGCAGGCAGGGTGGCGCTGGCCGGCCGCTTCGCGAAGACTCCGCCCCATCGCGTGCCGCATTTCAGCGCGCGCATCACAACGAGGCGGAGCCAGAGCATGAAGATCAACAAGCGGAGCCCCTGGCTCTGGGCAGCGCTGGCCACCGCGGCCGTGGTGGCCGCAGGCGGCGCTGGCCTGGCCACCGGGTGGCTGCCCACGCCCGGCGCCAAGCCGGCCGGTGCAGGCCAGGTAGCCAAGGGCGCCAAGGACGCCAAGGACGGCGAGAAGCCGGCGGTGGCGCTGGAGTTCCTGAGCACCGAAGTCGTGCAGCCCAGCCTGGCCAGCCTGGCCACCACGGTGGCCTTCAGCGGGCCGCTGGTAGCGCCGCAGACGGCCATCGTGCGGGCCCGCACCGGCGGCACGCTGCTGGTGCTGAGCGTGGCCGAAGGCAGCCGCGTGCAGGCCGGGCAGCCGCTGGGGCGCATCGAGCAGGCCGAGATCGGCAGCCGCATGGCCGAGCGCAGCGCGCTCACTGAATCGGCCCGCGCCACGCTGGCCCAGGCCGAGCGCACGCACGCCAACAACGAGCGCCTGGCGCAGCAGCAGTTCATCAGCGCCACGGCGCTGGAGACTTCGCGCCTGGCGCTCGATGGCGCACGTGCCCAGGTGGCAGCGGCGCAGGCGGCGCTGGACACCACGCGCGTGGGCCTGCGCGACGGCACGCTGCTGGCGCCGATCGCGGGCATCGTGGCCAAGCGCCATGCGCTGCCGGGCGAAAAGCTCAGCCCCGAGCAGCAGGTGCTGACGATCGTCGACCTGGCGCAGCTGGAGCTGGCCGGCACGGTGGGCACGCACGAGGTCGGCCGCTTGCGCCCGGGCCTGCCGGTGCAGGTGCAGGTGGAAGGCGTGGACCAGCCCGTGGCCGGCCGCATCGCCCGCATCGCGCCGGCGGCCGAGCCCGGCACGCGCGCGATCGGCGTGACGATCACGCTGGACAACCCGAAGGAAACCCTGCGCGCCGGCCAGTACGCGATGGCCAAGGCCGTGCTGGCCGACGAGCAGCAGCGGCTGACGCTGCCTGAGACGGCCATCGGCAGCACCAGCGGGCAGGACCACGTCTGGCTGATCGACAACGGCCAGCTGGTGCGGCGCGCGGTGACGCTGGGCCGGCGCGATGCGGCCAGCGGCCGGGTGGAAGTGCTGCAGGGCGTGACGCCGGCGCAGCAGGTGCTGGCGGCGCGCTTCGACAACCTGCGTGAAGGTGCCAAGGCGCTGGTGGTGGCCAGCAAGGCGGCGGCGGTGGCTTCGGCTTCGGCCTCCACGCCAGCCAACTGACGCGAGGGGATACGACATCATGTGGATCACTCGCGTCTCGATCCAGAACCCCGTCTTCGCCGCGATGGTGATGGTGGCGCTCTGCGTGCTGGGCATCTTCAGCTACAGCAAGCTGGGCGTCGAGCAGATGCCCGACATCAGCTTCCCCGGCGCCTGGATGGAAGTGCGCTACCCCGGCGCCAGCGCCGAGGCCGTGGAGCGCGAAGTCATCAAGCCGCTCGAAGAAGCCGTCAACAGCATCGCCGGCGTCAAGCGCATCAC
>JAIXZR010000266.1 GCA_027489455.1 Rubrivivax sp. | reverse complement strand
GTCCACATCTGCAGCTGGCTGATGGCCGTGACGCCGTGCGTGACCAGCGGGATGACCACCAGCGCGCAGATCAGGTAGCCCCAGGCCGGCGGGATGTCGAAGGCCAGCTCCAGCGCGTAGGCCATGATGGCCGCTTCCAGCGCGAAGAAGATGAAGGTGAAGCTGGCGTAGATGAGGCTGGTGATGGTGCTGCCGATGTAGCCGAAGCCGGCACCGCGCGTGAGCAGGTCCATGTCCAGCCCGTAGCGCGCGGCATACACGCTGATGGGCAGCCCGGCGGCGAAGATCACCAGCCCCGTGGCCAGGATCGCCCAGAAGGCGTTGATGAAGCCGTACTGCACCAGCAGCGTGGCGCCCAGGGCTTCCAGCACCAGGAACGAGGCCGCGCCGAAGGCCGTGTTGGAAACGCGCCAGCCGCTCCACTTGCGGAAAGACCGTGGCGTGAAGCGCAGCGCGTAGTCCTCGACCGTCTCGCGCGCGACCCAGCTGTTGTAGTCGCGCCGGACCTTGATGACGCGCTGCTGGGGCAGTGCGGCGGGTGGCGTGTCGGGGGCGGTCATGCCAGGCGCCGTGCAGGTTTCGCGCCAGAGCCAGCGGCGCCGGGGCTCAGCCGGGGTACCGGTCGAAGCCGTGCGATGCCAGCCCGGCCTGCAGCCAGGCTATGCGTTCGGCGGTCTGCACCTGGCACTGCGGCGCCAGGATGGTGTCGGGCTCGTCCAGCGTGGCGCTCTGCACGTCGATCAGGCCTTCGAAGACGACGTCGTTGGCGTAGAACACCCCGGTACCGCAGTCGCCGCAGAAGTGCCGGCGGCCGTGCTCGGACGAGGCACGCACCTTGGGCGTGCCCTGGGTGACCTCGATGTCGCCCAGGTTGAAGATCGCCCAGGCCACCGCCGGTGCGCCGGCGCTGCGCCGGCAGTCGGTGCAGTGGCAGATCGAATGGCGGCTGGGGGCCGCCAGGGCGCGGTAGCGCACGGCGCCGCAGTGGCATCCACCGGTCAGCATGTGGGGCTCCTGGAGTGGCGATGGCGCCAGCGTACCAGCGGCTGCAGCCCGCTACGGTGCCGCGGCCGCCAGCGCGATGCGCCGGACGATGAACTCCGCTGGCTTCAGCGACGCGAAGCCCACCAGCAGGATCAACCGCCCGGCGGCCTGGTCGGCGGCGGTGGTGGTGCTGGCGTCGCAGCGCACGAAGTAGGCTTCCTGCGCCTGCGTGCCCTGCAGTGCACCGGCGCGGAACAGCGTGTGCATGAAGCCTGTGGCCAGCCTTCGCACCTGCGCCCAGAGAGGCTCGTCGTTGGGCTCGAACACCAGCCAGGGCAGGCCCTGGCGCAGGCTGGCATCGATGTGCAGGGCCAGCCGGCGCACGGGGATGTAGCGGTATTCGTCGGCCAGCACCGCCGCGCCGCTGAGCGTGCGCGCGCCCCACACCGCAGTCGCCTGGCCGGCCGGGGCCTGCAGGCCGTTGATACCTGCCTGTGTGAGCGTGCCCAGTGCGGCGCTGACCAGCGGCTGGGCCAGGCCCAGTGCATTGCGCAGCCTGGCGCCCGTGCCGGCCGCTGCCTGCCAGGGGCCGACGCTGCGGTCGGTGGCGGCGGTGAGCCCGGCGACCGCAGGCGAGACCGGCGCGATCACCTCCTGGCCGGGCTGCAGGGGGTGCGCCTGGCGCACGCGGGGCATGAACAGGGCCACGTCGCGCCCGCGTGCATCGCCTGCGGGCAGGCCGCAGGCCGCATGCGCGGCAGCGCTGGTGGCGTCGCCCAGGGTCCAGGCCACCGGGGCATCGGCCAGCAGCAGCGCACCGCGGGCGATGGCCAGTTCCAGCGCGCGGCGCAACACCGCAGGGGGCGTGTCGGCGCCCAGGGTGTCGGGGGGCACGCACAGCAGGTCGAAAGCGGGTGCCGCAGCCAGCGGCGCCAGGCGCGCGGCGGTGGTGGGCCGCGTCACGCGCAGCACCACGGCCTGGCTGCCGCCGTGCAGGAAGAAGTCGCGCAGCGCCAGGCTCAGCGGGCGCGCGGGGTCGGGCGGGCCGAAGAGGGTTTCGGCTTCCAGCGCGCTGCGCACCACCGCCGGCTGGCGCAGCGGGCCGCGCGCGGCATGGCCCGCGAACGCGGTGATGCCGCTGGCCGCGGCAGTGATGGCCGGCTGCGCGCCGGGTTCATCGGCCACGTAGATACCGGGCAGCTCAGGCGGCATGGTCAGGCGGCATGGTCACCAGGGTTGTTCAGGCGGCGCCATCAGGCCGCATACAGCGGCGTCGACAGCACCTGCACCAGCGGGTGCTGGGGCCCGCCATGGCGCAGCGCGATGGCGTGCAGGCCGGCCAGGTCTTGCGTGTCGCGGGCGATCCAGTGCGCGCGCCCGCGGCTGTCGCGCAGCCTGAACGAAGGCTGCAGGCCGTACATGCGCGACAGGTCGGCGCTGCGCACCTCGTCCCAGGCCAGGGCGCGGCGCAGGCCCCAGCTGTTGAGCACCTTCAGCCCGCCGGGCCCGGCCAGCGTGGGCTGCAGGAAGTACGCCGCCACGGTGACGACGGCGGCGGCCAGCATCAGCGGCAGGGTGCCGGGCCAGCTGAAAGGCTCGCCCTGCAGCCACAGCGAAACGCGCCCCGTCAGCGCGCCGGCCAGCAACCCGGCCGAGGCCTGGCGCCACAGGGCGGGCAGCTTGATGCGGAAGGGCGTCATGGGGCGGTGGGTGGAAGTGCGGGTCGTTCAGCGTTTCGGCTCAGGCGCCGGTTCGACCAGCCTGCCTTCGCGCCAGACGCCCCAGCTGTGGACCTGGCCCGCGTTGTCCCACAGGATGCCGGGGCCGTGCCAGCGGCCTTCGGCCGCCGTGCCGGTGAACCAGTAGCCGTCGGACTTGCGGAACAGCATCATCGGCGCCGCATTGCCGCCCTTGTCCCAGCGGGTCCAGACGATGTCGCCGCTCTGAAACTGCAGCACGCCATGGCCGTGGTAGGCCCAGGCTTGCAGGCCGCCTTCGTACAGCACGTGCCGGTTGACGCTGTCGGCGTAGCGCACCACGCCCAGGCCCTGGGGTTCGATCGAGTACACGCCGTTGTCAGCACGGCGTTCGATCTGCCAGGACCCGAGATAGACATCGCCCAGTTGCGTGCCGCTCTTGAAGGTCACCTCGCCATAGCCCTGCGCCATCCCGTCGGCAATCTCGCCGAAATACTCGGACAGCTTGAAGACCACCTTGCCGTGCCTGGCAGCGCCAGCCGTGGCCCGGACCTTGGCGTCTTCGGCCAGCAAGGCATTGCCCTTGGCCACACGCTGCGCGATCTCGGCCTGGCGCTTGACCTCGATCGCGTCGCTGTAGACCTTGCGGTAGTCGGCCGGCAGGCCACTCGTGTCCCAGGCCGGGCGCGCCGCCGCGGGTGCCGGCCAGGCAGCGTACTTGTCGACGAAGGCGCGCGAATAGTCCAGGCGCGAGGCCAGCACCAGCGGGCGCGCGTTGTCGATCCTCTGCACCACGGCCAGCGGCTGCCCGTCCAGCGTGACCAGCCCGCCGCTCCAGCCGGGGCCGACCTGCCGGACGCCCACGCCGGCCAGCTCCATCGAGTCGGCCCTGACCGATTCGATCAGCAGCCGGCCGTGCACGGCTTCACCGGTGGCCGCCTGGACATGCGGCGTGCGCAGGATGCGGTCGCTCTGCTCGGCAGCGCGCGCGTCGCCAATGCGCAGCCCGTCGCAGCCCGGCAGCGGGCTGGCCGGCAGCAGCACGGCGATCTGGCCGTCAGCGTAGAAGCGGTGCACCCGGGCCTGCACTTCCACGCGCCGGGGCGCGGGGCCCCGGCGATCCAGGCCGGTCAGCACGACCGTGTCGCCGGGCTGCACCACATGCGCCGCGGTGACCACCACGCAGTTCACGCCGGCATCGGGGTTCTGGATGGCGAAGCCCTGGCCTTCGTTGGTGGGGGTGCGGACATGCCAGGCGCTGTGGTTCGGGCCCGACTGCGCCCAGGCCGAAGGCGCGGCCGCGGCGCCCAGCGCCAGCAGCAAGGCGGGCCCGATAAGACGCGTGCTAGTCCACATCTTCAACCCCATGGCCCTGCACGGCGCCGCGGGCGCGTGGCGACGCGCTTTCGAAGGCGCGCAGGGCTTCTAGCAGGCCCAGCAGCAGCGAAGCCAGGATGCCCCAGACGCCCAGCTGGGCCTGGGCCTTCAGGCGGTCCAGGAAGTCGGGCGCGAGCACGATCTCGCTGCCGCGTTCGGCGCCCGGCGCGGTGTACAGCAGGCCTTGGCCGCGAAAGCGCAAGTGCAGTTCGAAGGCGGTGGGGCTCATCGTCAGCAGGCCTTCGGCCACCGGTTCCGGTGCGCCGTCGGCAGCGCGAAAGCTGAGCAGGCCGCCGCCTTCGATCGTGCGGTCGGAAACCGTCACCAGGGCACCGGCGGGCCAGTTGGCCACGTCGGCCACGATGCGCGCCGTGCGCAGCAGGGCCACCGCGGCCGTGGGGGTGGCGTCGTCGATCTGCCCGCCCAGGCTGACGCGCCCCGAGATGCGGAACGCGTTGCGTGTCGTGGCTGCTTCGGCGTCAGGGGCGGGGGCGCCCGACGCGTCGCGGGCGGGCCCCGGGGCCGGCAGGGTGACGGCTGCCAGCATCAGCCGCTGGCCGCGGCCGCACGCCACTTCGATCTTGGCGCCCGGCGGGGCCTGCAGTTCGATGTAGGTCTGCGCTGTCGCGCTGCGCCGGCGGCCCTGGATGAAGCTGCCCGGCGGCAGCGACAGCGCCGCCATCTCGCAGCGTGGCAGGGCGACGGCCGTGTCGCCGATGCGCAGGGTGCGCGTGGTTTCGACCGAGAACTGTTCGGTCACGGCCGAGATGCGGTAGACCGCGTCGCGCCGGGCGAACAGCAGCACCGCGATCACGATGCAGGCCAGCAGCCCGTAGCCCAGCACCACCAGGCTGGTGAGCACGCGGTAGCGCGTGCCCGCGACGGCATGCCAGAGCCGTTCAGCGCGCTGCATCGCACCGGCGCCGGAAGGCCACGTCCACCTCTTCGTTCGAGACGCCGCCTTCCATCCAGATCACACGTGCACTGTTGCTGGGCTGGCAGGCCTGCTGCGCGTCGACCAGCGGGCACAAGTAGCCGTAGACGTTGGCACCGAAGTCGCGCCGCCCCAGATGGCGGCCAATGTCGATACAGCTGCGGGCGGCTTGCTGGTTCACGCGCACCACCGGCACACCTTTGCCGGCGCCACCCACGGCCAGGTGCAGGCTGCCGGATTCCGCGGGTTGCGGGCCCAGGGCGGCAGGCAGCAGGGGCTGCGTGTCGTCGCAGCTGCTGCCCCGCGCCGGCCGCACGCGGGCGACCAGCTCTGCCGTCGTTGCCCGGGTGGAAGCGAACAGCTTGCGCGCCGCATCGCCGCTGTCGAATGGGATCCGCAGGGGCCCGCTGCCCGGCGGCAGGTCGACCTTGAACCGCGCTTCGTAGCCGCCTTGCGCACGTGCCAGGTCCACGCACAGGGCCTGGTCGCGCGGCCCGACGGCATCGACCCACACCTGGGGGTGGCCGGCCCCGCGTTCGGGGAAGTCCAGGGCCTGGGAAATGGAGCCGGCCATCAGGCCGTAAACCGCCCGGCGGTTGAGCGATGCGCTGACTTCGGTGGGCGCCAGCTGTTCCTGCAGCGGGGGCTGGCCCACGACCTGAAGCACACGCGTGGCTGGTGGTGCGGGGGGCGTCGGGGGTGCTGCCGCTGCAGCCGCGATCCAGCCCGAGCTGAGTGCGACGACCCACCGCCCCGAAAAGGCCTTCATGCGAGCCCCCATCGACCCCCCACCATGCCAACGCCCCGCAGAGCGCTTCTCGACCCGCGGATGAAGCAGGATACCGGACAAGGCCAGCCCCGAGTCACCCGGCCAGCCGCCAGCGCATCGGATCGATCGGCCTGCTCAGGTGCACGCTGTCTTGGTCCAGCAGCATCTCCCCTTAGCGCAAGGCTGTCGCCAACGCGGGCGGTGGTGCGCAGGGGGGCGCTACCCTGCCCGTCCTTGTCGCCGTCTGCTGACTGTCAGGGCACGCGGAACACCGCCACGGCCTCTTGCAGGCCCCGAGCCTGCGCGTTCAAGCTTTGCGTGGCCGCGGCGCACTGCTCCACCAGGGCCGCGTTGCGCTGGGTGGCGTCGTCGATCTGTGTCACCGCGGTGCCCACCTGCTCGATGCCGTGGCGCTGCTCCACGGTGGCGCGCGTGATCTCGGCCACCACGGCGCTGACGCGCTGGATGGCCTGGCCAATCGCGCCCATGGTGTTGCCGGCATGGTCCACCAGCGTGGTGCCCTGGCTCACCTGCTGCACGTTGTGGTCGACCAGGGCCTTGATCTCGCGCGCTGCGGCCCCGCTGCGCTGCGCCAGGCTGCGCACCTCGCCGGCTACCACGGCAAAGCCGCGGCCCTCGTCGCCGGCCCGCGCCGCTTCCACGGCGGCGTTTAGCGCCAGGATATTGGTCTGGAAGGCAATGCCATCGATCACGCCGATGATGTCGCCGATCTTCTGGCTGCTCTGGTGGATGCCGTGCATGGTGCGCACCATCTCGTCCATCGCCGTGCCGCCCTGGCCAGCCACGGCCACGGCCTGGCGGGCCAGGGTGTCGGCCTGGGCCGCGCCTTCGGCGGTGTTGCGTACGGTGCTGCCCAGCTGGTCCATGGTGGCCGCGGTTTGCTGCAGGGCCGTGGCCTGTTCCTCGGTGCGCTGGCTGAGGTCGAGGTTGCCGCTGGCGATCTGGCCGCTGGCGGCCGCCACGCTGTCGGCGCCCTGGCGCACGCTGCCCACCAGGGCCGCCAGGCTGAATCGCATTTCGCCCAGGCTGCGGTCCAGCATGCCGATGACATCGCTGCGCTGGCTGCGGCCCAGTTGCCCGTCGTCGCCCAGGTCACCCCCGGCGATGCGGCGGGCGGCGGCGGCAGAAGCGGCCAGCGGGCGTTCGATGCTGGCCAGCGTCAGCCGGCCCAGCCCCAACACCAGGGCGGCAGCCAGCCCCATCGCCAGCCAGGCCAGCAGATCGCCGCGGGCCTCGGCGGCCTGCATGCTGTCCTGTGCGGCCTTGGCAAAGCGGTTGGCTTCGGCCACGGTCATGTCCACGGCCTGGCGGTGCGCCTTGAACAGCGCGTCCACCTCTTTCAGCGCCGCGCGTGCCGCGGCCGCGTCACCGGCCTGCAGAGGGCGCAGCACCTGGCGCTCCGCCTCGTCCATGAAGCGCTGGGCCGCATGGTGCTGTTCGCCCAGCAGCCACTGCTCCAGGCCGTACGGCGGGTGGCTGGACCAGTGCGCCACGCGTTCGTCGTACTCCTGGCGCAGCCTGGCCGTGGCCTGCAGCGCCCCGGCGATCTCGCGCGTGCCCTCGACGGCCTCGGACAGGACCAGGCGCATCTCGATCAGGTACAGCGGCGGCGGCAGCACGTCGGCCACCACGTCCTTGGAATCGAACACCTGCTGCGCGGCCTGCCGCATGCCCAGCGTGGCCCACCATGCGCTGGCGGCCACCAGTCCGGCGGCCAGCAAGCCCGTGAGGCCAAGCAGGACCAGCGACGCCTTCAGATCGTGCAACAAGCGCATGGCGCGAACTCCTTCCTCGGCCACTGGATGGCCTGGCATGGGCTACGCACGGGCAAAGGCTGGGCTGCGGGCGCGCGGCAAGAACGTGGGAACAAGAAGCCGCCGGGCGGTACGGGATGCCAGGTGCTCTAGGGTGGCCAAGCTTTCGGCAAAGCCCCACACCGCTTGAGGTTGCAGGCCCCAATCCGGAGGTCAAATGACCTGGTCTTGACTCGGATTGGCCGCGCGTGCCACTTAGTTCACGCCCTGGCCATGCAGGCGCGCTGGCAGCCTGCAGCGCAGCGGTTCGCGCGGTGCAACGCAGGTGCGCCGCCCGGCGATGGCCAGCTCTACATCAGCACGATGTCGTATTGAGGGGGCTGGCGCGAAAAGCATTGGCGCGACAGCAGCTTGCGTGAGCGGCCTCGGTATGTGTCGATCCGAGCTACCCGCTTGGCTACCCGGATCGCATGGGCTTTCATGGGCTGCAGCGACACGGCGTGAGGCGGCTGGGCTCGGTTGCTTGCGAGCAAATCTGATTGTCGAGAGGAAAGTTGAGTTTCCTTCGTCGCAATCCCGGCCGCGCATTCGCAGCAGTCAAGACGCCGGCTCCGGCACCGCAGGCCGCAGGCGCAGCTCGTGATCGAACTCGCCCCGCCGGACCTCGACGAGGTCGCTCATCGACGCCAGCATCTCGTTGAAGGTCGAGAACCCGTAGCTCGACTCATGGAAGGTCGAGTCGATGCGCTGGATGAATGGCCTGAGTCGGGCTTTCTGGATCCAAGTCTCGCCACGGTTCTGCGCCAGGCGTGCGACGGCCTTGCCGACCAAGTCGCGCGCGGCCTTGCGCTGCGCTGCAGCGGTCTCGGCGACATCGAGCAGCGCCCGCATCTCCTCCAGCTGTGCCGTTGCCTCGGAAGCGACGCCCGGCGATTCGGCCGGAGCCGCGAACTGCGGCGCCGGCATGACGACTGGTTCACCCGCCACTGGGGGCACCATGGTCTCGGCCGGCGCCTGCGCTGAAGCCGCGGTCTCCGGGGCCGGCACCGCCGGCGCCAGCAGCGCCTCATAGAACTTGAACTCATGGCAGCTGCGAGCCCAGTGCTGGTTCGTCCCGCGGCGGCTACCTATGCCCACCAGCGTTCGCCCGGCGGCCTTCACCTTGTAGGACAGCGGCATGTAGTCGCTGTCGCCACCGACCACGATGATGATGCCGATGTGAGGGAAGCGAACCATGTCCTCCATCACGTCCAGACAGAGCTTGATGTCCGCGCCGTTCTTTGCGTTGGCACCTGGCGGAAAGACCTGGATCAGCTCGATGGCCGCCTGAAGCAGCGACTGCTTGTAGCGATTGAAGGACACCCAGTTGGCGAAAGCCCGGTTGATCGCGATCGGCCCCAGCGAAAGTGCGTACTCGACGATCGTCTCGACGTCGATCACCTCGTCCTGCGGCCTGAACCGGTTGGCCAGATAAGCGCCCTGGCCATGCGCCTGGTCCACCAGGTTGGCGTGGAGGTTCTCGAAGTCCCAGTAGATCGCGACCGACTCAGAGGCTTGTCCCATGTGTTCTCCCTGACCGTGTTCTTTGCCAACCTTACTGCTGGGTTGCCCTTCCGTCGCGGATCAAGCGGCTTGGTCCTTGAGGTGCAGCAGGCGGTGCACCAGCTCGTGCATGTTCGTGTAGGGCTGCGTGCCATCCTCAGCCGTGTGTCCGGCAGCCGCCAGCGCGTTGGCTCGCGCCGTGGCGACATCGAGGCGATCGCGCGTCACAGCCCAGTGTGAGCCCTGCCCCTTCGCGTAGCCAGCCAGATGCCCACGAAGCTGGGCGATGGCCTCGTCACGGTGCAGCGGTGCAAACACGTCCTCGAAGTGCAGCAGCAGCCACAGCTCGAAGCAAGGCACCGACACCACGGCTTCGAAAGGCGCCTTGACCCGCTCGTCGTTCTCGAGTCGCCCGTTCAGTGCGGCGACGCGCTGCTGTGCCGCGTGGTAGGTGTGGTGCTCGTCGCGGTCGAACACGACGACGACACGATCGAAGCTCCTCGCATGAATACCCAGCGCGCGTTGGCCCTCGGTGAACAGACGCTCGGCGTACTCCACGATCCTGAGCGGCTCGGTCCCGTGCGCTGCAGGTTGGACCTGCACGTTGGCCGACGGCAGCCGCAACTGCTGCCGGATCTCGCCCAGGTACAGGGGCTCGGTCTTCGACCCTTCGCACACGATGAGCAGGCGCTCTGCGGGCTGCCTATGCGCCTTGCGTCGCAGCAGTTCCCGCGCCGCTTGCCGGTGTTTGGGCTGACCGTCCTTACCCATCGGGCGTTCGGGTTGATCAGACCGTCACCGCCGAGCCCGGAGCCGAGGGCGCCGAAGGTGCGACCACCGACGGCGCCTTCTCCGGCAAGGCGGAGAACATCGGCACTGCGCCGTAGCGCCCCATCAGGTAGCCACGTTCCCACGCCTCGTGCTTGCGCGGGCTGAAGTCCGACAGGGGGAAGATCCGCGTGGCCTGCGTCTCGTCCTTCTCGGCGAACCACACCTGATCGCGCCGGAACAGCGTGTGGTCGAGCAACGAGGTGTCGTGCGTGCTGAAGATTAGCTGTGCACCGCGCAGGTTCAGCACCGGGTCGTGGAACATGCCCACCAGGCGCCGGACGAGCAGGGTGTGCAGGCTGCGGTCCAGCTCATCCACCACCAGCACGCGGCCGTGCTTGAGCACATCCAGCACCGGCGCGGCCAGGCTGAACAGGCGCTGTGTGCCTTCGGATTCCTCGTGCAGCTCGAACTTCGCGCTGCCCTGCTCGGTGCGGTGCTCGAAGATCGGGAAGAGCGACTCTCCTTCCTCCTGCCGGGCCTGGGCAACACCCCCGGGCTGAAGCACCACCTGGCCGCGCAGCCCCTTGCGGGGCACGGCCGACACGTCGGCGATGGAGATGTCTGCCGTCGCGAGAAAGTCTCGAACCGCGGCCCGGCCTTCGTTCGATTCCAGCAGCGCCGTAGTGAACGCATGATCGATGAAGGCGCCCGCCGGCAGGTACACCAAGCCTTGAACCAACCACCGCGCCACCGGGCCGAGCAACTCGCTGTTGAGCTGCGCTGCCGTGGACAGGAACAGCGCGTTGGGCCGCGTGCTCTCCTGCCAGAGCTTACGCGGGCCGGTCAGGTAGGCGCTGAACTCGTAGACATAGCGATCACCACTGTCGTCCAGACGGCGGCTGAACCACTGTGTCGGCTTCGCGGTGCGCCACACCATCAGCTGCTCGCTCACGATGCGATCGGCCGTCATCGCGAAGCTGTACTGGTGGCGGATGCCATCGACCAGGAAGCTGGCCTCGAACTCGGTCGGCTGGCTGGCCGTGGCCGGGTCGAGGCGGAAGGGCTGGACGTTGTAGGTCTGACCCGGCTGCACGACCGTAGCCGACTCGGCCACCATTGCCCGCAAATAGTTCAAGGCAAAGAGCAGCGTGCTCTTGCCACTGGCATTGGGGCCGTACAGCACCGCTGAGCGAACGGCGTAAGGCAAGCCCTTCAAGCCGGTCGGCGTCAGATGCGTCTCGGCCAGCTCCCTATCGGCCGGCGCGGCCACCAGGCTCAGAGACTGCTCGTCCTTGATCGACCGGAAGTTGCGGACGCGGACCTCGAGCAGCATGATCGGCTCCGATTGAATATTTGCGATATTTTTGCACGCGAAATTCTTGAAGGCCAATAATTTTGTACGACTTCCAAGAATGCGCTGTTGACAGTGGCCTCCCGAAAACAACTGGGAAAGCCGGCGCTTGCCGGTGGCAACTGAGACGGGGTGAGACCCCGTCAAGGGCTACAGCAGCACGATGTCGTACTGCTCCGGGTTCATGCCCGGCTCCGCGCTCAGCGAGATCGGCCTGCCGATGAATTCGCTCAGGCCGGCCAGGTGCACGCTCTCTTCGTCGAGCAGCATTTCCACCACGCTGGCGCTGGCCACGACGCGGAACTCCTTGGGCGCGAACTGGCGCGCTTCGCGCAGGATCTCGCGCAGGATGTCGTAGCACACGCTGCGCGCGGTCTTCACCTGGCCGCGGCCTTCGCAGGTGGGGCAAGGCTGGCACAGCATGTGGGCCAGGCTTTCGCGCGTGCGCTTGCGCGTCATTTCCACCAGGCCCAGCTGCGTGAAGCCGCTGACGGTGGTGCGCGTGCGGTCGCGTGCCAGTTGCTTGCGCAGCTCGGCCAGCACCGCCTGCTGGTGGTCTTCGCGCGTCATGTCGATGAAGTCGGCGATGACGATGCCGCCCAGGTTGCGCAGGCGCAGCTGGCGCGCCAGCGCACCGGCGGCTTCCAGGTTGGTCTTGAAGATGGTGTCGTCGAAGTTGCGTGCGCCGACAAAGCCGCCGGTGTTGACGTCGATGGTGGTCAGCGCCTCGGTCTGGTCGATCACCAGGTAGCCGCCGCTCTTCAGGTCCACGCGCCGGCTCAGCGCCCGCACGATTTATTCTTCGATGCCGAACAGGTAGAAGATCGGGCGCTCGCCCTTGTACAGCTCCAGCTTGCCCACGGCGCGCGGCATGTAGATGTCGCCGAAGGCGCGCAGCTGGTCGAACTGCAGCCGGCTGTCGAT
>JAIXZR010000101.1 GCA_027489455.1 Rubrivivax sp. | reverse complement strand
GGCGTACTTGGCCAGCACCTTGGGGTTGCGCGGGCGCCGGTTGTGGCGGGCCGCGATCTCCTGGCCTTCTTCGCTGTACAGGTACTGCAGATACGCCTCGGCCTGCTTGCGCGTACCGCGCTTGTCGACCACCTTGTCGACCACGCTCACCGGGTTCTCGGCCAGGATGGTGCGTGCCGGGATGACGACGGCAAAGTTGTCGCCGAACTCGCGCACGATCAGCGGCACTTCGCTTTCGAAGGTGACCAGCGCATCGCCGATGTTGCGCTGGGCAAAGGTGGTGGTGGCGCCGCGGCCGCCGCCGTCGAGCACCGGCACGTTGGCGAAGATGCGCGTCACCAGGCCCCGGGCAGCGTCGTGGCTGACGCCGCCCGTCACGCCGGCGCCCCAGGCCGCCAGGTAGGTGTAGCGGCCGTTGCCGCTGGTCTTGGGGTTGGGGATGATCACCTGCGTGCCGGCCCGGCCCAGGTCCGTCCAGTCGCGGATGTTCTTGGGGTTGCCCTTGCGCACCAGGATCACGCTGATGCTGGTGGTCGGCGATGCGTTGTTGGGCAGCCGCGTGGCCCAGTTGGCCGGCACCAGGCCGCCCCGAGTGTGCAGGATGTCGATGTCGTTGTGCTGGTTCATCGTGATGACATCGGCTTCCAGGCCGTCGGCCACGCTGCGCGCCTGGCGGCTGCTGCCGCCGTGGCTCTGCTTGAGCTCCAGCGTTTCGCCCGTGGTCTTCTTCCAGTGCGCGGCGAAGGCGGCGTTGAAGTCCTTGTAGAACTCTCGGCTCACGTCGTAGCTGACGTTCAGCAGGCTGGTGCTGGCCTGGGCAGGGGTGCCCAGCGCGGCCAGGCCGAAGGCGGGCAGGGCGGTGATCAGTTGGCGGCGCGAAAGTGACACAGGGCAAGCTCCAAGGGGCCATCGCTGTCCTGCGGGGCGCAGGGCGAGCCCGGCAATGTAGGCAGCGGCCATGCCGCTGCCAACGAAGCAAAGTGCCCAAGCAGATGCGGAAAACAGATATCCGGCCCCGCCCCGGGCGCGCGGGCTGGTTTGCGCCCGGCTGCGCATAGCATGCAGGCATGGCTGACCACCGCTTCCGCCCCGAGACCCTGGCCATCCACGCCGGCCAGATCCCCGACGCTGCCACTGGCGCGCGGGCGCTGCCGATCTACCAGACGACGAGCTTCGTCTTCGACAGTGCCGACCACGCCGCCAGCCTGTTCAACCTGCAGACCTTCGGCAACGTCTATTCACGCCTGAGCAACCCCACGGTGGCGGCGCTGGAAGAGCGTGTGGCGGCGCTCGAAGGCGGCCGCGCGGCGGTGGCCACGGCCAGCGGCATGGCGGCGGAAGCCACGGCGCTGATGACGATCCTGCAGGCCGGTGATCACGTCGTGGCGGCTGGTGCGCTCTACGGCGGCAGCGTGACGATGCTGGCGGTGAGCCTGAAGAAGTTCGGCATCGAGACCAGCTTCGTCGACGCCACCGACCCGGCCGCCTTCGCCGCGGCGATGCGCCCCAACACGCGCGCCGTGTTCGCCGAAAGCCTGGGCAACCCCAGTTTGGTGGTGCTGGACATCGCGGCCGTGGCCGACGTCGCGCATGCGCATGGCGTGCCGCTGGTGATCGACAACACCGTGCCCAGCCCCTTCCTGTGCAACCCGATCACGCTCGGCGCCGACATCGTGGTGCACAGCGCCACCAAGTACCTGGCCGGGCACGGCACCACGCTGGGCGGGGTGGTGGTGGAAGCCGGCCAGCGGCGCGGCGCGTTCAGCTGGGACAACGGCAAGTTCCCGGGCATGACCGAGCCCAGCCCGGGCTACCACGGCGTGAAGTTCCACGAAACCTTCGGCGACTTCGCCTTCACCATGCGCTGCCGCATGGAAGCGCTGCGCGTCTTCGGCGCCGCGCTGTCGCCGATGAGCGCTTGGCAGATCCTGCAGGGCGTGGAAACGCTGCCGCTGCGCATGGAGCGCCACTGCAGTAACGCCCAGCGTGTGGCCGAACATCTGCAGGCACATCCGGCCGTGAGCTGGGTCAGCTATCCCGGCCTGCCCAGCCACCCTCAGCATGCGCTCTTGCAACGGCAGATGCGCGGGGCTTCCGGGCTGCTGGCCTTTGGCGTGAAGGGGGGCATCGAGGCTGGCGTGAAGTTCATCGAAGGCGCACAGTTCATGAGCCACCTCGTGAACATCGGCGACACCCGCACCCTCATCAGCCACCCGGCCAGCACCACCCACCGCCAGCTCGATGCCGCGCAGCAGCTGGCCGCGGGCGTGCGGCCGGACATGGTGCGCATCTCGGTGGGGCTGGAGCACATCGACGACATCCTCTGGGACATCGACCAGGCGCTGCACCGCGCCACCGCCTGACGGCCGCCGCGCCCGCCCGTATCGACAGGAGCCACCCTTGCAGACCCCCCGTTTCCCAACCCGCCTGGCGCGCGCCGGCGCTGCCGCTGCGGTCTGGCTGGGCTTACTGGCCGGCCCGCCGGCGCAGGCCGCGGAAGGCATGTGGCCGCTGGATGCCCTGCCACGCGCGCAGATGCAGCAGCGCTATGGCTTCGAACCCGGCCCGGGCTTCGTCGACAAGCTGATGCAGGGCTCGGCCCGGCTGGGCGGCGGTTGTTCGGGGTCCTTCGTCTCGGCCGAAGGCCTGGTGCTGACCAACCATCACTGCATCACGCGCTGCCTGGGGCAGCTGTCGTCGGCGGCCGCCAACCGCCTGCAGGACGGCTTCGTGGCCCGCAGCCGTGCTCAGGAACTGCGCTGCCCGGACCTGGAGATCACCCGGCTCGAATCGATCACTGACGTGACCGCTCAGCTGCGCGCGGCCACGGCGGGCAAGCAGGGCGCGGATTTCCAGGCCGCCGAGGATGCCTTGCGTGCACGGCTGACGCGCGAATGCCGTGCCGGCGCGGAAGACACCACGCGCTGCGACCTGGTGCTGCTGTACCGCGGCGGCCTGGCGCAGCTCTACAAGTACCGGCTGTTCAGCGATGTGCGGCTGGTGTGGGCGCCGGAAGAAGCCATCGCGGCCTTTGGCGGCGACCCTGACAACTTCAACTTCCCGCGCTGGTGCCTGGACGCGGCCTTGCTGCGCGTCTACGAAGGCGGCGCGCCAGCCGTGTTGCGCCAGCACCTGCGGCTGCAGCCGGCCGGCGCGCAGGCTGGCGAGCTGGTGTTTTCCAGCGGCCACCCGGGCGGCACCGACCGGCAGATGACGACGGCCCAGCTGCAGACCTTGCGCGACGAGCTGGCGCAGAACCGCCTGCCGCAGCTGGCGGAGCTGCGCGGCGTGATGCTGCAGGCCGCACGCGGCGAAGGCGAGCAGCGCCGCTTTGCGCTGGCGGCCTTGCAGGGCGTGGAAAACAGCATCAAGGTGGTGGGCGGCCAGTTGCAGGCCCTGCTGGACCCGGCCCTGCTGGCCAGCAAGCGGCAGGCCGAAGACGAGCTGCGGGCCTTCGTCGCCGCGCGCCCCGAGCTGACGCGCCGCGTGGGCGACCCCTGGGCCGACATCGCCCGCGCCCAGGCCGCGCGGCGCGAGTTGCAGGCCCTGCACGGGCTGATCGAGGACGGCCGCGCTTTCAGCGGCGATCTCTTCAGCCACGCCCGCACGCTGGTGCGCGCAGCCGCCGAACGCCCGCGCCCGGATGCCGAACGCCTGCGCGAGTACAGCGATGCCAGCCTGCCGCGCCTGCAGCGGCGGCTGCTGGCCGCCGTGCCGCACGACCCGGCGTTCGAAGAACTGCGGCTGGCCTGGTCGCTGAACCGCCTGCGTTCGGTGCTGGGCCCCGACGACCCCTGGGTGCAGCGCGTGCTGGGCCGCCTGTCGCCGCAGGACCGGGCACGCCAGCTGGTGCAGGGCACACGGATGGCCGACGCCGCCGAACGCCAGCGCCTGTGGCAGGGCGGCGCGGCGGCGCTGGCGCAGTCCGACGACCCCTTCATCGTGCTGGCGCGCAGCATCGATGACGCCGCACGGGCACTGCGCCAGCGCTTCGAATCCGAAGTGCTGGCGGTGGAAAGGCAGGCCGCCCAGCGCCTGGCGCTGGCCGCCTTCGAGCGTGGTGGTCCGGCCCTCTACCCCGACGCCACCGGCACGCTGCGCCTGTCGTACGGCGAAGTCTCTGCCGTGCCCGAGCGCGGCCGCGTGGTGCCCCCCTTCACCGACCTGCGCGGCCTGGCGGCGCGTGCCACCGGGGCCAGCCCCTTTGCCCTGCCCGGCACCTGGCAGGCCGCGCTGCCGCGGCTGGACCCGGCGCAGCGGCTGAACCTGTCGGCCTCTCTGGACATCATCGGCGGCAATTCCGGCAGCCCCCTGCTCAACCGCCAGGGCGAGGTCGTGGGCCTGGTGTTCGACGGCAACCTGGGGTCGCTGGGCGGCGCCTTTAGCTACGACGAACGCGTGAACCGGGCGATCGCCGTGCACAGCGGCGCGATCGTCGAAGCCCTGCGCTCGGTCTATGCGGCACCCGGCCTGGTGGCCGAGCTGCTGCCCGCGCCGTGATGCCGCCAGCCCTGGCCAGCGGCCCCGCGGCCCCGCCGGCCCGCAGCTTCGACAGCCTGCCCGGCCCGCGCGGGCTGCCGGTGCTGGGCAACCTGCTGCAGATCGACAGCACGCGCATGCACCTGCAGCTGGAGGCCTGGCGCGCGCGCTACGGCCCGGTCTACCGCCTGCGCCTGGGCCCGCGGCAGCTGGTGGTGGTGTCGGACCACACGCTGATCGCCGCGGCCCTGCGCGAGAGGCCCGATGTCTTCCGCCGCACCACGCGGCTGCAGGAAATCTGGTCGGAGATGGGCCTGCAGAGCGGCGTCTTCGGCGCCAACGGCGACACCTGGCGGCGCCAGCGGCGCATGGTCATGGCCAGCTTCGACCCCGCGCACGTGCGGCACTACTACCCGGCCATGCAGGTCGTGGCGCAGCGCCTGGTGCAGCGCTGGCAGGCGCGGGCCGCGCCTGGCGCCGATGGCGGCCCGCCGATCGATCTGCTGGCCGACCTGATGCGCTACACCGTCGACACCATCGCCGGTCTGGCCTTCGGCGCCGAAGTGAACACGCTGCAGGGCGATGACGACGTCATTCAGCAGCACCTGAATCGCCTGTTCCCCACGCTCTTCAAGCGCATGTTCTCGCCCTTGCCCACCTGGCGCTGGTGGCCCAGCGCCGAAGACCGGGCCGTGCAGCGCAGCGTGCTGGCCGTCAACGCGGCAGTGGATGCCTTCGTGGCCCAGGCCCGCGCCCGCCTGGCCGCCGACCCGGCGCGCCGAGCCGAACCGCGCAACCTGCTGGAAGCCATGATCGTGGCCGCCGACGAGCCCGGCAGCGGCATCGACGATGCCCAGGTTTCCGGCAACGTGCTCACCATGCTGCTGGCTGGCGAGGACACCACGGCCAACACCCTGGCCTGGCTGCTGCACCTGCTGTGGCAGCACCCGGCCATGCTGGCCCAGGTAGCAGACGAGGTGCGCAGCCGCTGCAGCCCCGTGCCCACGCTGGACGAAC
Organism: Rubrivivax sp.; assembly: GCA_027489455.1. Taxonomy (GTDB): domain Bacteria; phylum Pseudomonadota; class Gammaproteobacteria; order Burkholderiales; family Burkholderiaceae_C; genus Rubrivivax. The sequence goes on along the minus strand of JAIXZR010000101.1, from coordinate 6,707 downwards.
TGGCGCAACTGGATCTGACGGAAGCCTGCATCCACGAAACCATGCGCCTGAAGCCCGTGGCACCGCAGAACGGCCTGGAAGCCCTGCGCGAGACCACGGTGGCCGGCGTGCGCATCCAGCCCGGGATGATCGTGATGGCGCTGATGCGTTGGGACGCCGTCAGCGACAGCGTGCTGCCGCAGGCCGCTGCCTTCGCGCCTGAGCGCTGGCGGGCCGCCGCCGACGGCAGCCCGGCCGCGCTGGCCAGCAGCCCGAAGCGCGTGTCCATGCCCTTCGGCGCCGGCCCGCGCATCTGCCCCGGGCGTTACCTGGCGATGCTGGAAATGAAGCTCGCCATCGCCAGCCTGCTGCTGCACTTCGACCTGGCTGCCGTCGGCACCACCGATGGCCAGCCCCCGCGCGAGCGCCTGCACCTGGCGATGGCGCCCGTGGGCCTGACGCTGCGCCTGCGGCCGCGCCAGGGCTGATGCCGCCGGCTGCCTTGTCCCACCCGTTGAACGCGAGACCCTGACCATGAGCCTGTACGACCAGAACCTGGATCGCCAAGCTGCCAACCACGTGGCCCTGTCGCCCGTGAGCTTCGTCGAGCGCAGTGCCGAAGTCTTTGCCGACCTGCCCGCGGTCGTGCACGGCGCGCGCCGCCACACCTGGGCGCAGACGCGCGAGCGCAGCGCCCGGCTGGCGGCGGCCCTGCGCGCCGCCGGCGTCGGCCGCGGCAGCACGGTCAGCGTGATGCTGCCCAACACGCCCGAGATGGTGGAAGTGCACTACGCCGTGCCGGCGCTGGGTGCGGTGCTGAACACGCTGAACACGCGGCTGGACGCCGCGTTGCTGGCCTGGCAGATGAACCACTGCGAAGCCCGTGTGCTGATCACCGACCGCGAGTTCTCGCCCGTGGTGGCACAGGCGCTGGCCCTGCTGCGCAGCGAGCATGGCCGCGAGTTGTTGGTGGTGGACGTCTGCGACAGCGAGTACACCGGCGCCGGCGACCGCCTGGGCGCTCACGAGTACGAGGCCTGGCTGGCCGCCCATGCCCCGCTGTCGCGCCTGGAAGGCCCGGCCGACGAGTGGGACGCGATCGCCATCAGCTACACCAGCGGCACCACCGGTGATCCGAAGGGCGTGGTCACGCACCACCGCGGCGCTTACCTCAACGCGGTCTGCAACGCCGCCACCTGGACGATGCCGCACTTCCCGCGCTACCTGTGGACGCTGCCGATGTTCCACTGCAACGGCTGGTGCTTCCCCTGGACAGTGGCGATGCTCGGCGGCACGCACGTGTGCCTGCGCCGCGTGGAGGCCGGCGCCATCCTGCAGGCGATGCGCGAGCACGGAGTCAACCACTACTGCGCCGCGCCGATCGTCCACAGCCTGATCATCAACGCCCCGGCCGAGCTGCGCGCGGGCATCACGCAGAAGGTGCGCGGCATGGTCGCCGGCGCGGCACCGCCGGCGTCGATGATCGAAGGCATGGCCCGCATCGGCTTCGATATCACCCATGTCTACGGCCTGACCGAGGTCTACGGTCCGGCCAGCGTGGCCGCGAAGCGCGACAGCTGGGCGCAGGAAAGCCTGAGCGAGCAGACACGCCTGAACGGCCGCCAGGGCGTGCGCTACGCGCTGCAGGAAGGCATGGCCGTGCTGGACCCGGCCACGCTGGCCGAGGTGCCGGCCGACGGCCAGACCATGGGCGAGATCATGTTCCGCGGCAACATCGTGATGAAGGGCTACCTGAAGAACCCCGTCGCCACCGCGAAGGCCTTCGAGGGCGGCTGGTTCCACACCGGCGACCTGGCCGTGCTGGAGCCCGACCGCTACGTGAAGATCAAGGACCGCAGCAAGGACATCATCATCAGCGGCGGCGAGAACATCAGCAGCATCGAGGTCGAAGACGTGCTGTACCGCCACCCCGCGGTGCTGGCCTGCGCCGTGGTGGCCCGGCCCGATGCGAAGTGGGGTGAGACGCCGCTGGCTTTCGTCGAGCTCAAGCCCGGCAGCAGCGTCACCGCGGCCGAACTGGTGGCGCACTGCAAGGCCCTGCTGGCCGGCTACAAGGTGCCGCGCGAAGTGCGCTTCGAGCCCATCCCCAAGACCAGCACCGGCAAGATCCAGAAGTTCGAGCTGCGCCAGCGCGCGCAGTCGGCTTCGGCGATCGACTAGCCCGCCTGCCGCTCACCCCCCCTGGAGACCCCAGCATGACATCCGAAGCCCTGGTGCTGACCGAGACCGACGCCCGCGGTGTCGTCACGCTCACCCTCAACCGCCCGCAGGCCTACAACGCGCTGAGCGAGGCGATGCTCGAAGCCCTGCAGGCGGCGCTGGATGGCGTGGCGCGCGACCCGCAGGCGCGCGTGCTGGTGCTGGCCGCGGCCGGGCGCGCCTTCTGCGCCGGGCACGACCTGAAGGAGATGCGTGCCGACCCCGCGCAGGCCATGTACGAGCGGCTGTTCGCGCAATGCGGCCGCATGATGCTGACGCTGCAGCGCCTGCCCGTACCCGTGGTGGCGCGGGTGCAGGGCATCGCCACCGCCGCCGGCTGCCAGCTGGTGGCGATGTGCGATCTGGCGGTGGCCAGCAGCGACGCGAAGTTCGCCGTCAGCGGCGTCAACCTGGGCCTGTTCTGCAGCACGCCCAGCGTGGCCTTGTCGCGCAACCTGCCGCGCAAGGCGGCCTTCGAGATGCTGGCCACGGGCGACTTCATCAGCGCACCGCAGGCGCTGGCACTCGGCCTGGTCAACCGCGTCGCGCCGCCGGATGAATTGGACGCCACGATCGCCGCGCTGGTTGGGCGCATCGCCGCCAAGCCGCGCGTGGCCTTGGCGATGGGCAAGGCGCTGTTCTACCGGCAGCTGGAAACCGGCATCGAGGCCGCGTATGCCGACGCGGCCCACACCATGGCTTGCAACATGATGGACGCCAGCGCGCTGGAAGGCGTGCAGGCCTTCATCGACAAGCGGCCACCCCACTGGCCGGCCTGAGCGCCTTGCCCGACCCCGCCGCCGCCGGCCAGCCCGGTTACCTGGCCCGGCGCTGGCGCGGGCAACTGCCGCTGCCGCGCCTGCTGTGGCGCGAGATGCTGGGCTGGGGCACCGCCATCAACCTGGGCTTCAGCGTGCTGGCGCTGGCGCTGCTAGCCGCCGGCGCACCGGCCGCGGTGGCGGTGGGCGTGCACTTCGCGCCGCTGCCCTGGAACCTCTTCCTGGTGGCTGCGGTCTGGCGGCATGCCCAGAGCCAGGGCTTCAGCCGCGCGGTGTCGGCGGCTTGGTTGCTGGTGATGCTGGTGGTGTAGGGCCGGAGCTCAGTCGCCGTCGCTGTCGCCGTCGGCCGGGGGGCGGCTGGCGGGCGATGGGGGTGGGGCCGGCTTGCGGCCGCGCCGCGCCAGCCCCTCGCGCAGCAAGAACTCCACTTGCGCGTTGACGCTGCGCAACTCGTCGGCGGCCAGGCGCTCGACCTCGGCCCACAGGGCCGGGTCGATGCGCAAGGGGAACTGCTTCTTGCCCGGGCTGGCCATGCCGGATCAGCGCCCGCCTCAGCCGTACAAGGTGCCGGTGTTGATGACCGGCTGCGCCTCGCGGTCGGCGCACAGCACGACGAGCAGGTTGCTGACCATCGCCGCCTTGCGCTCGTCGTCCAGATGCACGACGTTGCGTTCCGACAGGCCGTTCAGCGCCGCTTCGACCATGCCCACCGCGCCCTGCACGATCTTGTGGCGTGCGCTCACGATCGCCTCGGCCTGCTGGCGGCGCAGCATCACCTGCGCGATCTCGGGCGCGTAGGCCAGGTGGCTGAGCTTGGCGTCTTCCACCTCCACGCCGGCGGCGTCGAAGCGCGCCTGCAACTCGGCGCGCAGCGATGCCGAGACGACATCGAGCCCGCCGCGCAAGGTGTGCGCGCCCTCGGGCAGATCGTCGCCGTCGTCGTAGGCGTACATCGATGCCAGGTGCCGGATGGCGGCTTCGGCCTGCACCTCCACGTAGACCTCGTAGTCGTCGACATCGAAGGCGGCCTGGGCCGCATCACGCACGCGCCACACCACGACGGCGCCGATCTCCACCGGGTTGCCGCGCAGGTCGTTCACCTTCAGCGGCGCGACATTGAGGTTGCGCGAGCGCAGCGACAGCCGCGCCTTGCGTGCCAGCGGGTTGGCCCAGCGCAGGCCTTCGTCGCGGTCGGTGCCGGTGTAGGCGCCGAAGAGCGTGAGGTTGGCGGCCTCGTTGGGCTGCAGCATGTACAGGCCCACGAGCAGCAGCACGCCGCCAGCGATGGCGAACGGGATCGGCACCACCAGCGCCAGCCCGCCCCCGCGTGCCACCAGGACGCCCAGCAGCGGGCCGGCCAGCAGCAGCGCGATGCCGAGCGCCGCCATGGGGTAGCCATTGCGCGCCTGGGCGGTGCGTTCCTGGCTGCGGAGGGTGGTGGTGGCCATGGGCTCTCCCGTCGGCAAGTGAAATGAAAGTGATATCACTGTAGGGCCGGCCACCGGCGCCGTCAAGCGCCATCGCCTAGCATCGGCCGATGAGCGAAACCCCCCACCTCGACGCCCGCATCCCCGGCCGCCGGCTGCTGCAGAGCCCCGGCCCCACGCCCATCCCCGACGCCGTGCTGCACGCGCTGATGGGCCAGCCCATGGACATGGGCGACCCGCGCGTGGACGAGACCATCGCCGCCTGCGAAACCGGCCTGAAGCAGCTGCTGCAGACGGCCGAAGGCGATGTCTTCTTCTTCATCTGCAACGGCCACGGCGCCTGGGAAGCCGCGATCGAGAACCTCGTGCCGCCCGGCGGCGCGGTGCTGGTGCCGGGTACCGGCCACTTCAGCGAAAGCTGGGCGGTGCAGGCCGAAGCGCTGGGCCGGCGCGTGCTGCGCACGCCCTGGGTCGAAGGCCTGGCCATCGATCCGCAGGCCGTGGCCCAGGCGCTGCGCGACGACCCGCAGCACCAGATCGCCGCGGTCTTCGTCGTGCACACCGACACCAGCAGCGGCATCACCAGCGATCTGGCGGCCATCGGTGAGGCGATGCGCGCCACCGGGCACCCGGCGCTGTTCGTGGCCGACGTCGTGGCCTCGCTCGGTGCCGAGCCGTTCGCGATGGACGCACTGGGCGTCGACATGGCCGTGGGCGCTTCGCAGAAAGGGCTGATGTGCCCGCCGGGGGTGGGCTTCGTCGCCACCAGCGCGCGCGCCCTGTCGGCGGCCCGGGCCAACCCGGCGCCGCGCTTTTATTGGGACATCGTGCTGCGCAAGAGCGATCTGTCCTACCGCAAGTTCTGCGGCACGCCGCCGCAGAACCTGCTGGCGGCGCTGCGCGTGGCGCTGGGCTTGCTGCAGCAGGAAGGCCTGCCGCAGGTGCTGGCACGCCACCGCCGCCTGGCAGCGCTGGTGCACGCCGCGGTGGAAGGCTGGGCCCAGGGCGGGGCGCTGGGCTTCTTCGCGCAGCAGCCGGCGCGGCGCTCGAACGCGGTGACGACCATCACCGTGCCGCCGGGCACGGACGTCAACGCCCTGCGCGCGCTGGCGCGCGAGGACTACCAGGTGGCCTTTGCCGGCGCGCTGGGGCCCTTGCAGGGGCGCGGCTTCCGCATCGGGCACCTGGGCGACCAGAACCCGGCCAGCCTGCTGGGGGCCATCGGCGCGATCGAAGCCGCATTGCGCGCCCAGGGCGTACCGGTGGGCGACGGCACTGGCGCTGCAGTGCGCTGGCTGGCGCAGAGCGCAGCCCCGGGCGCCAGCCCTGCTGCCTGATCGCGCAGGCTCCTAGGCGATCAAGGGTTGGGTGCCGGGCGGGCCGCCGGCAGGGTGCCGGCGCGGCCGTAGGTCAGCCGTGCCCACAGCGCTTCCATCGGCCCGCGCTTGTGATGCGCCAGCCACCAGGCGCTCAGCGGCACCTGCACGCAGAAGAACAGGGCCACCGACAGCGCCAGCCCGGCCGCCGGCCCCACCTGCGCCCACAGGCCAAAGCCCCAGCCGTAGAACAGCGTGGTGCACAGCAGCGTCTGCATCAGGTAGTTCGAGAGCGGCATGCGGCCGGCCAGCTCGAAGGGCTTGAACAGGCCGCGCCAGCGGGGCAGCTGGAACAGCTGCACGATCAGGAGCACGTAGAACACCATCACCATCGGCCGCGAGACGTTGTAGCAAAGGCCGGCGAAGGTCTTGATCAGGCTGGGCCCCGGCGTGCGGTGGTTGTCGAAGATCCACATCGCCAGGCTCGAGAGCGCCAGCCCGGCCACCAGCATCACCCAGGTCAGCCAGCGGATGGTTGGCATCAGTTCCGGGATGCGCTGGGCCCAGCGCCGGCGCCCGGCCAGCACGCCGATGAGCATCGTCAGCGTCATCGCCACATACCAGCCTAAGGTGCCCCACAGCGAATACAGGTCGCCGTACTCGAAGGCCATGATGCGCATGTTCTCGCGCGCGGTGTCGAAGAAGCTGCCGGCGCCATAGGCCGCGTCGCTGCTGGTGGCAAAGCTCTTGGCGATGGCCACCCGGCTGGCGACGAACTCGCGGCTGACGAAGGCCACCCGCAGCAGGCTGGCCACCAGCGGGTAGACGATGCAGCCCACCATCACCCAGATCAGCGCGCGATCGCTGGCCTTGCGCAGCCCGAACAGCAGCACGATGCCCAGGATGGCGTAGACGTGCAGCACGTCGCCGAACCAGAACACGCAGGCGTGCACCACGCCGATCAGCAGCAGCACCAGCAGCCGGCG
>JAIXZR010000278.1 GCA_027489455.1 Rubrivivax sp. | reverse complement strand
GTCGTGGAAGATGTCCTCGATTTACAGCAGCCAGGGCTCGGCCCATTGCGCCGCCAGCTGGCTGCAGAAAGGGTATTCGTGCGCGTGCTCGGGGATGAAGAAACGGCGCACGTTGCGCACGACCATCAGGATGTGCTGGTCCACGGTGTAGACGTGGAACAGGTCGTGCTGCATGCGCCCCACGATGCGCCGGAAGACCCACAGGTAGCGGCCCAGCACGCTGGTCTGGTTCATCAGCCGCATCGCGTGCGTGGTGCCGGTCTTCTGCCGCAGCACGTCCATGAACAGCTCGCGGTTGATGGGGTCGCGGCGGAAGGCCGCGCCCATCACGTTGCGGGCGTTGTAGAGCGCCCGCAAGGTGCGGGCCGACAGACCCGACAGGCCCGGCGTCTGCTGGTAGACCAGGAAGGTTTCCAGGATCGCGTGTGGGTTCTGCAGGTACAGATCGTCGCTGGCCACTTCCAGCATGCCGGCGCGGTCGAAGAAGCGCGCGGTGATCGGGCGCATCGGCACCGTTTCGCTGCCGGTGACGCGCTCTTCGATGTTCAGCATCAGGATCTGGTTGAGCTGCGTCACGGCCTTGGCTGCCCAGTAGTAGCGGTGCATCAGCACTTCGCTGCTGCGCTGTTCCTTCGTGGCCCTGTAGCCGAAGCTCTCGGCCACCGCGGTCTGCAGGTCGAAGACCAGCCGGTCTTCGCGCCGGCCGGCCACCGCGTGCAGCCGCGCGCGGATCAGCTTGAGCGTGCCTTCGTGCTTGGCCAGCTGGCTGGCCTCGAAGGCCGTGATCAGCCCCTTGCCCGCCAGCTCCGACCAGGTGCGGCCCAGGCCCGCGCCGCGCGCCACCCAGATCACCACCTGCAGGTCGCGCAGCCCGCCCGGGCTTTCCTTGCAGTTGGGTTCCAGCGCGTAGGGCGTGCCCTCGTACTTGGTGTGGCGCTGCTGCATTTCCAGCGTCTTGGCGCGCAGGAAGGCGCGCGGGTCCATGGCCTGGGCCTGGGTCTCGCACAGGCGCCTGAACAGGCGTGCCGATCCGCAGACGCGGCGCGCTTCCAGCAGCGCCGTCTGCACCGTCACGTCGCGCTGCGATTCGTCCAGGCAATCCTCGACGCTGCGCACCGACGATCCGATCTCCAGCCCGATGTCCCAGCAGGCGGCGACAAAGCGCTCGATCGCTGCTCGCAGCGCATCCCCGGGGGTGCCGGGCCCGCCCCGGCCATCGCTGGCGCCGGCTCCCCGGCTGCGCTTGACTTCGCTGGGTAACAGCACCAGCACGTCGACGTCGGAATGCGGGAACAACTCGCCCCGCCCGTAGCCGCCCACGGCCACCAGCGCAGCCGCGGGCGGCATCTGCGCGTGCGCCCAGGCCGCCGCCAGGGTGGTGTCGACATGCCGCACCAGACCGCGAAGCAGCCCGGTGGCCGCAGCAGCCGAGGGCCGGGCCTGCGCAAAGCTCTGCAGCAGGGCCGACTTGCCGGTGCGGAATCGCGCCCGCAGTTCCGCCACCGAACCCGGCGTCGCGCCGTCGGCCGTTTGCTCGGCGCCCATGGGCTTCAGGTGGTGGCCAGCGCCTGCGGCACCGCTGCCAGCGGTGGCGGCACGGTGAGTGCGGGCACGCGGCCCACGCGGTCGCCGTAGCCAGCGGTGGCAAAGCTGGGGGCCTCGGGGCTGCCGGCCGATACCGTGAGCACTTCGTAGCCGGTCTCGGTGACAAGCACACTGTGCTCCCACTGCGCCGACAGCGAGCGGTCGCGCGTGACGATGGTCCAGCCGTCGTACGGCCGCGCGCCCTTGCGGTCTTCCTTGATGTCGCGCCGGCCGGCGTTGATCATCGGCTCGATGGTGAAGATCATTCCGGGTTCCAGTGTTTCCAGCGTACCCGGGCGGCCGTAGTGCAGCACCTGCGGTTCTTCGTGGAACCTGGCGCCCACGCCATGGCCGCAGAACTCGCGCACGACGCTGAAGCCGGCGTTTTCGGCGAAGGTCTGGATGGCATGGCCGATGTCGCCCAGCCGCGCCCCCGGCTTGACCTTCACGATGCCCTTCCACATCGCATCGAACGTGATCTGGCACAGCCGGCGGGCGGCAATGGTGCCCTCGCCGACGACATACATGCGGCTGTTGTCGCCATGCCAGCCGTCCTTGATGACGGTGACGTCGATGTTGATGATGTCGCCGTTCTTCAGCGGCCGGTCGTCGGGGATGCCGTGGCAGACGACATCGTTCAGGCTGGTGCACAGCGACGCCGGGTAGGCCGGGTAGCCCGCGGGCTGGTAGCCCAGCGTGGCCGGGATGCCGCGCTGCACTTCGACGATGTAGTCGTGCGCCAGCCGGTCGATGTCCCGGGTGGTGACGCCAGGCCGCACATGCGGCGTCAGCATGTCCAGCACTTCGGAAGCCAGGCGTCCTGCCAGGCGCATGCCTTCGATGTCGGCGGCGGTCTTGATGGGTATGGCCATCCCGGCATTATCCCACCGGGCCCCTAAAATCAGGGCTCGCCCCGCCCGGGCCCCACCGCCCCCTGCCGCCCCGCGCCCATGCCCACACTTCCGGTTTCCTTCGAGGGCGGCAATGCGCTGTCCGATTTCCGCGCCCGGGCGCTGCTGGCCGGCCTGCAGGCGGCATGCCCGCGCATCACGGCGCTGCGCGCGCGTCACGTGCACTGGGTACACGCCCCGGAGCCCTTGACCGCGGCACAGAAAGACCGCTTGGCGGCCCTGCTCGACTACGGCCCCGCTGCTGACAGCGCGGCCGATGGCGCGTTGGTGGTGGTGATGCCGCGCCTGGGGACGGTATCGCCATGGGCCAGCAAGGCCACCGACATCGCGCGCAACTGCGGCTTCGTCGTGCGCCGCATCGAACGCGTGACCGAATACCGCCTGGCGCTCAAGGGCGGCCTCTTCAGTGCTGCCAAGCCGCTGTCGGCCGAAGAGCGCCAGGCCGTCGCAGCGCTGCTGCACGACCGCATGACGGAAAGCGTGGCCTTCGAGCGCGAAGCCGCAGCGCGGCTCTTCCTGCCCCAGCCCGCGCCGCCCCTGGTGCACGTGGACGTGCTGGGCCAGGGCCGCGCCGCGCTGGTGCTGGCCAATGGCGAATTCGGCCTGGCCTTGTCTGACGACGAGGTCGACTACCTGGTGCAAGCCTTCACCAGGCTGGGCCGCAACCCCAGCGACGTCGAGCTGATGATGTTCGCCCAGGCCAACAGCGAACACTGCCGGCACAAGATCTTCAACGCCAGCTTCAGCATCGACGGCCAGGCGATGCCGCACACGCTGTTCGGCATGATCCGCCACACCGAAAAGACCAGCCCGCAGCACAGCGTGGTGGCCTACAGCGACAACGCCGCGGTGATGGCCGGCGGGCCTGTGAAGCGCTGGGGCCCGAACGGCTTCACCAACGCACCGCAGTACACCGCGCGCGACGCCATCGCGCATGTGCTGATGAAGGTGGAAACGCACAACCACCCCACGGCCATCAGCCCCTTCCCGGGCGCCAGCACGGGCGCGGGCGGCGAGATCCGCGACGAAGGCGCCACCGGCCGCGGCGCCAAGCCCAAGGCCGGCCTCACGGGCTTCAGCGTCAGCCACCTGCGCCTGCCGGGCCTGGACGAGCCCTGGGAACGCAACGCCATCGGCAAGCCCGCGCACATCGCCAGCCCGTTGCAGATCATGACCGAGGGCCCGCTGGGCGGCGCGGCCTTCAACAACGAGTTCGGCCGGCCCAACCTGACGGGCTACTTCCGCGTGTTCGAGCAGTCGGTAGCCGGCGTGCGCCGTGGCTATCACAAGCCCATCATGATCGCGGGCGGGCTGGGCACCATCCGCTCCGACCTCACAAAGAAGAT
>JAIXZR010000016.1 GCA_027489455.1 Rubrivivax sp. | reverse complement strand
GCGTATTGATTGGCTTTTTGCGTCCAGTAATCCTTGGAATCGAGAGTCTGCCCAAGCTTTTCCATTTCATTGCTCCGTCTTGTCGTGAAACCACTGATCCTTGGGGCGCCGACGCCGGGTGCGTTCACGGATGCCCCTTGCCCACCGTGATGTAGCCGTCCTGCCCCGCGTGGTCGAGCCTGTCGTTGGCTTCGAACAGGATCGACGGCGCTTCGCTGCCGCTGCCGGCCGCCTCGGCTGTGCTCCAGCCGGCAAAGGCCCACTCGCCGCGCCGCGTCTCGGGCCAGAAGCGCGGGTGACGGTGCTGGTCCAGGATGAAGTTCAGGCCGCTGGCGTCCAGGCCCAGCCATTCGCAGAACTTGTCCATCTGCTGCAGCGGCGCGTGCTCGTGCTGGCGCACCAGGGCCAGGCCCTGTGCGCGTGTCAGCCGGCCGTGGCGGATCTCGCGGCAGGCGTGGTCGGTCACCTTCGAGTAGCCGTGCTTGTGCAGCTTCAGCCGGTCGTGCAGGTCCATGAAGTTCCAGCAGTCGACGTGGTCGTAGGTGTCGAAGGTGCGGGCGAAGCGCGCGCTGCGGTAGTCGAAGCGCTCCACCATCTGCTCGTGCTGGGCCTTCGGGTCCCAGCGCACGTAGTTGCCCAGGTAGATGCCGCGCACGCCCACGGCGTGCAGGGCGGCGTCGTCGGGGTATCGGTACTGCCAGATGTCCTCGTCCTTCAGCGTGTCGAACAGGCCCGGCAAGTCGTCGGCTTCCAGGCCCATCAGGTCGTGGTCCTGGCGGTAGCGGCGTGTCATCTCGACATCGTGCTCGTGCGAGAACATGCCCACCTGCTCCAGCCCCTGGTGCGCGCCCCAGATGATCAGCGGCACCTGGTAGCGCACGGCGGTCTGCACCGGGAACACCGTCTGCCCCGCCAGGCAAGGCCAGTACAGGCTGCCCAGGCGGCGCAGCGTGGCGCGGGTGAGCTTCTTCACCGACAGCGGGTTGACGTTCTGCACCAGGATGTCGCAATCGAAGCGGATGCGCAGGTTCGCCAGGTTGCGGATGCCCAGTGCGGTGTTGAAGTACTTGTTGTAGGTCACCAGCAGCGGGTTCAGCCCCAACCGGTGCTTGACCTGGTGCACGATCCAGTACGAATCGTTGCCGCCGGTGACGGGCACGATGCAGTCGTAGTTGCGGCCACCCGCGCTGCGGTAGGGCCGCACCAGGGTTTCCAGGCGGTGCCAGCGTTCGGCCCAATCCAGGCGGTCTTTCTCCTCGTGCACGCGGCAGCCCGAGCAGATGCCCTCGTCGTCCAGCGTCAGCCCCAGCGGGTGCGCGGTGGTGTAGAGGCAGCGGCGGCAGGCGCGGTGCAGCACGGCAGCCAGCGGGCGGCCTTCGTCGGCCGCTGCCGGCCCGGCCTTCATCTCGGCGGAAACCGCGGTGATCACATCAGCTCCACATCGGCTTGCTGTAGGTCGGCGCGCGCATCGGCAGGCCCAGCAGGCATTCCTTCAGGCCCTGCACCGCGTGCTCGGTGTAGTTCAGGAAGTTGCCAACGGCAGCGGCGACGACGTTGCCGCGCTCCAGCACGTCGCGCAGCTGGGCGGCTTCGCTCAGGCCACCGAAAGCGATCAGCCGCGCGCGCGGCAGCGGGAAGCGGTCGATCAGCCGCAGGTCGAAGCCATGGCGCTGGCCTTCGTGCGCCCAGTCCACGATCAAGGCTTCCGACACCTGCCCGCCCTCCAGCAGCGCCAGCGCGGTGTCGGTGATCGGCGTGGACTGGCGCGTGCGTGCGTCCAGCCACAGCAGCTGCCCATCGGCCTGCAGCGACAGCGGCAGCGCCGCGATCAGCGCCTGCGCGCCCAGCGGCTCGGCCAGCGCGGCCACGGTGGCGGGCTGCTCGCGCAGCAGCGTGTCGACGGCGATGCGCTCGGCGCCGGTCTGCACCACGCGCACGCCGTCCTCCACGCTGCGCACGCCGCCCTGGTAGATCAGCGGGGTGGACAGGCCACGCCGGCACAGGCGTTCGAGCAGGGCAAAGTCCGGGCCCTGCGCGCCGCGGTCGATGCATTGCAGCAGGATCTCGTCGGCGCCCCAGCGGTCCAGGTTGTCCACCAGCACCTCGGGCCGGCCCAGCGGCAACCAGCGGCGGTAGCCTATGCTTTGCACGGCCCAGCCGTCCTTCACGGTGACGACACCGACCAGGCGCTTACTGATCACGGCACAGCCCTTCGATCACGTTCTTCAGCAGTTCGCGGCCCGCACCCTGGCTCTTTTCGGGGTGGAACTGCAGGCCCACGGTGCGCCCGCGGCGCACCGCGGCGCTGAAAGCGCGGCCGCCGCGCGTGGCACGGGTGACGCCGACGCTGTATTCCGGCGCGGCATCGAAGTGGTAGCTGTGGTTGAAGTACAGCCATTGCCGGTCGCTGGGCTCCAGCAGCGGTTCGCGCTGCAGCACGTCGATCGTGTTCCAGCCGATGTGGCCGCCCTCCTCCATCGGTACCACCTCGCCCGGCACCAGGCCCAGGCCGGCGGTCAGGCGGTACTCGCTGGACGCATCGGCCAGCAGCTGCATGCCCAGGCAGATGCCCACCAGCGGCTGGCCGCGGCGCGACTGCGCCTGGATGAACTCCACCAGCCGGAAACGGTGCAGGGCTGCCATCGCCGCCGGGAAGGCGCCGACACCAGGCAGCACCATCACATCGGCCGCACCCAGGGTTTCCGTGTCGCGCGTGACGCGGCAGCGGTAGCCCAGGCCCTGCAGCGTGCGCGCCACGGCGGCGACGTTGCCGGCACCGTAGTCCACCACCGCCGCGGTGATCCGCTTCACAGGCCCACCCCTACCGTGAAGCGCCGGTGGATGCGACCGGCCGCGTCGATGTCGAACAGGCGGCGGTTGGTGGCCGCACGCACCTGGTCCCAGAAAGCCGCCACCGTGATGCCGAGGTAATCGCAGTAGCGCTGGATGTACAGCGGCGAACACGCGTGGTCGTGTTCCGTCACCAGCGCGATGGCCTGCTCGCGCGTCATACGGCCCAGACGGATCTCTTCGTTGCAGTAGTCGGTCGTGCGGCCGAAGCCGAACTTGTAGTACTTGATCATCTGGTTGATCGGCGTGAAGTCCTCGTCCAGCGCCGTCACGCCGTAGAGATCGCCGGTGGCCTGCACGCCATCGCTGCGCACTTCCAGGCCATCGGCGCAGGAATACATGGCGTTGTTGACCAGAGACCAATCGCCCATGAACCAGCCCAGGTAGACGATCTGCAGCCCAGCCTGCGTGAAGGCCTCGGGCGCCGGGTACTGGTAGGGCAGCAGTTGCTGCGCCGTGTAGCCGGCGTCCAGCATCCACTGCATGCCGCTGGACAGGGTGTTCATGTGGCGCAGGTTGTTGCCGTCGTAGCCGGTCTTGCCCAGGGTCTTCATGTCGCCCAGCTGCAGCGCCGGGTTCTCGCCCCACAGGATGAGGTCGATGCCGTAGCGCAGTGCGATCTGCGGCACGGCCGAGAACAGCGCCAGCTCGGTGCTGCGAAACGAATTGGTGAACTTCGCGAAGCCGTCGCGCTTCAGCGCCCGCCAGGTGGCCGGCGCCGGCTGCGAGACGAGCACGTCGAACCCCAGCTCGATGAGGTTGCTGAGGTTGTTCATCCCGCGCTCGGTGGCCTGCTCGGGCGGGTAGCTCAGGCACACCAGCAGCGGGTTGATGCCAAACTTGTCCCGCACCCACATCGCCTGGCGCGTGCTGTCCTTGCCGCCGGAGACGCCGATGATGCAGTCGTGGTACTGCCCGGGCTTGCGCTTTCGTGCCGCGAACAGGTCGGCCAGGATGTCGACGCGCTCCTGCCAGTCCACGCCGCGGATGGCTTCGACGTAGTCGCAGGCCGGGCACACACCAGCAGAACTGAATTGCGTGTTCGGCCGCGTGTCGGGTTGCACGCAGTGGCGGCAGTACAGCATGGGCTTCAGACCACGAAGGGCATGCCGTGCCGGACCGCCAGCGCCTGCACCTCGGGCGGAACGCGGTAGGTGTCGAGGTAGGCGTAGTCAGGCCGGCGATGGATGAACTGCGAATACAGGGCGGCGTAGGCGTTGTTCCGCGCGGCCACGAAGAACAGCGCCAGCTTGTCGCCGTAGGTGGCTTGTTCGGTGCGCGGCGTCGCCCGGTGGTCCAGCCGAGTGTCGAAGATCACCAGGTCGCCGGCGGTCGAGTCCAGTACCTGGGCCGTCTGGGCAGCGAACCAGCTGTCACGCTGCGCGGCATCGACCAGGGTGCTGCGTGGCCGGGGTACGCGGTGGCTGCCAGGCACCACCGACAGGCCACCGCCGGTGGCCGCGCTGTTGTCCTGCAGGTAGACGGCGCACTGGAAGACCTCGTAGTGGGCCGCCCAGTGCTGCATGAGCCCGGAACGCTCGAACATGTCGGTGTCCTTGTGCCAGACACCGAAGGCATTGCGATGGGCCGAATGCTCGGGCAGCAGAACCAGCCCGCCGCCCGCCAGGCGCGTCACGGCGCTGAACAGCCTGTCGGTGAAGAAGCGCGGATACACCTGCGGCCGGGTGAAGAGGTCGCTCAGCACCCGGCCGCACTCGGCCGGCACCTTGGGCTCGAAGCCTTCGCTGCTGGAGAAGGCGGCACCCAGTGCCGCCCGCAAGCCAGCGACTTCCTCGGCATCGAACACGCCCGTGGCCTGGGCCCAGCCCTGCTGCTGCAGCGACGGGCAGGCCGGCGCCTGGCGGTCTGTCGGCGCTTCGGCGCCCGCCGAGGGCGCCACGGCGGCCGAGGGCTCTTCGTCCACTTGCGGTGTCATGCCGCACCCCGCTTGCGGGCGATCAGGCGCATGTTGCCGGACAGGCCGTTGTCGGCCAGGAAACGCTGGAACGGCGCGCCCAGACGTTCGTAGTTGTCCACCAGCACTTGCCTGAAGAAAGGCTGCGCGCTGACGTCCAGGCTGCCATCGAGAACGGCTTCGCGCACCAACTCGACATCCAGCCGGCCCGGCGTCGTGACCTCCAGCACCTCGAAGCCCAGCCCCTGCACCAGCTGCGCCAGCGAGCGCGGGTTGAACAGGTTCACGTGCTCGGTGTCGACGGCCGGTGAACGCGCGCCAAGCACCTGGGTGTCGAAGCCGGCGCCATTGGGGCAGGTCAGCACCAGCAGGCCACCCGCGCGCAGCAGCCGCGCGCCGGTGCGCAGGAAGGCCGCAGGGTCGAAGATGTGCTCGATGACTTCGAAGAAGGCCAGCACGTCGGCCGGGTCGTCGAAGCTCTCAGGCAGGTCCTCGATCGCGGTTTCGTACACCGTCACGCCTTGGCGGCGGCAGGCATCGGCCATGGCTGGAGTGCGTTCCACCGCCGAGACGCGGCCGAAGGCGCCGCTGCT
>JAIXZR010000268.1 GCA_027489455.1 Rubrivivax sp. | reverse complement strand
TTCGCGCATGCCAACGACGTGCTGAAGAACGCCGTGGGCGGCATCAGCGACATCATCCACATCCCGGGCCTGGTGAACGTCGACTTCGAAGACGTCAAGACCGTGATGAGCGAGCCCGGCAAGGCCATGATGGGCACGGCCGTGGCCGGTGGCCCCGACCGCGCCACCAAGGCCGCCGACATGGCCGTGGCCTGCCCGCTGCTGGAAGGCATCGATCTGTCTGGCGCGCGCGGCGTGCTGGTGCTGATCGCGGCCAGCAAGGCCACCTTCAAGCTGGCGGAAAGCCGCAACGCCATGAACACCATCCGCCGCTACGCCGCCGACGATGCGCACGTGATCTACGGCACCGCCTACGACGAGAGCCTGGAGGACAAGCTGCGCGTCACCGTCATCGCCACCGGCCTGAGCAGCGTCGCCCGCAAGAACGAGCAGCGCCCCGACCTGCGCGGCACGGCCCCGCTGCAGGTGGTGCAGCAGCAGCCGATGCACGGCCACGGCCAGGCGCTGCGCACCGGCACCGACAACCTGCCGATCCTGAACCAGCTGGCGCAGCCGGCGGCCATGGGCGGCGGCGGCAACGGCGGCCAGCACGCCCAGCCCAGCTACGACACGATGAACACGCCCAGCGTCTGGCGCACCAACCGCACGCACGCGGCGGCGAAGGTGGACGCGCTGGCCAGCAACGGCATGGACGAGATCGAGATCCCGGCGTTCCTGCGCAAGCAAGCGGATTGACATCGGCTGGCGGGCGCCAGCAGGCGGATCGAGCAGCGCAACGTCCGCCTTGAATCCGGCCCGGCTCGCCCGGGCCGTCAGCGCCTGGGCCGTTTGCCGGGTGACGGCGGGGCGTTGTCCGTGGGCCCGCTGTGGCCTGGCCGGCGGGCCATGCCGGTGTGCACCAGGTACACCTCACCCGCGGTGCTGGCGTGGTCCTGGAAACGGTCCAGCACCTCGCCCAGCGCCTGCTTGAGCTGCCGGGCCTGCGTGCTGCTCAGGCGCAGGATGCGCCAGCTGTCCAGCGGGGCCAGGCCGGTGCCCGGCCGCTCCAGCACGTGGCCGGCCACGCGCCCTTGCCGGTCCAGCGCAAACACCATGCCTTCGGTGGTGGCCACGGCGTCGCGCGCAATGGCCGCTTGCAGCTCGGCCGCCAGGCCACGGCTGAAGGGCACCGGGGCCAACTTGCTGGGGATGCGGTAGCTGCTGCCCGTGCAGCGGTAGAGCTTGATCGGACGCCCGGCGCGCTTGCGCTCCCCCACCACCTCCAGCAAGCCCAGCCGGCACAGCCGCGTGACGGTGTGGTGCAGTTGCTTCAGGTCAATCGACAGCTCGGCGGCCACCTCGGCCACGCCGCGCGGCCGATCGGCAAACTGCAGCAGCAGGCGGCGCAGGTGCGACTTCGTGAAAACGGCCGCGGCCCGCGGGTCGTGAATCGTGACCTGATGACTCCGGATCGGCTGTTGCATGCTGAGTAGACGCCGCCTTACGCTGTCTGCACGATAGCCCGAAGAGGATGCGCATGCGATCTGTCCCACCCACTCTGGCGCTCATGCTGGCCATGGCGGCCATCGCGCCGTCCGCCCTGGCCCAGGCAGCAGCGACCTGGCCCGCCGCGATGGCTACCTGCCAGGCCGACCAGGCCCGGCACTTGCCCTTCAGCGGCATCGTCGCTGCTGGCCTGGGCGAAGCGCGCTATCGGCAGGCGCAAGGGTTTGCCGATGCGCAGGGCCAGCGGCCCATCACCGAACACACGCCGTTCCGCCTGGCTTCGGTCGGCAAGCTGTTCACGCAGGTCGCGATCGGCATGCTGGTCGATGCCGGCAAACTGGCGCTGGACGACCCCGTCCGCCGCCACCTGCCGGAGCTGCCCGAGGCCTTTGCGGCCATCACGCTGGGGCAGTTGCTGGACCACCGCTCGGGTGTGGCGTCGATGACGCGGCCGGACATGGCCGACGCGCCGGCCATGGCTGCGGCCAGCGATGCCAGAAGCCTGGTGCCGGTGGTGGCCGCCAAGCCGCTGGCCTTTGCCCCCGGCACCCAGCAGCAGTACTCGAACGGCGGCTACCTGCTGCTGGGGGCGGTGATCGAGGCGGCAGCGGGTATGCCTTACCCGCGCTATCTGGAGCAGCGCTTGTTCGCGCCACTGGGCATGGTGTCCTCCGGCCTCCAGCCTGGCCCCGGCGCGGCGCAGCCGTTGACGCGGCTCACGGCCCCGGGCCAGCCCCCCGCGGCCACGCCGCAGCCCCGCATCGAGTTTGCTGCGCTGAAGGCCACGAGCGCTGGCGATGCGCTGAGCAGCGCCGCCGACATGGAAGCCTTCGCGCTGGCCTTGATGGGTGATCGCCTGTTGAGCTCTGCGACGAAGGCTGCGCTGTTCCCGCGCCGTGCCGAGGTGTGGCGGCTGGGCCAGGCCGGCGGATCGGTGGGCAGCAATGCGGTGTTGTGGGTCTACCCCGAGCGTGCGGCATGGCTGCTCGTGCTGTCGAACTTCGACCCGCCCGCCGGCGAAAGGATGGCCCAGGCGCTGAACCCGGTGCTTTCGGGGCAGCCCTGCCAGGTCCTGCCCCCGCGCTGAGGCAGCGCCAGCAAGGCACAGGCAGGGCCGCCAGCCCGGGCAGCAGCGGCAGGCCGATGCCGGCCATCGGCGCGTGGCTCAACCCGTCGTCATTCGTGGGTCTGCTCGCTTTCGTGCCAGCCCTTCAACGCCCAGCGCGACAGGCCCGCCATGGCCGCAAACAGCGCCACCCCGGCCAGGGTGATGAGCGCCAGCGCCGCGAACATGCGCGGGATGTTGAGCTGGTAGCCCGCCTGCAGGATCTGGTACGCCAGCCCCGTGCCCGTGCCGCCGGTGCCGGCCACGAATTCGGCCACCACGGCGCCGATCAGCGCCAGCCCGCTGCTGATGCGCAGCCCGCCGAAGAAGTAGGGCAGCGCCGAAGGAATGCGCAGCCGCCAGAGCGTCTGCCAGCGGCTGGCGCGCTGCAGCCTGAAGTACGCCAGTAGGCCAGCGTTCACGCTCTTCAGCCCCAGCGTCGTGTTGGCGATGATCGGGAACAGCGCCACCAGCGTGGCGCAGATCACCAAGGACGCCGTCGGGTCCTTGACCCAGATGATGACCAGCGGCGCGATCGCCACGATCGGCGTCACCTGCAGCAGCACGGCGTAGGGGAAGAGCGCGGTTTCGACGATGCGGCTCTGCACGAAGGCAAAGGCCATCGCCACGCCCAGCACCGTGGCGCAGGCAAAAGCCAGCAGGGTGATCTTCAGCGTCACCCACAGCGCGCCGAACAGCAGCGCCGCGTCTTCCACCAGCGTCTGCGCCACGCGCAGCGGGCTGGGCACCAGGAAGGGCGGCACGTCGAAGGCCACCACCGTGCCCTGCCACAGGGCGATCAGCAGCACCGCCAGCGCCGCTGGCCACAGCACCTGGCCGCGGTTCATGCCGTCGGCGCGTTCAAGGCGCCACCTCGCTGGCCGCCAGCAGGCTGCGCTGCAGGCGCTGGGCGGCTTGGGCAAAGCGCGTGGAGACGCGGAACTCGTCGCTGCGCGGGTAGGGCTCGTCGATGACGATGTCGTCCACCACGCGGCCCGGGCGTGCGGCCATCACCACCACGCGGCGCGACAGGAACACGGCTTCGTAGATCGAGTGGGTGACGAACATCACCGTCAGCCGCTGCGCCTGCCACAGCGCCAGCAGATCGCTGTCCAGGCGCTGGCGCGTGATCTCGTCGAGCGCGCCGAAGGGCTCGTCCATCAGCAGCAGCGCCGGCTCCGTCACCAGGCCGCGGGCAATCGACACGCGCATCTGCATGCCGCCCGACAGCTCACGCGGCAGCGCCGCTTCGAAGCCTTGCAGGCCCACGCGCTGCAACGCCTGCAGCACGCGCGGCGTGGCCTGCGCGCGCGGCACGCCGGCCAGGTCCAGCGGCAGGCGCACGTTGGCCTGCACGCTGGCCCAGGGCATCAGCGTGGCTTCCTGGAACACGAAGGACAGCTCGCGCCCCGGCGCCCGCTGCACGCGCCCGGCGCTGGGCGCCAGCAGGCCGGCCACCATCTTCAGCAGGGTGCTCTTGCCGCATCCCGAAGGGCCCAGCAGGGTGATGAATTCGCCTGCCTGCACCTGCAGGCTCACCGGCAGCAGGGCGCGGGTGCCGTTGGGGTAGGTCTTCTCGGCGGCTTCGATCGCCACCGCCGGCACGGGGCTCGCGTCCAGGCTCAGGGCAGCACCTTGAGGTCCTTCACGAACTGCGTCGTGTAGGTCTTCTTCAGGTCGACCTTGCGCGGGTCCAGCAGCTTCATCGCCACCAGCATGTCGTAGGTGGCCTTCATGCGCGCGTCGGTGATGACGCCGATGCCCAGCGTGGCCGCATCGCCGCCGAAGACCATGCCCGATTCGTTCATCAGCCGGATTCCCACCGCGATCTGGTCGTCGGTCATGGCCGGGTTGTCGCGCTTGATCAGCGCATTGGCCGGGGCCGGGTCGCCCTTCAGGTAGCTCTTCCAGCCTTCCATGCTGGCGCGCACGAAGGCGGCCACGGCCTTGGGGCGTTCGCGCACGGTCTTTTCCATGCAGACGATGGTGGTGGAGTAGGGCGGCCAGCCGTAGTCGGACAGCAGGAACACGCGCGGCTTGAAGCCGGCCTGCTTCTCGATGGCGTAGGGCTCGCTGGACAGGATGCCCTGCTGCACCACGTTCTTGTCGGCCACGAAGGGCTGGATGTTGAAGGTGTAGGGGCGGGTCTGGCTGTCCTGCAGGCCGTAGCGCGTGCGCAGCCAGGGCCAGAACGAGGTGTGCGAGGCCGCGCCGATGAGAAGGGTCTTGCCCTTCAGGTCTTCGAGCTTGTCGACCACGCCCGGGTGGCCGATGAGCACGGCCGGGTCCTTCTGGAAGGCGGCGGCCACCGTTACCACCGGGATGCCCTGCTCCCAGGCCTTCATCGTCTGCACGTCGTAGCCCATGAAGCAATCGGTCTGGCCGGCGGCCAGCAGCTGCATCCCATTGACCTGCGGGCCGCCCATGCGCAGCGTCACTTCCAGCCCGGCAGCCTTGTACAGGCCGCGCGCCTGCGCCTGGTAGAAGCCGCCGTGCTCGGCCTGGGCATACCAGTTGGTCATGAAGACGAACTTCTCCTGCGCCTGGGCGCCGCCGGTGGACAGCAGGGCAGCCAGCAGGCCGGCCACACCGCACCAGCGCAGGCGCAGGCGGGGGGCAGGGGTTCGGGCGGGGGCGGGGGGCATGGCGGGCTCCTGGGGGCGGCGCGGTCGACGCAGGCGGGCCGCATCTTGCCGCAAGATCCGCGCCGCATACTCGCAGCTGCCGTGAACACCCTACCCAGCGCTGCAGCGCCATCCGAGGTCGTGGGGCCAGCGTCCATTCCCCCGCAGCCCGACACGCCCGCCGCCCCGTCCCCGGCCTGGGGGCTGGCGCTGCTCGTGTGCCTGGTGCCGCTGCTGCTGACGCTGGTGCTGCACCTGGTGAGCCAGCGCCCGCCGCCGCCGCTGGACCCGGCCGTGATCTCGTTCAGCCAGGGCCTGCTGGTCCAGCAGGGCGGGCTGGAGGTGCCCGATCTGGCCCAGGCCCCGGTGCAGCCGGCGGCGCTGCCGATGCACACCCCGCGCGCCGTCAGCCGCCAGCCGTCATGGCTGGTGCTGCCCTTCGAGGTGACGGACCAGCCGCAGGGCGCCTGGGTGCTGCAGCTGGTGTATCGGCGCCATCTGCTGGTGTACCTGGACGGCCAGCTGCTGGCGCAATCCGTGCAGCCGGAGATGGTCGATCAGCGCAGCCCCGAGCTGAAGCTGGGCAGCCAGATCCTGCGCGTCAACGTGCCGCCTTCCTGGCTGGCCCCGGGCCGGCACGAGCTGCAGCTGCGCCTGGGCGCGGCCGAGCTGCCCAGTGTCACCAGCGTGCACCTGGGCCCGGCGGCGGCGCTGGACGCGCTGCAGCGCGGCCGCGGCTGGTGGAACGGCCTGCGCACGGCCACGGCGGTGGGTGCGCTGGTGGTGGGCCTGTTCCTGGTGGGCGTGTGGCGGGCGCACCGCGATGCGCAGTCCTATGCACTGGCCGGCGCGCACCTGCTGCTGCTGGCGCTGCTGCTCAGCCCCTACCTGCTGCAGCAGCAACTGCTGCCCAGCCCCTGGTGGCGCATGCTGCTGGACATCAGCGACGTCTTCGCCAAGGCGCTGCTGCTGGCCACGGTGGTGCGCCTGGCCCGGCCGCTGGACGACTGGGCCATGCGCTGGGCCTGGGCTTACGCCTGCGTGGGTGCGCTGATCGATGGCGCTGCGGCCGCGCTGGACCTGCCCTGGAACGACTTCTCCCAGCCCTGGGCCTGGTGGGCCCTGGGCAGCCGCCTGGCGGTGCTGGGGCTGGCGACGGCGCTGGCGCTGCGCGCTCTGGCACGCCAGCCGCGCTTCGACCGCGTGGCCACGGCCGCGCTGGTGGGGCTGTCGCTGTGCATCTGGGCCTACGTGAGCTTCTTCGCGCTGGTGATGCCGGGGGCGCTGAACGTCGTCGACCTGAACGTGGTGGCCCACGCCGCCTGGGTGCTGTGGATGGGCAGCCTGCTGTACCAGCACTTCGTGCGCAGCGCGCAGCGCCAGCGCGAAATGCGGCTGGAAGCCGACGCGGCGCTGGCCCAGCGCACGCGCGAGCTGCAGGCCAGCTTCGCGGCGCTGCAGGCCAGCGAAAACCAGCGCCTGGCCGCGGCCGAGCGCGAACGCCTGCTGCAGGAAATGCACGACGGCCTGGGCTCGCAGCTGATGACGGCCAAGATGAACGCCCAGACCGGGCTTCTGAGCGGCAGCGAGATGGCCAGCGCGCTGGATTCCTGCATCCAGGAAATGCGCCTGACCGTGGACACGCTCTCGGTGGCCGACGGCGACCTGGGCCTGCTGCTGGCCAGCGTCCGCCACCGCGCGGAGCCCGGGCTGCGCGCCGCCGGCCTGACCCTGGCCTGGCAGGTGGCCGAGGCCCCCTGCCTGCCGGTGCTGGAAGGCAGCGGCGGGCGCGAGCTGGTGCGCATGCTGCAGGAGGGCATGAACAACATCCTGCACCACGCCCAGGCCACGCGGGTGACGCTCAAGAGCGAAGCCACGGCCGACGGCCGCCACATCGTCGTCAGCCTGACCGACAACGGCTGCGGCTTCACGCCCGCGGCGGCCACGCCGGAAGACCCGCAGCCCGGCCGGCCCGCCAGCGGCGGGCGCGGCTGCCGCAACATGCAGTTGCGGGCCGAACGGCTGGGCGCGCAGCTGACCTGGCATTCCCCTGCCAGCGCGCGCGCCCCGGGGCCGGGCGGGCCGGGGACCGAGCTGCGCATCTTGCTGCCGGTGGCGCAGCCCTGATCTGCTGGCGGTGGCGCGTCCGCCCCGCCTGCAGCGCAGCGTCAGCCGAACATCTGCCCCACGTTCAGCAGCGTCAGCACGCCCAGCACGGCGAAGATCGCCGCCGCCAGCGCGTGCACGAGCTTCATCGACAGGCGGCGCGCGATGCGGTCGCCCAGGAAGACCGCCGGCACGTTGGCCAGCATCATCCCCAGCGTGCTGCCGGCGACCACGCCCACGATGTCGGCATAGCGCGCGGCCAGTGCAACGGTGGCGATCTGCGTCTTGTCGCCCATCTCGGCGATGAAGAACGCCAGCAACGTGGTGCCGAACACGCCCAGCCGCGCCTGCGCGCCCGGCACGCTGTCGTCCACCTTGTCGGGCACCAGCATCCAGGCTGCCACGGCCAGGAAGGACAGGCCCACCACCCAGCGCAGCACGTCGGCGCCCAAGGCTCGCGCCACCCAGCCGCCCACGGCCCCGGCCAGGGCGTGGTTGGCCAGCGTGGCCACCAGGATGCCGGCGATGATGGGCCAGGGCTTGCGGAAGCGCGCGGCCAGCAGCATGGCCAGCAGCTGAGTCTTGTCGCCCATCTCGCCCAGGGCGACGACGCCGGTTGAAACCAGGAAAGCTTCCAGGGGGTTGTCCAGCTAGAAGACAGCGTGCTCGCCGCGCTCGGCCGTGGCCTGCCCGCCGATGAGGCGCGCGTAGTACTCGAAGAGCGTCTGCCGGCCGTGCTCGGGCGTGGCTGCGGCGTCGTAGCGGCCGCTGGCGGCGTCCAGCACCAGCATCGATTCGGTGGCGTAGTAGCGGCCGATGCGCGCCAGTTCGGCCTTGGCCGCCAGCGGCGGCAGCACCCGCCCGGCAGCGGCCAGCAGGCCGGCGATGCCGTCCAGCAGGCCCACCGGCACCTGCCTGAACCGCGGTGGCCGCCCCAGCAGGCGGAACAGCGCCTCGCCCTGTTCGCGCGGCGTGATCGCCGGCCCCGGCCCGCCGATGGGCAGCACGCGCCGCTGGCGCGCCGGGTCGTCCAGACAGCCGGCCAGGTAGTCGGCCAGGTCGTCGTCGCTGATCGGCTTGCAGGCCGTGAGCCGGCCGTCACCGAAGACCAGGAAGGGCTTGCCGGCCTGCACCCGCTGCACCTGGCCCGACAGCGACTTGAAGTACGCCGTGGGGCGCACGATCGAATAGCCCAGCCCGGAATCGATCAGCGCCTGCTCGAACGCCAGCTTGGCATGCTGGAACGCCAGCCGCGGCTTCTGCACGCAGATGGCCGACAGCAGCACCATCTGCCGCGCGCCCGCCCCCTGGGCTTCGCGCAGCGAGTGCAGGTGGGCCGCGTGGTCGATGGCCCAGGCATCGGCCGGGGCGCCAGTGCGCGATGCCATGCATGACACCAGCGCGTCGAAGGGCTCGCCGCGAAACCCGTCGCGGGCCAGCGAGGCGGGGTCGGTGACGTCCCCGTGCCGCCACTGCAGCCGGGTTGATGCGGCGCCCGCGCGGTCCGCAGGGCTGCCTTCGCCGCTGCCTGGCCGCCCGAAGCAGACCAGATCGTGCCCGCGCGCCAGCAGCGCGCGCACGGTGGCGCGGCCGATCGTGCCGCTGGCCCCCAGCATGAAGATGCGTTGCGTCAAGCGGCCTGCCCCTGGCCGGGGCAGCGGGGCCCGGGGTGGATGCCGGCGAAGGCCATGGCGTTGTTCAAGGGCGGGGCGGGCCGAAGCCGCTGATGGTGGGGCGCCGATGTTAGGGCGCTCGGGAGGGGCGCTGAAGGGCCCCCATGGCCCGGCGCGGGGCCCCGCATTCAGGGGGGTTCACCCCCCGTTGATGCGGGAGGGCGGTCCCGTAGCATGGGTCGACATCAGTCAACTTGATCAGAACCTGTCAGGAGTAGTGCACATGCTGGTTTCTCGACCCCTGGGCCTGAATGGCGTCACCGCCGTCACCGCCATCACCCTGGCCGTGGCTGGCGCCTTGGCCGCCGCCCCCGCCTTCGCGGCCGACGCGCCCGCAGCCCAGGCCGCCCGGCCGGCGGCCGCCAAGCTGCAGACCTGGACCGCCGGTGGCGGCAACGTGGGCCTGCGCTGGAACCGCGACCTGGCCAGCGACATCGGCCTGACGATCACCGCCACCGCCGGCAAGCTGGCCCAGCCCGGCTGGGACAACCACGAGATGTTCGAGCTGCGCTCGGCCGCCGCGCTGGAATTCGAAGTCCGCAACGGCAACCTCAGCAGCTTCCTCGCGGGCCAGCTGCAGGCCCAGGGCGGCCACGTCATCGACAGCGCCAGCGGCCGCATCGATCTGACCAACTTCCGCCTCGTGCCGCGCCGTGGCGGCACGGTCCCCATCCTGGACGTGATCGGCCCCGATGGCACGGCCTGGTTCTACGTCGACCGGCTGATGTACCGGCTGGCTGCCGACGGCAGCGTGCTGCAGGTGCCGACGATGGACGTGCGCATCTCCCCGGCGCTGGCGCGCCGCATCGGCCAGCCCGAAGTGGCCGACTGGGCCATCGCCGACATGACGATGGACACCCAGGTGCTGCGCCAGGGCGCGCTGGACGCGCCCCGAGTCACCGGCAAGTGGCACGGCGCGCCCGTGCCCGGCGTGCCTGGTGCCACGTACGAAGCCGATCTGTTCATGACCACCTTCAACACGCAGTACATGCGCTGCTTGGGCTGCACCGGGCCCGGCGGGCCGGGGCAGGTGGTGTTCGCGCCGTCGTCGACGCTGCGCAACAACATCAACAACGGCACCGCGCAGGCGGTGGTGGCCGGTGACCCGCTGGGCACCAGCACGGCGCTGTACAGCGCCAACATCCCCTGGTATCAGAAGTTCAGTGGCAACTTCGAGCCCTACAACAACGACCAGCACCCCTACCTGATCTGGAACCTGTACCGCTTCAACGCCGACGGCTCCATCGACCAGATCGGCCGCTCGGGTGTGAAGCACGCCTTCCTGACCCTCAACACCAGCTGCCTGGAGAACCCGAACAACAGCCAGATCCTGGGCCGCGGCTGCGCGGACGTCTACAGCACCGGCAACAACGACAGCGCCAATTCGCTGGGCCCGCGCAGCGAGATCATCCCGTTCAGCAACATCTGGGGGCGCTGCGGATCGGTCTACGACGTCAACTGCGACGGCGTGCAGAACAACTCCAACTACGGTTCGTATGACCAGCGCCTGGTGGTGCGCGAATCGCAGTTCAGCGGCCCGGACCACACCGGCGCGACCTTCCGTTTCGAGTCGTGGTACCTGGCCCGTCAGGACATCAACATCCTGAACTCCATGGGCAGCACCAATGCCACGTTCACGCGCGGCACGAACGTCTGGACGGTGGGCAACCAGACCGGCACCGCGGGCAACTACCGCCTGGGGCCGGTGATCGACCGCTGGGTGGACCCGAACACCACCAACCCGAACGAGCGCAGCGTCTACATCAAGACGCCCGAAGGCAGCCTGAAGGTGGCGGTGAAGGTGCAGGACCTGGGCGGTGGCAGCTGGCGCTACCACTACGCGGTGATGAACCTGGACTTCGCCCGTGCCGTGACCGAAGGCGCCGAGCCCAACCTGCGTGTGATCAGCGCCAACGGCTTCGACATCGCGCGCATCCCCGTGGGTGACGCGACCGTCAGCAACATCGTCTTCAGCGACGGCGATATCGACGGCACCAACGACTGGTCGCCGTCGATCTTCAACGGCCGCCTGCTGTTCCAGCCCGTGGCGCGCAGCAACTTGCTGAACTGGGGCACGATGTTCCGCTTCTCGTTCACGGCCAACCGCGCGCCCAGCGCGAACGAGATGTCGCTGCACATCGCGGCACGCAATTCGCGTGACGAGGTCATCGTCCCCGGCTTGCTGATGCCGGGCCAGGCCGTGGCCCGCCGCTGACGCGTCAGCCGACTGCCCCGCCCTGGCTGTACAGCACCAGCGCCCGGTAGGCCGTGGTGTGGGCCGGGGTGGGGACGCCCCGCTCCTGCCCCAGGGCGTGCACGCGCCCTGACAGCCAGGCCAGCTCCAGCGGCCGGCCCCTTTCCAGGTCTTCGGACATCGACGATCTGAACTGCGGCGGCATCGCGGCCAGCTTCTTCATCACCTCTTCGGCCAGGCCGGCCCGCAGCACCACGCCGCAGGCCGCTGCCACGGCCACGGCTTCGTCGACCAGCTGCCGCTGCAGGGCGCGCGTTTCCGGGTGCGCCAGGATCGCGCCCATGCGCGCGCGCAGCAGCGACGTGGCTGCCGACAGCGCCGTCAGCGTGACGAACTTTTCCCAGATCGCCTGGCGGATGTCGTCGCTCAACTTGACGGCCAGGCCGGGCATGCGTGCGGCACTGGCGGCAAAGTCGGCCATCACCGGGTCGCCTGCGGCTGCGTCGGCCACCACCAGGCTCATGCCGCCGGGGCTGCGGATCACGCCGGGGCGGTCGATCACGGTCGAAACGTAGATCACGCCGCCGCGCAGCTGCCCGGGGGGCAGGTGCCGGCCCAGCAGGTCCAGGCTGTCGATGCCGTTCTGCAGGCTGAGCACGCGCGTGGCTGGCCCCAGCAGCGGCGCCATCTGCACGGCCGCCGCCTCGGTGTCCCAGAGCTTGACGGCCAGCACCACCAGATCGGCCACGCCCAGGTCGGCGGGCTGGTCGGTGGCCCGCACCTGCGGCAGCACCAGGGGGTGCTGCGGGTGCTCGATCACCAACCCCTGCTCGCGCAGCGCCGCCAGATGCGCGCCACGCGCCACGAAGCCGACCTCGTGCCCGGCGGCCTGCAGCCAGGCGCCCACGTGCGCGCCCACGGCGCCGGAACCCATGATCGCGATGCGCATCGTCCTTCTCCCATTGCCTGCGGTCGGCTGACTTTAGTGCCAGGGTGCGACCACGGGCACCGGGCGGCGGTTGTGGCGCGCTTCCTGCTGTAGACGCTGACCGCCCGCGCAGCCGCACCTTCGCTGTGCGATCGCCTCAAAACCTGTCCACGACTTGGAGCGTTAGCCATGGCCCATCGATACCCGATCCGGCACCTGCCGCCCGCCGGCCTGCTGTCCCGCGTGATGCTCGCGGCCAGCCTGGGCCTGGCGGCACCGGTGCTGCACGCGCAGCAAGGCGCTGATGCCGACACCCCGCCCGCCTACCGCGGGCCGGCGCCGGTCTCGGCCTTCGGCAGCGGGCCCATCTTCGTGCCCGTGCAGCCCAACACCCCCAACCGCTTCAGCCTGCCCGAGACCACGGTGAAGGACCTGCAGCAGGCGATGAAGACACGGCTGGTCTCGTCCGAAGAGCTGGTGCAGATGTACCTGGCCCGCATCGCGGCCTTCGATGATGCCGGGCCACGCCTGAACGCCTACCTGGCCGTCAACCCGCAGGCCGCCGCCATCGCCCGGGCCAAGGACCAGGCGCGCTTCCTGCCCGGCACCACGGTGGGGCCGCTGTATGGCGTGCCGGTGGCGCTGAAGGACATCGTCGACACGGTGGACCAGCCCACCACGGGCGGCGCGGTGGGCATGGCCGGGTCGGTGCCCACGCGCGATGCCTTCATCACCCGGAAGCTGCGCGAAGCGGGCGCCGTGATCCTGGGCAAGCTCACGCTCACCGAGTTCGCCAACTTCGTGACCAGCGGCATGCCGGGTGGCTACAGCTCGCTGGGTGGCTATGGCTTCAACCCCTACAACCCCGTGGTACTGCCCGGCGGTGACGGGCGGCCGCTGCTCAGCCCGGCAGGGTCCAGCTCGGGCTCGGGCATCGCTGCCGCGGCCAACCTGGCTGCACTGACCATCGGCACCGAAACCTCGGGCTCGATCCTGAGCCCGGCCAATGCCAACGGCATCGTCGGCATCAAGCCCACCGTGGGCCTGGTCAGCCGCGACGGCATCATTCCCATCACCGCCGACCAGGACACCGCCGGCCCGATGACGCGCACCGTGGCCGACGCCGCGCTGCTGCTGGGCGTGATCAGCGGCTTCGACCCGGCCGACCCGGCCACCGCCGCCTGCCAGACGCCGGGCCGCTGCTTCAGCGACTACACGCAGTTCCTCAACCCCGGCGCACTGGCCGGCGCGCGCATTCTGGTACCGCCCTTCCCGGCCAACCGCACGGCGCAGATGAACGCCGCCATCGCGCTGATGGAAGCCGCCGGCGCCACCGTGGTGCGGCGCCCCACCGCGCTGACGGGCGTGACGGCGCCAGGCATCCTGAACTACGGCCAGAAGCGCGATGTCAACGCGTATCTGGACCGCCTGCCCGAGACCTGGCCCATCCAGTCGCTGGCCGACCTGATCGCCTTCAACAACGCCAACGCGGCGATCGCCCTGCGCTACGGGCAGACCCAGTTCATCGCCTCCAACGCGCTGGACATCAGCCCTGGCAGCGCCGACACGCTGACGTACATCGCCAACCGCGACCTGGGCTTCGCGCAGTCGCGCACCAGCATCGACGGCACCATGGACGGCCCCGACGGCCTGCGCGGCACCGCCGACGATTACGACGCGGTGGTCTATTCCGGCGCCGGCAGTGCTGGGCTGTGGGCCCGCGCCGGCTACCCCAGCGTCGTGGTGCCGCTGGCCTTCGTCGAACAGGACGCGGCGCAGATCCCCACCGGCATCTCGTTTGCTGGCCGGGCCTTCGGCGAGCCGAAGATCATCGCGCTGGCCTACGCCTTCGAGCAGATCAACCGCGGCCGCCGGGCCCCGGCCAGCGCGCCCGCGCTCCCCACGGACACCGTGCTGCGCGGCGACGTCAACGGCGACCGCGCGGTGAACAACCTGGACCTGGCGATCGTCACCGCCCGCGTGGGCGAGACCGCCACCGGCCCCTACGACAAGGCCGACATCGACGGCAACGGCCGCATCACCCGCAACGACGTGGCAGCCCTGCGCGCGCTGTGCAGCACCAAGGCCTGCGCTGCGCCGGCCGCGCCCACCGGCGCTGCGCGCTGAGCATCCGGCCCCCGCCCGAACCCCTGATCTTCCGCATCGGAGACCCCATGCCCACATCGACCTTCATCCCCCGGCTGGCCCGGCCCGGCCTGGCCCTGGCCACCCTGTTGTGCTGCGCGGCCGGCCCGGCCGCTGCCAGCATCCCGTTCACCCCCGTCATGGGTTGGGCTGCCTTGCCTGCGGCGGCGCAGGCCCCGGCTTTTCCTGCCCTACCGGCCGGCCTGGTGGCGCCGGGCCTGGACCTCGGCCTCGGCCTGGCCGGCATCAACAGCTTCGACGCCGCAGGCGCTGCCATCAACACCGTCATCAGCCTGCCCGCGCAGCCCGGCGCGCTGGTCGACCAGATCAGCTGGACGCTGCAGCTCAGCACCGTGGGCGCCAGCTGGCTGGACGAAGCCACCGTGCTGGTCACCAATTCCAGCGGCCAGGGCGTGTTCTTCAACCCTGGCTTCGGCGACGGCTTCTCCGGCACGGCCAGCTACGCCGCCAGCGGCAGCCTGGCCGCCCAGGGCTTTGCCTTCAACGTGCTGGCCGACGGCCAGCTGTTCGTCAGCTTCTACGAGCTGTGGGACGACAACCCCGGTGCTGCAGATGCACGCTATCTGAGCGGCAGCCTGACGCTGGCGGGCGTGGCGCTGATCCCCGAGCCCGCCACCCCCGGCCTGCTGGCGCTGGGGCTGCTGGCGCTGGCGGGGTTGAAGGGGCGGCGCAGCGCTGCGGCTAAGGCTTCAAGCCCAGATCGGTGAGTCGCTGGATGAGATCCATGTAGTTGCGATTGCTTGCCGGCACCAACATGCGTTTCACGATCTCTTTCGCCAATGCGCGACCGGCCGTGGAATCGCTCTCAAAGTGCAGGCCGGCGATCTCTCGGTTCCTCGCCACATCGTTTGCTGCCTGCTCTGCTTTGCCATCCGGGTCCTTGCCGCAGAAGGACAGCAGGCCGGCCCAGACATGAGCCTGCGTCGCATGCCCGCTGGGATAGGAAGGGTGGCCTGGGTTCAGGCGGTCTGGGCCTGAGCCCGTATCGCCGAACATCGGCCGCAACTCGGGATGGCGAAGGTGCCCAGGGCGAGCGCGCATGAAGTAACGCTTGTTGAGATAGATCACCGGGTCCACCGTGTCTGCCACCAGCGCCACGAGTTCCTGGCCTTTCGGGGTCTCAAGCAGCAGCTGGAGCACACCCGCGGCCTGCAGAACGGGGGCGATCGCATGGCGCATGCTCTGCGCTTGCTGGCCGATGAGCCCCTTTTTCTGCTCCTGTGAGGTTTGCAGCAGCACCAGCGCGGCCAGTTCCCGGCCGGTGGCGCTGTGATCAATGGGTTGGCATTCGAGGTCGTCCAGCGAATCCAGATACAACTCGGCCGGATTGCGTCTTGGCAGGTGCGCGCGACTGGCTTCGCGACCCCAGTAGACCTTGTCGAACAAAAATTGGCGGGGGGTTCGGTTCTTGTTGTCGATTCCAGGCAAGTCCGGGACGGGCACTCGTGTCACTGCATCGTCAGCGCACACTCCGAATCCCATCAGGAATCGATTGCTCGCGTTTTTCTCCCACTGCTGGCCATCTTGAGTGGTGATCCACTCCAGGGCAGCGGCCTCGCAGTCGAAGGCGGGCCCGTAGTCGAAGACGGTGTCGGCCTGCACGCGGCCGAAATGCGCCTCGGGTGCGATCCAGAACCTGTAGCCCTTGGCCTCGTGAGTGCAGTCCTCGTCGGCAGCTCGGGCAGTCGACGACGAGAGGAGAACGTTCGACGCCACCGTGTCGGGCGGCCGGCCGCCCGCCTTGGTCCGCAAGGCGCTGCAGGGTGCGACCACCGTCCTTTCGCTGGGCTCGGTGGCCTTCGCGTCCACGGCCAACGTGCGGATCCAGCAAAAACTTTTCATGCTGCTCATCGAGCCTCTCCTCCTCATCGGGTCTGCCCGAAGCGCACCGGGCACAAGTGCCGGCCGAGAATAAGGCGTGGCTACGCGTGATGTCACCGCCCGCTTGGCCAGGCCTTCTGGCCAGGCAGCGGCGTTGCTGGCCTGCATCGGGCTGGCGGTGGGCCTGGCGCGCGACACGCCGCAGGCGCCGCCCGTGCCCGTGCTGCGATGGGTGGGCACCAGCAGCCCTGCCGATGACGCCGCGTATCGGCATTTCGTTCAGGCCCTGGCGCGGCAGCCTTTGCCGCGGCGCCAGGTGCAGCTGCACTACCTGCCGGTGCGGGACCAGGGCGCCCAGGCTGCGCAGGCCGATCTGCTGCTGCAGACCGCCGCCCACGCTGCAGTGTGGGTGGCGCCCACGGCCGACGCAGCGCAGGCCGTGCGCCAGGTCTTCCCGCACCAGCCCCTGGTCTTTGCCAGCTACCAGGATCCAGTGCGCATGGGCCTGGTGCCGCCGCCGCATGTGCCACCGCCAGTGCCGGCCCCGGGTGCTGCCCCTGGCTTGCCCGCAACCACCCCCGCCCGTGGCCCCGTCACCGGCCTGGTGCTGAGCGACGAGCTCGATGCCAAGCGGCTGGAGCTGCTGCGCGACGCCTTCCCGGCCGCGCGCGTGGTGGGCGTGCTGGTCGATGCTTCCTGGGCCGACCTGCGCGACCTGCAGGCCGCGCTGGTGCAGCCCGGGCGGGCGCTGGGGCTGGACGTGCGCGTGTTCCAGGCCGACGAGCCCGCCGATCTGGACCGCGTCTTCACCAGCACCGCGGCCCGGGCCGTGCAGGCCTGGTACGTGCCGGCCACCTACATCGCCTATCGCGCCGAAGGCGCCATCCGCCAGCACCTGGCGCAGCAGCAGCGCCCCGCCATCCACGCCACGGCCGGCGAGGTGGCGCGCGGCGCACTCCTGGCCTATGCGCTGGACAGCAGCTTTGCCTACGACATGCTGGCCGAGATGGCCACGCGCGTGGCGGCTGGCGAAGACCCGCGGTCGATCCCGGTGCAGCGGCCGCTGCGCTTTTTGCTGGCGGTGCGGCCGCGGGCCGAGCCGGCAGCGCTGCGCATCCACCCGTCCGTGATCCGCCGTGCCGACCGCATCCACTGAAGCGGCCCCGCGCAGCAGCCTGGCGCGGCGCTACTTCCGCCAGCTGGCCGGGCTGAGCGTGGGCCTGCTGCTGGCGGCGGGCCTGATCGAAGCGCTCTTCGGCTATGCCGAAGCGCGTGCCAGCATGGCGCGCGTGCAGGGTCTGCAGGCGCAGGCCGCCAGTGCCGAGATCGCGCAGTACCTGAGCGGCATCGAACGCAGCCTGCAGGCCGTGCAGAAGATGCCCTGGGGCCAGCCCGGCTTCGAAGCGGCGCAGCGGCGCGAAGAGCTGCACCGGCTGCTGGTGCTGAACCCGTCGATCGTGGAGATCACCGACACCGACGCTGCCGGGCAGCCGGTGCTGGTCGTGTCGCGCGTGGTGCCCGACCAGCGCCTGCAGTCCGCCGCCCCCGCGCCCGGCGCCGCCCCGGCGCTGCCCAGCCCCGGCTATGGCCAGGCGCGCTTCGATGCCACCGGCGTGCCGCATGCGCAGCTGGTGGTGGCGCGCGACGGCCAGCCGCCGGGGCAGACCTGGGCGCGCGTGAACCTGCGCTTTCTGGCCGATGTCGTCTCGGGCCTGCGCCTGCCCGATGGCGGCGATGTCTACGTGGTGGACAGCCGCGACCAGCTGATCGCCCATGCCGACCCCACCCAGCTGCTGCGCCAGCAGCAGCTGGCCAGCCTGCCCGTGGTGCAGGCCGCGCGCCGCGCGCCAGCGGCCGCGCAGATGCCCGTGCAGGCGGCCGATGCCCCGGGCCTGGCCGGCGCGGCCGCCGTCAGCACCGCCGCGCGGTTGCCGGCCACCGGCTGGCTGGTGGTGGTGGAACACCCCCGCGCGCAGGCCATGCAGCCGGTGATCGCCACGCTGAGGCGCACGCTCGGCCTGCTGGCGCTGGCCGCGCTGGGGGCGATGCTGATCAGCGCCGCGTTTTCGCGCCGCATGGCCGCACCCATCGCCCGGCTGCGGCAGGCCACGGCGGCGATTGCGGCCGGCCAGTGGGCGCAGGCCCCGGCCAGCGAGCCCGGGCACCCGATGGCCCGCCTGGCCGCACCGGACAAGGGCGACGAGATCGCCGACCTGGCGGCCGACTTCAACACCATGTCGGCGCGGCTGCGGCAAAGCTATGCCGAGCTGGAACACAAGGTGGTGGAACGCACCGCCGAGCTGGCCCGCCAGCGCGAGGAAGCCGAACGCGCCAATGCCGCGAAGACGCGCTTCCTGGCCGCGGCCAGCCACGACCTGCGCCAGCCCATGCACGCCATCGGCCTGATGGTGGGCCTGCTGCGCGAGCGTACGGCCGACCCCGCCCAGCGCGCGCTGGCCGATCGCACCTATGCCGCCGTGCAGGCCATGGAAACGCTGTTCGGCAGCCTGCTGGACGTGAGCAAGCTCGACGCCGGCGCCGTCGTGCCGCAGCCCGTGGATCTGGCCCTGGCGGACCTGCTGGCGCGCATCGAGCACACCTACCAGCCGCTGGCCGCCGGCAAGGGCCTGCGCCTGCGCGTGCGGCCCAGCACGCTGGCCGTGCACAGCGATCCAGCCC
Organism: Rubrivivax sp.; assembly: GCA_027489455.1. Lineage (GTDB taxonomy): Bacteria > Pseudomonadota > Gammaproteobacteria > Burkholderiales > Burkholderiaceae_C > Rubrivivax. The sequence goes on along the minus strand of JAIXZR010000268.1, from coordinate 1,992 downwards.
TGCTGGAGCGCATCCTGGGCAACCTGGTGAGCAATGCGATCCGCTACACGCCGCACGGCGGCGTGCTGGTGGCTGCGCGGCGCCGCGGCGCAGGCGAAGTGCAGCTGCAGGTGGTGGACACGGGCGTGGGCATCGACCCCGCGCAGTGCGAGCTGGTGTTCGAGGAATTCGTGCGCCTGGCCGGGCCCGGCGCTGCCGGCGCGGGCGACGAAGGCCTGGGCCTGGGGCTGTCCATCGTGCGCCGCACGGCCGCGCTGCTGGGCCACCGCGTGGCGCTGCAGTCGCGCCCGGGGCGGGGGTCGTGCTTCACCGTGAGCCTGCCGCTGGCCCATCGCGCGCCGCCCGCCGCGCCTGCCGCCGGCAGTGCCGCGCCGCCTGCCAGGCTGCAGGGCGCCTTCGTGCTGGTGGTGGACGACGACGCCCGCAACCGCGAAGCCACCGCCGCCCTGCTGGCCCAGCAGGGCTGCCTGGTGGCCCTGGCCGCCAGCGCCGAAGCCGCCCTGGCCGAGGCGGGGCGCCACCTGCGCAGCCCCGACCTGCTGCTGACCGACCTGCGCCTGGGCCCCGGCCCCGACGGCCTGGCCCTGGTGCGCGCGCTGCGCCAGCAGGCGCAGACCTGGATCCCCTGCCTGCTGGTGACGGCCGAAACGCGGCTGCCTGCCGGCCTGGACGGCGACGTCGTGCTGCTGCAAAAGCCCGTGACGGCCGACCACCTGCTGCAGGCCGTGGCGCAGCAGCTGGTGGCGGTGGACTGAAGGCTCCCGGGCCGGCAGCGGGCCGCTAGCTGAAGCGCAGCCCCAGCTGCCCCGCGCGCACCACGGCCTGGGTGCGGGTGGTGACGTTCAGGGCCCGCAGCACGGCCGAGGTGTGGGCCTTGACGCTGCTGGCCGACAGGTCCAGTTCGCGCTCGATCAGCTTGGCCGGCTTGCCTTGCAGGATCAGGTACAGCACCTCGGCCTGCCGCGGCGTCAGGCCCAGGTCGGCCGGCGTCTGGCCCGCCGGCGGCTGGCCGGGTGCGGGGGCGCCAGCGGCGGCGACCGCGGCCATCGGGGCCGGCGCCGGCCGCGGCAGATCGGCCCCCAGGAAGGCCGAAGGCGGCAGGTAGATGCCACGCGCCAGGATCAGCTGCAGCGCGGCCAGCAGCACCGCGGCACTGGCGCTCTTGGGGATGAAGCCGCAGGCCCCGGCGTCGATGGCGCGCAGCACGGTGTCGCGGTCGTCGGCCGAAGACAGCGCCACCACCGTGCTGGCCGGCCAGCGCGCGCGCAGCGCTTCGATGCCCTGCAGGCCATGCATGCCCGGCAGGCCCATGTCGATGAGCACCAGGTCGGCCGCGCCGCGCTCGGCCAGCAGCTCGAAGGCCTGCTCGCAGCTGCCGGCTTCCCACACCGCCAGGCTGGCCGCCAGCGGGCGCAGCAGCAGCGCCAGCCCTTCGCGGAAGAGCGCGTGGTCGTCGATCAGCAGCACGTTCATCGCCAAGGGGCCGCAGCGGGCAGCAGGGGGGGTGCACCGATGGTAGCCAGCCCGGCTGGCGGCGGCAGGGGCCGCTCGCCCTGGCCAAGCGGCCGGGCCATCTGGCCAATTCACGGCCCGGGCTGCGGCGGCTGCAATGGCTGCACTCACCGCAACCCCGCGGTCAGCCCCACCGAAGGAAAAGCCATGAAGACCCCGAACGCCGCCAACACCGGCCACCGCCGCAGCCCGAACCCGCCCATGCGCTGGCTCGCTGCACTGCCCGCTGCCTTGCTGGCCTGCAGCCTGCACGGACAGGCGCAGGGCCAGGCGCAAGCCGCAGCGCCGGCCGCCGACCCGCCTGCGACAGTGAAGTACGTCACCGCCGCCCCTTCCAGCGCGCAGAACTTCGTGGGCGACAGCATCAAGTTCACCGTGCCCGTGCTGGGCAAGCAGGTGGTGCTGGGGGGCAGCACCGGCAAGGTGGTGTGCCTGGGCGCAGGCAGCAAGCTGCGCGGCATCGGCGTGGCATCGATCAAG
>JAIXZR010000273.1 GCA_027489455.1 Rubrivivax sp. | reverse complement strand
CCGGCGGCGCGCCTGTGGTCAGCGCTGCTGGCCGCGGTGCCGGTGCTGCTGGCCGGGCTGGTGCTGGCCCAGGTGCCACACCTGGAATGGGTGGTGGTGGCGGGCCTGGCCATCTTCGGCGTCGCCTTCGCCGTCAATTCATCGGTGCACTCGTATCTGGTGCTGGCCTACGCCGGCAGCGAAAAGGCGGCCGAGGACGTGGGCTTCTACTACGCCGCCAATGCACTGGGCCGCTTCATCGGCACCTTGCTGTCGGGCCTGCTCTACCAGGGCTTTGGGCTGGTGGGTGCGCTGGCCGGGTCGGCGGTGATGCTGGCCCTGTGCTGGGCCATCACGCTGGGCTTGCCGGCCCGCAGGGAGCTGACATGAACGAAGACGACGCCGTCACCGCCCTGGCCGCGCTGGCCCAGGGCATGCGCCTGCGCGTCTTCCGCGCGCTGGTGCAGGCGGGGCCGCAGGGGCTGACGCCCGGGGCGCTGTCGGCGCTGCTGGGCGTGGCGGGGTCGACGCTGTCCTTTCACCTGAAGGAACTGGCACACGCCGGCCTGGTGACACCGCAGCGCAACGGCCGGCACCTGATCTACCGCCCCGAGCTGGCGCGCATGAACAGCCTGCTGGCCTACCTCACCGACGACTGCTGCCAGGGCCAGGCCTGCGAACTGCGCCCGCTGGCCGTGGCCAAACCCTGCTGCTGAACGCGCGGCCGGTGGCCTGGCGGCCAGCTGTTGCGCGGTTGCCAAAGCACGGGCGCGCCAGCCTGGCCCTGCAGTCGTGGCGTTACGCTCGGGTCCCGCTGGGCTTGTCGGGCCGGCGCCATTCACCTGACGGTCCTGGCACCGTCTCTCGTCCTGCCCCCGGGCCCATGCCTTCGACATCGCTGCTTCGCCTTTCCCGCGCCGCTCTGGGTTCCTGGCCGCGCGAAGCCTTCTCCGGCTGCCTGGCTGCGCTGGTGACGGTGGCGCTGGTCATCAGCCTCGGGTCCCTGGCGTGGTCGCCACTCGGGCTGGACGCGGCGCGTCTCGGCGCCACCGCGGCCTTCATGACGGCCGGTGTCAGTGCGCTGGTCTACGCGCTGTGCGCCCGGTCGCGCCTGCCGGCGGGGGGGCCGACATCGCCTTCCTCGCTGATGGTGATGGCGCTGCTGGCCGGCCTGCTGGCCGACCCGGCGCTGCCCGCGGTGGGTGGCGCGGGCCTGGGCTGGCTGGCGATGGCCGTGGCGGCGGCAGTGGTGGTGCAGGGACTGCTGCAGCTGCTGCTGGCGGCGCTGGGCTGGGTGGACCTGGTGCGGCGGGTGCCGCAGCCGGTGCTGTCGGGCTTCATGAATGCCATTGCCGCCCTGGTGCTGCTGGGGCAAGCCAAGCTGGTGCTGGGCGTGCCCTGGGCCGATCTGAAGCTGCAGGGGCTGTCGGCACTGGCCGGGGTGCGCCCGGGTTCGCTGCTGCTGGCCGCCGGCACCGCGGCCGTGGTGTGGTGGCTGTTGGCGCGGCGCCCGCGCTGGCCAGCGGTCTTGCTGGGCATGCTGGTGGGCACGCTGGTGTTCCATGGTCTGCAGCAGGCCGCCGCCGTGGTGCCAGCGCTGCCGGCGCTGGACATGGGGCCCACGGCCGGGCGCATGGCGCTGGATCTGCCCATCCTGGCCGGCTGGAGGGCCGTGCAGCTGGCGGATTGCCAGGCCTTCCTGATGCGCCACGCCTGGGCGATCCTGAGCACCGGTGCGGCCCTGGCCCTGGTCTGCACGCTCGAGACCCTGCTGGCGATGATGGCGGTGGACCAGCAGCTGGGCACCCGCAGCAGCACGCGGCGCGAACTGGCCGGGGCTGGGCTGGCCAATGTGCTGGGCGGCCTGTGCGGGGCGCTGCCGATGGGCCTGGTGCGGTCGCGTGCGGTGGCCATGATGACCGCCGGCGGCCGCAGCCGGCGCGCAGCGGCGATCTCGGCCATCGGTTCGCTCGTCCTGTTCTCCTTGGGTTCGCCGCTGCTGGACCTGCTGCCGCTGGCGGTGCTGGGCGGCATCATGGTCACGGTGGCCTGGGCGCTGGTGGACCCGTGGTCGCGCAGCCTGCTGCGCCAGTGGCGCGCCGGCGAGAGGTCGCGCGAGTTGCTGCACAGCCTGGCCGTGGTGGGGCTGGTGCTGTCGCTCACCGTCTGGTACGGCCCGATCTTCGGCGTCGGGCTGGGGCTGACCCTGGCGGTGCTGCTGTTCGTCCGCCAGATCAGCACCGACCCGGTGCGTGCGGTCTACAGCGCCGCGCAGCGGCCTTCGCGCCGCGTCTACCCCGCCGCGGTCGAAGCCCGCCTGGCCGGCCTGCGCGGCCGCGTGCAGGTGCTGGAACTGCAGGGCGCGCTGTTCTTCGGCAACGTCGAGCCGCTGCGCCACGCCGTGGCCACGCTGCCGGCCGGTCTGCGCGTGCTGGTGCTGGATCTGCGCCGCGTCAGCACCGTCGACGCCACCGGTGCGCACGCGCTGGCCCAGCTGGCTGCGCAACTGCGGCGCAATGGCCAGCGGCTGCTGCTGGCCCAGGTGCAGGCCGCAACGCCTTTGGGCCGGCAGCTGCAGATCTTCGGCGCGCCCGGGGCCGAAGGGGTGGACTGGTTCGTCGATGCCGACCACGCCGTCGAAGCCGCCGAGCAATCCCTGCTGGCCGACGCCGCCGCACCGGCCGAAGCCGCTGCCGCCGACTTCGCGCTCTTCGACGGGCTGGACGCGGGTGAGCTGGCGATCCTGCGCGCGCACCTCCAGCCCGTGCAGGTGCGCGCGGGCCAGGCGGTGTTCCGCCAGGGCGACGCGGCCGATGCGCTGTACCTGCTGGCCAGCGGCTCGATCCGCATCGTCTCGGCCGGGCAGGGTGCCGGTGGCGGCACGCGCTACGTGAGCCTGTCCCCAGGCACCTGGTTCGGTGAAGCGGCCGTGCTGGATGGTGGCGGCCGCAGTGCCGACGCCGTGGCCGATGCCGACAGCGCGCTGCTGCGGCTGGACCAGGCGGCCCTGGCGGCGCTGGCGCAGGCCCATCCGGCGCTGGGGGCGCGGCTGTACCGCAACCTGGCGCGCTACCTGGCGCAGCGGCTGCGCGTGGCCAGCGCGGCCTGGACGGCGGCCGCGGGCTGAGCCTTCCGGTCAGGGCAGCCTGGGCTGGGCCAGCAGCGCTTCGGCCAAGGCCCGCACCGATGCCGGCGCCGAGCCCTCGGCCTTGTTGTTGATCGTCACGAAGACGCGCTGGCCGGCATCCAGCGTGGCGGCCATCACCCGGGCCAGGGTGGCGCGGGTGGGCAGGTCGGGCGCCTGCAGGCGGTCGAAAGGCGCCCAGCGGTCGCGCGCCTGGGCGTAGCGCTGGCCGCGCTGCAGGTTCCAGCGGCACACCAGGTCGCCCGGCCACAGCGCGCGCAGCATGGGCAGCTGCGCTTCGGCCGCGGGCATGCGGTCGTGCAGGCCCAGGCACAGGCGCACGCCGCGGGCCTTCAGCAGCGCGGCCAGGGCGGGTGTCAGCAGTGGGGCGTCGCGCAGCTCCAACGCCGCCAGCGTGCCCGCAGGCAGGGCAGGCACGATGGCATCGAACAAAGCGGCCAGGCGGCCCTGCAGCGCATCGGCGTCGGCCAGCAGCCCCGCCGGCAAGGGTGAGAGCTGGAACACCAGCACGCCCAGCGCCGCGCCCAGGCCCTGCACGGCCGGCTGCACGGCCAGCGCCAGCGCGGCCTGCGGGCACAGGAACTGCGGATTGGGCTGCAGCGCCTGGCCCGTGCGCGCGTCGCGCAGCTGTGCGTCGGTGACGCTGGCCGGCGCCTTGACGACGAAGCGGAAACCCGCGCCCACCTGGGCCGCCAGATGCGCGTATTCGGCCGCCTGCAGCGGGCGGTAGAAGGCCCGGTCCAGGCTGACGCAGTTCAGCAGCGGGTGTGCGGCGTAGGCCGCCAGGCCCTGGCGCGAGAGTTGGCTGTCGGTGTGCCGGCCTTGCCAGACCTGGCCCTGCCAGCCCGGGAAGTGCCAGGACGAGGTGCCCAGCCAGCAGCGGCCGCCAAAGCGCTGGCGCAGGCCATCGGCCAGCTGCAGCAGCGCGGCACCGGGCGGCACGGCCTGCACGGCAGGGGTGCCGGGCGGCGCCAGATCGAACAGCGCTGGCTGGTCCGGCAGCGGGTCTGACGAGGGTGCGGGGGCCACGGTTCGGGCTGGGGCAGGGCGGTGCAGGGCGCAGGCAGTGCCGTGGTGCGGCGACTCAGGCCGGCGCGCCCGAACGGCCCAGGCCGTCCAGATAGACGTCCAGCACGCGCAGGCCCACGCGGCGCAGGTCGAAGGCATCGGGCTGCAGCAGCCAGTTCTGCAGCAGCCCATCGAGCAGGGCATGCAGGCCCAGCGCCGCCTGCCGGAGCGGCAATGCCGTCGTCACCTGGCCGGCCTTGCGGGCCGCAGCCAGCGTGCGCTCGAGCAGGGCGATGTGGTCGGCCTGCCATTGCAGGCGGCGGTCGCGCACCTGCGCGGTCTCGCCGTTGTATTCCACCATCTGCGTGGCGATGCTGAAGACGCGGCGCACCTGGGCGTCCCGCTGGGTGCGTTCCAGCAGCAGCACGAAGTGCTCGCGCAGCCTTGGCAGCGCCTCATCGGGGGCGGCGCGTTCGACGGCTTCGCTGCTCTCGTCGAAAGGCAGGCAGACGCGTTCCAGCATGGCGTTGAACAGGTCGCCCTTGTCCTTGAAGTGCCAGTAGACGGCGCCACGCGTGACGCCGGCGGCATCGGCGATCTCTTGCAGCGATGTGCCGGCCACGCCCTGGGCGTGGAACACCGCCTCGGCGGCATCCAGGATGCTGCTGCGGGTGAGTTCGGCTTTTTCCTTCGTTTTTCGCGCCATACATACATTCTAGACTGTATGTATACTGGGGAAATTCTGGTTTCCCCTGCCAGCTTGCGCCCTGCGCCGGGCTGACCAAGGACTCGCGATGACTTCACACCCGACGGCACCGTTCTCCCAACGCCCACCCCGCGCCGCCTCGCCCAGGGCGCTGGCCTGGGCCTGCGCGCTGGCACTGGCGCTGGGCCTGGCCGGATGCGGCGACAAGCCCGCAGCTCCGGCCGCTGCGGCCGGTACGCCCGGTGCAGGGGCGCCCCCGCCACCGGCCGTGGGCGTGCTGACGATGGCGCCCCAGGTCGTGGCCCTGGCCACCGAACTACCTGGCCGCGTCGAGCCGCTGCGCACGGCGCAGGTGCGAGCGCGCGTGAACGGCGTGGTGCTGAAGCGCCAGTTCACCGAAGGCAGCCTGGTGCGCGCCGGCCAGCCGCTGTTCCAGATCGACCCCGCCCCTTACACCGCAGCGCTGGACAGTGCGCAGGCGCAGCTGGCCCGGGCCGAAGCCAGCCTGGCCCAGGCCACTGCCACGGTGGACCGCTACAAGCCGCTGGCCGAGGCGCGGGCCATCAGCCAGCAGGATCTCGTCAACGCCCAGGCGGCGCAGAAGACGGCGCAGGCCGATGTCGCCGCCGGCCGCGCCGCGGTGCAGGCGGCGCGCATCAACCTGGGCTATGCGCAGGTGACGGCGCCGATCGCCGGCCGCATCGGCCGTGCGCTGGTGACCGAAGGCGCGCTGGTGAGCGCAGCCGAGGCCACGCAGCTGGCGCTGATCCAGCAGACCAGCACGGTCTACGTCAACTTCACGCAGAGCAGCGGCGACCTGCTGCGCTTGCGCAAGGCCCTGGCCAGCCAGCAGCTGCGCCGGGTCGGCAATGCCGAAGGCACTGTTGCGGTGAGCGTGGTGCTGGAAGACGGCAGCCTGCTGCCGCAAACGGGCAAGCTGCTGTTCAGCGACCTGAGCGTGGACGCCACCAGCGGCCAGGTGACGCTGCGCGCCGAGGTGCCCAACCCCGATGGCCTGCTGCTGCCCGGCCAGTACGTGCGGGTGCGCGTGTCGCAGGCCGAGCTGCCGGCCGGCTTCCTGGTGCCGCAGCAGGCCGTCACGCGCACCCAGCAGGGCGACACGCTGCTGGTGGTGGGCGAAGGCAACAAGCCGGTGCCGCGGCCGGTGACGATCCGCTCGGGCCAGGACGGCCAGTGGGTCGTGACGGCGGGGCTGCAGGCCGGCGACCGCGTGATCGTCGATGGCTTCCAGAAGATGTTCGTGCCTGGCGCCCCGGTGACGCCCGTGCCCTGGCAGAAGCCGGCGCCAGCGGTGTCGCAGGCTGCGTCGGCCGCCTCGAAGTAAGCGGGGCCGCACGCCATGGCCCGCTTCTTCATCGACCGCCCCATCTTTGCGTGGGTGATCGCGCTCTTCATCATGGTGCTGGGCGGGGTCTCGATCACCCAGCTGCCGGTCTCGCAGTACCCGCCGGTGGCGCCGCCGGCGATCGTCGTCTCGGCCACCTATCCGGGGGCTTCGGCCCAGGTGCTGGAAGACAGCGTGCTGTCCATCATCGAGCAGGAGATGAACGGCGCCCCCGGGCTGATCTACGTCGAAAGCGTGGCCCAGGCCAACGGCAGCGGCACGATCACGCTGACCTTCGAGACCGGCACCAATGCCGATCTGGCGCAAGTGGAGGTGCAGAACCGCCTGGGCCGCGCCACGCCGCGGCTGCCATCGGCCGTGACGCAGCAGGGCGTGCGCGTGGACAAGTCGCGCGCCAACTTCCTGCTGTTCGCGATCCTCACGTCCAGCGATCCGGCCTACGACCCCGTGGCCCTGGGCGACTACGCCACGCGCAACGTGCTGCCCGAGATCCAGCGCGTGCCCGGCGTGGGCCAGGCGCAGCTGTTCGGCACCGAGCGCGCGATGCGCATCTGGATCGATCCCGCTCGGCTGCAGGGCTTCAACCTCAGCAGCGCGCAGGTGACTGCGGCGATCCGCGCGCAGAACGCGCAGGTGCCCGCCGGCAGCATCGGCGAGCTGCCCAACGTGGCCGGGCAGGGCATCGCGGCCACGGTGATCGTCGACGGGCAGCTGGGCACGGTCGAGGCCTTCGGCAACGTGCTGCTGCGCGCCAATGCCGACGGCTCGACGGTGCGGCTGCGCGATGTCGCCCGCATCGAACTCGGCGGGCAGAGCTACGCCACATCGGCACGCCTGAACGGCAAGCCATCGACGGGCATCGGCGTGCAGCTGGCGCCCACCGGCAACGCGCTGGCCACGGCCAAGGCGGTGAAGGCGAAGATGGAGGAGCTCAAGCGCTTCTTCCCGGCGGGCATGGATTACGCCATCCCGTACGACAGCTCGAAGTTCGTGCAGATCTCCATCACCGAGGTGGTGAAGACGCTGTTCGAGGCCGTGCTGCTGGTGTTCCTGGTGATGTACCTGTTCCTGCAGAACTTCCGCTACACGGTGATCCCCACCATCGTCGTGCCGGTGGCGCTGCTGGGCACCTTCGGCGCGCTGCTGGCGCTGGGCTTCTCGATCAACGTGCTCACCATGTTCGGCATGGTGCTGGTGATCGGCATCGTGGTGGACGACGCCATCGTGGT
>JAIXZR010000124.1 GCA_027489455.1 Rubrivivax sp. | reverse complement strand
GCCCAGACCTATGCGGATGCGGCCTCCATGGTGCTGAACAATGTCACTGTGGTGCCCGAACCAGCAGCCTGGGCACTGTGGGTTGCCGGCTTGGGGGCGTTGGGGGCACGCTTGCGTCGGCGCCGCTAAGGCCGTCAGCGCCTGGCCCTCGACAACCGGAACGCAGCTTTCCTACCCGGGCCGAGCGCCCGGAACGATAGGCATGAAGTGGGCGCGCCAACACGGCAGCAGCGTCGGCACAACGTTCTGAACCAGACGTTCAGTCGCAAAGGACGTGAGGCCGCTCCTGGCGGCTAGCGTAAGCACGGGTCCCCGCCGGATCAATGAACGTGAGCTTGGTTCGCCTCATAGAGTGCGTGCCGCATCTACCCTCGCTGCACCCGGGGATGGCCATGCGCGCTTCAACGAACCCCCTGCCAAGGCATCGGCTGGGCTCGCCACGGGGGTGCGCTCCGGCTGAGCAACTTGTGCTGCGGAAATCCGCGCATAAGCAAAAGCGTTTTCCTTGCTTGCTGTTGTGTGCTGGCCTTCGGATAGTCGCTGGTTTCGTGCACTCTCCCTTTCAGCCATCCGTTCATGAACTTCCAACAACTGCGATCGGTCCGGGAGACGGTTCGCCAGGGCTTCAATCTCACGCTGGTGGCCGATGCGCTCAGCACCTCGCAGCCGGGCATCAGCCGCCAGATCAAGGAACTCGAGGACGAACTGGGCATCGAGCTCTTCGTTCGCGCAGGCCGGCGCCTGCTGGGCATGACCGAGCCGGGCAAGGCGGTCTTGCCCATCATCGAAAAGCTGCTGGCAGAGGCCGAGAACCTTCGGCGGGCGGGTGCCGACTTCGCTCAGGCCGACCATGGCCTGCTGACCGTGGCGGCCACGCACACGCAGGCGCGCTATGTCCTGCCGGGGGCGGTGCGGGACTTCCGGGCCACGCACCCGCGTGTCGACCTGCACCTGCAGCAGGGCTCACCCAAGCAGATTGCCCAGGAGCTCATCAGTGGCAGCGTCGACCTGGGCATCGCCACCGAAGCGCTGGCCGACTACCCGGAGCTTGTCGCCCTGCCCTGCTACCGGTGGACACACGTGGTGGTGGTACCCCAGCAGCACCCGCTGGCGCTGGAAGCACAGGCCGGGCAGCCGCTGACGCTTTCGCGCCTGGCGGCCTTCCCGCTGGTGACCTATGAAGTGGGCTACACGGGGCGTGGACACATCGACGAAGCCTTTGCGCGCCAGGGCCTGAAAGCCCGCGTGGTGCTGCAGGCCATGGACGCCGACGTGATCAAGACTTATGTTGAACTGGGCATTGGGGCCGGGGTGATCGCGTCGGTGGCCTTCGACCCCGAACGCGACAGCGGGCTGGTGGCACTGGACGCCAGGCACCTGTTTGCCACCAACACCACGCGCGTGGCCCTGAAGCGCGGGGCCTACCTGCGCGGGTTCGTGTACGACTTCATCCACACCTTCGCCCCGAGCCTGAGGCGCCACGTGGTGCAACAGGCGCTGGGTAGCCCGCCGGGGCAGGTGATCGAGCTCTGACAGCGCCCGAAGCCACCGTTCACGCCTGACAGGGGGGCGCTGATGACCTCGCCGCATCAGCTCTGTCACTTTGCTTCTTTGGCTTCACGTCTAGCAGCCCCTAGCCTTGCCCTGTTTTTCGCATCAGCGACGGCACGTTTCGAACCATGAGCACTGACACCCTGACCCAAGAACCCCTGGCGCTGCAGCGCGCCCGCCAGGCGGCCCAGGCCGAAGGCCTGCCCTATGCCGGCCGCTTGGCGCCCCGGGACGCCTGGGCCCTGGGCGAAGCCGGGCAGGCGGTGCTGGTGGACGTGCGCAGCGCCGAAGAACGGCACTTCGTGGGCCATGTCCCGGGCAGCCTGCACGTGGCCTGGGCCACTGGCACGGCGCTGACACGCAACCCGCGCTTCGTGAAGGAACTGGACACCAAGGCCGGGCGCGCCAAGCCGCTGCTGCTGCTGTGCCGCAGCGGCAAGCGTTCGGCGCTGGCAGCGGAAGCAGCTGCCAAGGCCGGCCTGCCAGACGTTTTCAACGTGCTGGAAGGCTTCGAAGGCGACCAGGACGGCGGCCAGCAACGCGGCCACTTCAACGGCTGGCGTTTCCACGGCCTGCCCTGGGTACAGGATTGAAACCGCCCACGGGCATGGCAACGCCAGCACTGAACCTGCAAGCCTTCCCTTTGCGCGGTGTCTGATCCTGCACTCGACCTGGCCGGCATCGTGGCCGGCCTGCGCGCTGCGCGGCAGCGCTGGCGCAGCAGCCAGCAGCGGCCCAACGAAGTTCGCGGACGCGAACTGCCTTCGCGCGAGATTCTCGCCACGGTGGTCGAAGGCTTGCGCGGTGCGCTGTTTCCGATGCGGCTGGGCCCGCCCGACCTGCGGCCCGACAGCGAGGACTACTACGTCGGCCACACCCTGGACACGGTGCTGGGCTTGCTGCGCACCCAGGTGCTGCTGGAACTCCAGCACACCGCGCGCCAGCGGGGCGAAGCGCCCACCCCTGCGCTGGGGCTGGACGCACAGCGCGTCGTGGCGCTGTTTGCCGCCGCGCTGCCCGGCATTCGCGAACTGCTGGACAGCGATGTGCTGGCTGCCTTCCGTGGCGACCCGGCGGCGCACAGCGTCGACGAGGTGCTGCTGTGCTACCCCGGCATTCGCGCCACCATCAGCCACCGCCTGGCCCACCAGCTCTACACCCAGGGCTTGCCCCTGGTGGCACGCGTCATCGCCGAGCTGGCCCATGGCGAGACCGGCATCGACATCCACCCGGGTGCGCAGATCGGCCCGGGGCTGTTCATCGACCACGGCACCGGTGTCGTCATCGGCGAAACGGCCGTCATCGGCCGACGGGTCCGCATCTACCAGAACGTGACCCTGGGGGCCAAGAGCTTCCCCGCCAAGGCCGACGGCAGCCTGGAAAAAGGCCTGCCCCGGCACCCGGTGGTCGAAAACGACGTCGTCATCTATGCCGGGGCCACGGTGCTGGGGCGTGTCGTCATCGGCGCTGGCGCGGTGGTTGGTGGCAACGTCTGGCTGACACGCAGCGTTCCGCCCGGCAGCCATGTCAATCAGGCCGATGCCGCCACGCACGCCCGGCCCGCCAAGCTTCCCACCGCAACCCCCCACCAGGACACCGACCATGGCTGAAACCGCCAACCCCCAGCAGCTGGCGCTGGGCGACGCTGCCGCACGGCAGCTTGCCAACGCCACCAAGACCGTTCCGCAGCTGTCCACCATCAGCCCGCGCTGGCTAACGCACTTCCTGCAGTGGCTGCCGGTGGAAGCGGGCATCTACCGGCTGAACAAGGTGAAGGACCCCGAGGCGGTGAAGGTGCTGTGCGCCAAGCGCGACGAAAGCGAACTGCCTGTCACCTACGTCGACTACCAGGACAAGCCGCGCGAGTACTTCCTGAATTCCGTGGCCACGGTGCTGGACGTGCACACCCGCGTCAGCGACCTCTACAGCAGCCCGCACGACCAGATCAAGGAACAGCTGCGCCTGGTGATCGAGACCATCAAGGAAAAGCAGGAAAGCGAGCTCATCAACAACGCCGACTACGGCCTGCTGGCCAATGTCGCCGACGAGCAGCGCATCAGCACGCTGACGGGCGCGCCCACACCCGACGACCTGGACGACCTGCTGACCAAGGTCTGGAAGGAACCCGCCTTCTTCCTGACGCACCCGCTGGGCATCGCCGCCTTCGGCCGCGAGTGCACGCGCCGTGGCGTGCCGCCCCCGACCGTCAGCCTGTTCGGCAGCCAGTTCCTCACCTGGCGCGGCATCCCGCTGGTGCCCAGCGACAAGGTGCCCGTGAGCGACGGCAAGACCAGCATCATCCTGCTGCGCGTGGGCGACAAGCGCCAGGGCGTGGTGGGCCTGTACCAGCCCGGCCTGCCGGGTGAACAGGGCCCGGGCCTGAGCGTGCGCTTCATGGGCATCAACAAGAACGCCATCGCCAGCTACCTGATCAGCCTGTACTGCAGCCTGGCGGTGCACAGCGACGACGCGCTGGCCGTGCTGGAAGACGTGGAAGTCGGTAAGTACCATGCCTATCCCGACACCTACCGCTGAGCGCGATACGCCCTTCGACGTGGCGGCGCTGGCGCAGCTGGCCAGCCAGTTCTTCGCCGCCCTGCCCGGTACCACCCCCCTGCCAGTGGCGTCGGCGGCTTCGGTGCCGTCGCCCGCTGCCGGCGGCCTGAACCTGCCGGCCAACCCCTTGCCACCCGGCGTGCCCAACGGGCCGCTGCCGCAGCCTTCCACCACGCAGTTCGCCGGCCTAGGCGCTGGCGTGCCCGCCTTGAACCTGGTGCCCAGCGGGCCCGACCAGGCCGCCGCGCGCGCCAAGCCCGGCGCAGCACAGTTGCCGCATGCTGCAGCCCCCAACGGCCTGCCGGACAGCTTGGTGACGGCCGCCCCCGGCATCGACGGCCGCCTGGGCGGGGTAGTACTGGGCGTGCCGCAGGCGCAGGCACCGGCCCAGCCAGCGGCGCACGGCAGCCCGTTCTACTTTCTGGACCTTGCCGCGGCGCGCCCTGAACCGCCCGCACTGGAACTGCCCGGCCTGGGCCTGCCGCCCCTGGACCTGCGCAGCCCTGCCCGCACGCCTTTCGACGTGCAGGCCATCCGGCGCGACTTCCCCATCCTGGCCGAACGCGTCAACGGCAAGCCGCTGGTCTGGTTCGACAACGCGGCCACGACGCAGAAGCCGCGGGCCGTGATCGACCGCCTGGTGCACTTCTACGAACACGAGAACAGCAACGTGCACCGCGCCGCGCACGAACTGGCAGCGCGCGCCACCGACGCCTACGAGAAAGCCCGCAGCACCGTGGCGCGCTTTATCAACGCGTCGGCAGAAGAGATCGTCTTCGTCCGCGGCTGCACCGAAGGCATCAACTTCATCGCCAAGAGCTGGGGCGACAAGCACATCGGCGCGGGCGACGAGATCGTCGTCAGCCACCTGGAACACCACGCCAACATCGTGCCCTGGCAGCAGCTGGCGGTGGCCAAGGGCGCGCACCTGCGCGTGATCCCGGTCGACGACAGCGGGCAGATCATCCTGTCCGAATACCAGCGCCTGCTGGGCCCGAAGACCAAGCTGGTCAGCATCAGCCAGGTCAGCAATGCGCTGGGCACCGTGGTGCCCGTGCACGAGGTGGTGGCCATCGCGCGGCGCCAGGGCATCACCACGCTGGTCGACGGTGCGCAGAGCGTGTCGCACCTGGCAGTGGACGTGCAGGACATCGGCTGCGACTTCTTCGTGTTCAGCGGCCACAAGGTCTTCGGCCCCACCGGCATCGGCGCGGTCTACGGCCGCAAGGCCGTGCTGGAAGACACGCCGCCCTGGCAAGGCGGGGGCAACATGATTGCCGACGTCAGCTTCGAGCGCACCGTGTTCCAGGGCGTGCCGGCGCGCTTCGAGGCCGGCACCGGCAACATCGCCGACGCCGCCGGGCTGGGCGCGGCGCTGGACTACGTGCAGCGCATCGGCCTGCCCCACATTGCGCGCTATGAGCACGACCTGCTGGCCTATGCCACGGCCGCCATAAAGCCCATCCGGGGCGTGCGCATCATCGGCACTGCGGCGGACAAGGCCAGCGTGCTGAGCTTCACGCTCCAGGGCTACGCCCCCGACGAAGTGGGCCGGGCGCTGAACGAGGAAGGCATTGCCGTGCGTTCAGGCCACCACTGCGCGCAGCCCATCTTGCGCCGCTTCGGCGTGGAAGCCACGGTACGGCCCTCGTTCGCCTTCTACAACACCTGCGAAGAGATCGACCGCCTGGTGGCCGTGGTGCGGCGCCTGGCGCGGGCTTAGCGGCGCGCGCGGTCACGGGCCCCCGCCCCCGCGCACATGGCCTGCGGGCGGATGTCATCACGGCCGCCGGCATTCGCATCAGGCCGCCGGCGCAGCAGGACATCTGAAAGGCTTCGTTCACAGGCCGTGGGCGGCTGCCGACACTGCCTGTCATCGAACGACTTGCTGCGGCCCATCCCATGCCCATCATCACCTGCCACGACCGCGACGGCCTGCCCTTGAGCGGCCCCCTGTTCGGCGAAGAAGCCCAAGCCCTGCTGTGGCAGCTGGGGGTGCAATGCGGCCAGTGGGCGCTGAAGCCGCAGCCGATCTCGATGACGCCGATGCTGACCTACGCCCGCGAACTGCTGGCGCTGCAGCAGCAGCAGCACAGCGTGCTGACCGACCGTGTGCGCCAACGTGGCGGCGCGCAGGCGGGCGACCCGCGCGACCACCACAGCGTGGCCTGGCCCGAGCAGCGTGTGCAGCACACCCACGACGACGCTGAAGTGCGTGTGCTGCTGGCCGGCGCCGCCCGCCTGGTGCTGCGCGCGCCGGCACTGGGCGGCTGGTTGACGGCGCAGTTCCAGCCCGGCGCCTGGTGGGTGCTGCCCGCAGGCTTGCCCCACAGCTTCGAGGCCAGCCCGACACGCGGCGTGGAGCTCTTGCGCCTGTTCTCGCGGCCAGGCGCCTGGGTGATGCAGCGAGCCCCCGTGCAGGCGCCCGTGCCTCTTTCACGCTGGCATGAAGGCTCTGCAGCCACGGCGCCCGCCCCGAAGCCTGCACCGAAGTCCAGCGCCGCACCGTGGGCGGCCGCTGCCGTCAATCACGATCGGGGCCCTGGCACCGCCTGGCAGACAGCGGCCTGCGCGTTGCCAGCTGGATTCTTGTCGCCGGGCTAAGCATCTCGGCGCGCCGGGCCAACTGCGGCGCCAGCTGGGCCAGGAAAGGGCAGCTTCCGTCGGGAAGCGCTTCAGGCCCCGGGCGCCAGCGCACCGTGCAGCACACGCTGAAGCAAGGCCTCTTCGATGGCGGCGAAGGCAGCCTGGCCGCGCGACCGCGGCCGCGGCAGCGGGATGCGCTGGTCCAGCGCCACCCGCCCGTCCTCCAGCAGCACCACGCGGTCGGCCAGGGCCACCGCTTCGGCGACGTCGTGCGTCACCAGAACAACCGTGAAGCCTTGTTCGCGCCACAGCCCTTCGATGAGCTGTTGCATCTCGATGCGCGTCAAGGCATCCAGCGCGCCCAGGGGTTCGTCCAGCAGCAGCAGGCGCGGTGCCTGGGCCAGGGCGCGCGCCAGGGCCACACGCTGCTTCTGGCCGCCCGAAAGCACCGCCGGCCAGTCGTGGGCGCGGTCGGCCAGCCCCACCTGGGCCAGCGCGGCACGCGCCAGCGGCGGCAGCCGCGGGCTGGCCAGGCCCAGCTCGACATTGGCCAGCACGCGCTTCCAGGGCAGCAGCCGGGCGTCCTGGAACATCATGCGGGTGTCGGCACGCTGTGCCGCGGGCGGCTGCCCGGCGATGGCCAGCAGGCCAGCGTCCACCGCCTCCAGCCCCGCCAGCAGGCGCAGCAGCGTGCTCTTGCCGCAGCCGCTGCGGCCGACGATGGCCACGAACTCGCCCGGGGCGATGTCCAGGCTCACGCCCTGCAGCACCTGGCGCTGGCCGTAGTGCTTGCTCACGCCCTGGATGGCGATGCCCAGGCCAGGGGGCTGCGGTGCGCCCGCTGGCGGTGCGGCGGGGCTTCCGCCTGGCGCCTTGCCCGGCAGGGGGTCAGGCTCGCCCGCGGCCAGATCAGGCCCTCCCCCGCCGGGAAACCACAGCCGCTCAGGCACGTCGTAGGCCGTCATCACCACCATCGCTTGCTCCCGTTCAGCCGCTTCACGCCTTGGCCCGCACATAGCCCGGGTGCCAGCGCAGCCACCAGGCTTCCAGGCCCTTGGCCAGCAGGTCGGCCAGCTTGCCCAGCAGCGCGTACAGCAGGATGCCCACCAGCACCACGTCGGTCTGCAGGAATTCGCGGGCGTTCATCGTCATGTAGCCGATGCCGGCGTCGGCGGCGATGGTCTCGGCCACGATCAGGATCACCCACATCAGCCCCAGCGAAAAGCGCACGCCCACCAGGATGGACGGCAGGGCCCCAGGCAGGATGACGTGGCGATACAGCGCCCAGCCGCGCAGGCCGTAGCTGCGCGCCATCTCGATGAGCCCGGTGTCGACGCTGCGGATGCCGTGGAAGGTGTTGATGTAGACGGGGAAGAACACGCCCAGCGCCACCAGGAAAAGCTTGGCCTGCTCTTCGATGCCGAACCACAGGATCACGAGCGGGATCAGCGCCAGCGGCGGGATGTTGCGCACCATCTGCAGGGTGCTGTCGAGCAGGGTTTCAGCGCTGCGCAGAGACCCCGTCAGCAGCCCCAGCGCCAGCCCCAGGCCGCCGCCGATGGCAAAGCCCGCCAGCGCGCGCTGCGTGCTCACGGCCACGTGCTGCCACATCTCGCCGCTGGCGGCCAGGCGCGCAAAGGCGGTGACCACCGCCCACGGCTCGGGCAGCACGCGGCTGCTGAGCCAGCCCAGACGCGACGCCAGTTCCCACCCGGCCAGGATGCCCAGCGGCAGCAGCCAGGGCGCCAGGCGACGCTGCCAGGGCGGGCGCGGGGCGGCGTCGGGCGCTTGCGCCATGAAGTTCAGGCCCGCCCTGCGCCGGGCAGGATCGAATTGGCGACGATCTCGCCAAACGGCCCCGTCAGCTGCGGCTGCGCGATGCGTTCGCGCAGGCCCAGCGGCAGCAGCGGGAACACCAGTTCGGCAAAGCGGTAGGCCTCTTCCAGGTGCGGGTAGCCGCTCAGGATGAAGTGCTGCAGGCCGAGTGCGGCGTACTCCTGCAGCCGGTCGGCCACCTGCTGCGGGCTGCCCACCAGGGCCGTGCCCGCACCGCCCCGCACCAGGCCCACGCCGGCCCACAGGTTGGGCGAGACTTCCAGGCCGGCGCGCACGTCAGCGGGGTCGAAGCGCCCGCCATGCAGCTCCGCCATGCGGCGCTGGCCGACGGAATCCATCTGCGCAAAGCGCTTCTGGGCTGCCGCCACGGTGGCCGGGTCCAGGTACTTCAGCAGCTCGGCCGCGGCGGCCCAGGCCTCGTCCTCGGTCTCGCGCACGACCACATGCAGGCGTACGCCGTATTCCAGCGTGCGCCCGCGGCGTTCGGCCAGCGTGCGCACCTGGGCCAGCTTGGCCGCCACCGCAGCCGGCGGTTCGCCCCAGGTCAGGTAGGTGTCCAGCTGCTCGGCGGCCAGTGCCAGCGCCTCGGGCGAGGAACCGCCAAAGAACACGGGCGGATAGGGCTTCTGGATCGGGGGGTACAGCAGCTTGCCGCCCTGTATCCGGTAGTGCGCGCCCTCGTAGTCCAGCGTCTGCCCGCTGTGGCTGCGTGCCAGCAGCTCGCGCCACTGCGTGATGAACTCGCGGCTTTGCGCATAGCGCTCGCCATGGGGCAGGAACAGGCCATCGCCTTCCAGTTCCTCGGGGTCGCCACCCGTCACCAGGTTCACCAGCAGGCGGCCGCCCGAAAGCCGGTCGAAGGTGGCGGCCATGCGGGCACTCTGCGAAGGCTGCACCAGGCCCGGCAGCAGCGCCACCAGGAACTTCAGGTGCCGCGTCGCGTCGATCAGGCTGGCCGCCAGCACCCAGCTGTCTTCGCAGCTGCGCCCGGTGGGCAGCAGCACGCCCTCATAGCCCAGCGAGTCGGCCGCCACCGCCACCTGCTTGAAGTAGGCCAGCCCCGCTTCGCGCGCGCCGCGCGCCGTGCCCAGGTAGCGCGAATCGCCGTGCGAAGGAATGAACCAGAAGACCTTCATTCAGCCCCTCATTTGGCGGTGGCCAGGGTGATGGGGCGGGCAGGCAGGGCGTCGGCCACCTTCACGGGCTTGGGAATGAGCTTCAGGTCGAAGAACACGTCGGCCACGCGCTGCTGCGCCGCCGCCACCTCGGGCGTGACAGGCCGCACGCCCAGCGGGTAGCGCGACAGTGCGCTCTGCACGATGGCCACATCCAGGCCCTGCACGGGCGCGATCACGGCCGCGGCGGCGTCGCGGTTGGCGGTGATCCAGCGTGCACGCTCGTTCAGGACCTCGAACAGGCTGGCCAGCACCTGCGGATGCTGGTCGACGAAGCTGCGCGCCGCCAGGTAGAACAGGTGGTTGTCGACCACACCCTTGCCATTGGCCAGGATGCGCGCGCCGATCTGCTTTTCTGCGGCCGACAGGAACGGGTCCCAGATCGCCCAGGCGTCGACGCTGCCGCGCTCGAAGGCCGCGCGGGCATCGGCCGGGGGCAGGAACACGGGGGACACGTCGCCGTACTGCAGACCGCTCTTCTCGAGCAGCTTCACCAGCAGGTAGTGCACGTTGCTGCCCTTGTTCAGGGCGATGCGCTTGCCCTTCAGGTCGGCCACGGTCTTGATGGCGGAGTCCTTGGGCACGACGATCGCCTCGGCTTCGGGCGAAGCCGGGTCGTTGCCGACGTAGACGAACTGCGCGCCGGCAGCCTGCGCAAAGATGGGCGGTGCTTCGCCGACATAGCCGACGTCGATCGATCCCACGTTCAGACCTTCCAGCAGCTGCGGCCCGGCCGGGAACTCGATCCACTTCACACGCACGTTCTGCGACGCCAGGCGCTTTTCCAGCGTGCCCTGGGCGCGCTGCAGCACCAGCACGCTGGCGGCCTTCTGGTAGCCGATGCGCAGCTCGGGCCCGGCCTGTGCGCGGCTGGCCAGCGGCAGCAGGCTGGCGGCCAGCGTGGCGCTGCCGATGAGGACGCTGCGTCGCGTGAAGGGGCGGTGGCTGATCGACATGATGGTGGCTCGCGCTGTGGTGATGCATCTCACGATAGGCGGCCAGGGCCGCCTGGCTGAGAAGCGTTTGGCAACAGCTGATACGCCGGGTAGGTGATGATCAGCCGCACCTTCTTGGCCGGGTCGATGACGAAGAGCGATCTGACCGTGGCGGTGGCACTGGCGTTGGTGTGGATCAGGTCGTAGAGCTCGCTGACCTTGCGGTCGGCGTCGGCGATGATGGGAAAGCCCACCACGGTGTGCTGGGTGCGGTTGATGTCCTCGATCCAGGGGCCGTGCGATTCGAGCTTGTCTACCGACAGCGCGATGACCTTCACCTTGCGCTTGGCGAATTCGTCCTTGAGCTTGGACGTCAGCCCCAGTTCGGTGGTGCACACGGGCGTGAAGTCGGCGGGGTGCGAGAACAGCACGCCCCAGCTGTCGCCCAGCCATTCGTGGAACTTGATCGGGCCGAGACTGGAAGCTTGTTCGAAATCGGGGGCGATGTCGCCAAGGCGAAGGCTGGGCATGGTGGGGCTCCTGATGCGGGGTTGCGGGTCGACTGAACCTAAGCGTTCGGGCGCGCTGCGTCCAAGACGCTTGCCGAACTTGCATATGCGCTGGCTGAATGCTGGAACTGCTGCCCGGCGGGGGCGGGTGCACCGAAGTCCTTGCGCCTTACCTGCGGGCCCAGGGCCGCCTGCTGGCCGCGCACTGGCCGCAGGCTTTGCCCGCCCGCAGGGCAGCGAGATCAATGCCAACCCGCGCGACACGCGCGACCCTGCAGGCGGCTCAAGACAGTCATCAGGCCGTTCACAAGGGGGCCAGCGCCTGGTCCAGGTCGGCGATCAGGTCATCGACATGCTCGATGCCCACCGATAGGCGCACGGCGTCTTTGCTGACCCCGGCCTTGTCCAATTCGGCCGGCGACAGCTGCCGGTGCGTGGTCGACGCCGGATGCGTGGCCAGGCTCTTGGCGTCGCCAATGTTGACCAGGCGCGTGAAGAGCTTGAGCGCGTCCAGGAACTTCGCACCCGACTCCCGGCCTGCACCCGCAGGACCGCGGATGCCGAACGTCAGGATGCCCGAGGCCTTGCCGGACAGGTACTTCTTCACCAGTGCATGGTCGGGGTGGTCGCCCAGGCCGGCGTAGTTCACCCAGCCGACCTTCGGGTGTTGGGCCAGGTGGCGGGCGATGGCCAGCGCGTTGTCGCTGATGCGGTCCACGCGCAGCGCCAGGGTCTCGATGCCCTGCAGGATCAGCCAGGCATTGAAGGGCGAGATCGCCGCGCCGATGTTACGCAGCGGCACCACGCGTGCGCGGCCGATGTAGGCCGCCGGGCCCAGGGCTTCGGTGTAGACCACGCCGTGGTACGAGACATCGGGCTCGTTCAAGCGCTTGAACCTGGCCTTGTGAGTAGCCCAGGGGAACTTGCCACTGTCGACGATGGCCCCGCCCACGGCCGTGCCATGGCCGCCCAGGTACTTGGTGAGCGAGTGCACGACGATGTCGGCGCCGTGGTCGAAAGGCCGGCTGAGGTAGGGCGTGGGCACGGTGTTGTCGACGATCAGCGGCACGCCGTGGCGGTGGGCGATCTCGGCGATGCGCGCGATGTCGGTGACGTTGCCCTGCGGGTTGCCCAGGCTTTCGACGAAGACGGCCTTGGTCCGGTCGTCGATCAGGGCCTCGAAGTCCTCGGGCTTCCGGTAGTCGGCAAAACGCGCGCTGATGCCGTACTGCGGCAGGGTATGCGCGAACAGGTTGTAAGTGCCGCCGTACAGGCCGCTGCTGGCCACGATGTTGTCGCCGGCCTCGGCGATGGTCAGGATCGAATAGGTGACTGCCGCCTGGCCCGAGGCCAGCGCCAGCGCCGCGATGCCGCCTTCCAGTGCCGCCAGGCGCTGTTCCAGCACGTCCTGCGTCGGGTTCATGATTCGGGTGTAAATGTTGCCCGGCACCTTCAGGTCGAACAGGTCGGCGCCATGCTGTGCACTGTCGAAGGCATAGGCCACCGTCTGGTACAGCGGCACAGCAGCCGACTTGGTGCTGGGGTCAGGGCTGTAGCCGGCATGCACGGCCAGGGTCTCGAAGCGGCGGGTGGTCTCGGGCGTGGGGTTCTCCTCGTGCGCAACAAGGTAGTTGCTGCTGGCCGCAGGCTAGAGGCAGCCAGGAGCGGCGCCAACGGACTTTTGCGCATCTGCTGATGCAGAGGCCGGGAGATAGCGCCAGGGCATCAGCTGACGCGGAATGCTTCTTTGGCCGGGCCAGCCGGCTGCCGAGAATGCAAAGTGTCTGAACTTGCGCTGCGGCCCCTCACGTCCGCTCCAGCGATGACTGCAGTGATCTTCTGGTTCCGAAGCTGGCTGGTGCGCCGCCCGTGGTGGGCCGGCGACTTGGCGATGGTCAGGGCTCCTGGCCCAGCAGCCCGTGACTTCAGCGACACCGAACCCGCCGTCATGCTTTGGCCAGCTCAGCCTCTCAAGCGCTGAACCGCAAGCCTGGTCGGCTCCACTGCCGCCTGATGCGGCGAACGCGGCAGCACATGCGCAGGTGTTCGTTGGGCGTCTGAGGGGGCCCGCCTACATTGGCTGGCTCATGAACACGACCCCCCCAGCCGACGGCGCGGTGTCGGCGTCTGCCGCTCAGCCTGTCGCAGCCGCCCCAGCACCTGCTACCCCCAGCACCCCGGCACCCGCCCGGGCTCGGCCCTTCAGCATCCGGCCCTTCGATGCGCCGCTGGGTGCCGAAGTGCTGTGGCTGGACCTGTCGCAGCCCGTCTCGGAACAGGACTTCGCCCGCCTGCACCGCGCCCACCTGGACCACCATGTGCTGGTCTTCCGGGACCAGCACATCACTCCCGCGCAGCAGGTGGCCTTCACGCAGCGCTGGGGCAAGCTGCAACGCCATGTGCTGCACCAGTTCGCGCTGCCGGGCCACCCCGAAGTGCTGATCGTCTCGAACATCGTCGAGAACGGGCAGCCCATCGGCCTGGGCGATGCCGGCGTGTTCTGGCATTCGGACCTGTCGTACAAGGACCGGCCCAGCCTGGGTTCCTTCCTGCACGCGCAGGAACTGCCGGCCGAAGGCGGCGACACGCTGTTCGCCAACCAGCACCTGGCCTGGGCCGCACTGCCTGCCGACCTGCGCGCCGTGGTGCAGGGCCGCCGGGCCGAGCACAGCTACCTGAAGCAGTACGAAGCCCTGCGCCAGCGCAACCCCTGGCGGCCACCGCTGTCTGAAGCCCAGGTGCAGCAGGTGCCGCCGGTGTGGCAACCGATCCAGCGGCGCCACCCGGAAACGGGTGTGCCCGCGCTCTTCGTCAGCGAACACTTCACCACGCGCATCGAAGGCCTGCCCGAAGACGAAAGCCAGGCCGTGCTGAACGAACTGTTCGCACTGCAGACGCAGCCCCGCTTCATCTACCGCCACCGCTGGGCACCGCACGACATGGTGTTCTGGGACAACCGTTCACTGCTGCACCTGGCCGCCGGCTGCCCGCCCGACCAGCGCCGCCGCATGCACCGCACCACCATCGAAGGAGACATCCCCGCATGAAGCCCCGCAAACCCTGGCGCCGCTGGCTGGCGTTCCTGCTCGTCGCTGCTCTGCCACTGACCACCTTGCCAGCCTGGGCCGAAGGCCGCATCCGCATCGCCCAGCAGTTCGGCATCGTCTACCTGCTGCTGAACGTGGCCGAAGCGAACAAGCTGATCGAAAAGCACGGCAAGGCCCAGGGCCTGGACGTGCAGGTGGAATTCGTACGCCTGTCGGGCGGTGGTGCCGTGAACGACGCGCTGCTGTCGGGGCAGATCGACATCGCCGGCGCCGGCGTGGGCCCGCTCTTCACCATCTGGGACCGCACCCAGGGCCGGCAGAACGTGCGTGGCGTGGCCAGCCTGGGCAACTTCCCCTACTACCTGGTCAGCAACAACCCGGCGGTGAAGACGATCGCCGACTTCACCGACAAGGACCGCATCGCC
This sequence comes from Rubrivivax sp., assembly GCA_027489455.1. Classification (GTDB taxonomy): domain Bacteria; phylum Pseudomonadota; class Gammaproteobacteria; order Burkholderiales; family Burkholderiaceae_C; genus Rubrivivax. The sequence continues at coordinate 64,012 of JAIXZR010000124.1, read as the reverse complement.
CTGCCCGCGGTGGGCGTGAGCGTGCAGTCGCGCATCCTGCAGCTGGCCAGTGCCAAGCTCTGGGGCGAAGCGCAGTTCAACCGGCTGGACAAGATCCAGGTGGCCCTGCCCCACCCCGAAGCCACGGCCGCCATCATCAAGGGCGGCACCGAGATCAGCGCGCACTTCGGCAACCCGCCGTTCCAGAACCAGAGCCTGGCCGCCAACCCCCAAGCGCGCATCGTTCTGAACAGCTACGACGTGCTGGGCGGGCCGTCTTCGGCCACGGTGCTCTACGCCACCGAGAAGTTCCGCGCCGAGAACCCCAAGACCTACCGCGCCTTCATCGCCGCGCTCGACGAGGCCGCGCAGTTCATCCGCAGCAACCCCGAGGCCGCCGTCGACATCTTCCTGAAGACCGGCCAGGGCAACCTGGACCGCAACCTGGTGCTGCAGATCTTCAAGAGCCCCGAGGTGCAGTTCAAGCTGACGCCGCAGAACACCTTGGCACTGGGTGAATTCATGCACCGCATCGGCGCTATCAAGACCAAGCCCACTTCCGCGCGTGACTACTTCTTCGACGACCCGCATGTCGCCAACGGAAGCTGACGCGGCCTTGGCCCCCGAACGTACGCAGCCCAGCCCCGGCAGCGACGGCCCGGCCGACGGGGTACGCCTGCGCTTCGACCAGGTGACGCTGGAATACCGCACCGACCATCGCGTGGTGCGCGCCACGCAAGCCGTCAGCTTGGACGTGCACGCCGCCGAACGCTACGTGCTGCTGGGCCCTTCGGGCTGTGGCAAGAGCACGCTGCTGAAGGCCGCGGCGGGCTTCATCGCCCCCGTGGCGGGCCAGGTGCTGCTGGACGGCCAGCCCGTCACCGGCCCCGGGCCCGACCGCATGGTGGTGTTCCAGGAATTCGACCAGCTGCCGCCCTGGAAGACGGTGTTGGCGAACGTCGTGTTCCCGCTGCGTGTGGCCTTGAAGCTGCCGGCGGATGTGGCGCAGGCGCGGGCGCGCGACGTGCTGGCGCGCGTGGGCCTGGGCGACTTCGCCGGGGCCTACCCGCACCAGCTGTCTGGCGGCATGAAGCAGCGGGTGGCCATTGCCCGCGCGCTGGCGATGCAGCCGCGGGTGCTGCTGATGGACAGCCCCTTCGCTGCGCTGGACGCCCTGACGCGCCGCCACATGCAGGCCGAACTGCTGGCGCTGTGGGAAGAAATCCGCTTCACGATGCTGTTCGTCACGCACTCGATCGAGGAAGCGCTGATCGTGGGCTCACGCATCGGCGTGCTCGCGCCCCGCCCGGGCCGCCTGCGCGCCGAAGTGAATGCGCACGAATTCAGCTTCGACAATGCCGGCAGCGCGGCCTTTCAGTCGGCCACCCAGCGCTTGCATGACGGCCTGTTCCCGCCCGCCGCGGCCGCGGCAGCGCAGCGGCGCCCCGCCGCCACGGCGGACAAGGCAGCCCAGACGGCCAGCTTGCAGGACGCCGCATGAAGCACCTCAGCCTGGCCCCTGGCCAGCCCGGCCACGCCAGCCTGCACCCTGCAACGCCTACACCGCCCGCCCGGGCTGCAACGCCGCCCGTGCGGCCCGAGCGCGAGTACGACGTCACAGAGCCTGGCGCACAGGCCGGCAACCCCGCGGAACGCCCCCGCCCCTGGCGGGAGCGCCTGTGGCGCATCACCGCCCTGCGCAAGGCCCTGCTGTTGGCCTTGCTGCTGCTGGGCTGGGAAGGGCTGGCCCGCTGGCAGGCCAACGACCTGCTGCTGCCCACCGCCTGGCAGACCGCACAGGCCTTTGCCAGCGGCATCGCAGAAGGCGAACTGCTGCGCCGGGCGCAGGCTTCTGTGTTGCTGCTGCTGCAGGGCTATGGGCTGGGCATCGCCGCGGCTTTCGTGCTGACGTCGCTGGCGGTGTCCACGCAGATCGGGCGCGACCTGCTGGGCTTGCTGACGTCGATGTTCAACCCGCTGCCGGCCATCGCCCTGCTGCCGCTGGCCCTGCTGTGGTTTGGCCTGGGCCAGGGCAGCTTGGTCTTCGTGATCGTGCACTCGGTCTTGTGGCCGCTGGCGCTGGCCACCTTTGCCGGCTTTCAGGCCGTGCCCGAGACCCTGCGCATGGCCGGCCGCAACTACGGGCTGAGCGGGCTGCGCCTGGTGGTGCACATCCTCGTGCCGGCAGCACTGCCGGCCATCGTCTCGGGCCTGAAGATCGGCTGGGCCTTCGCCTGGCGCACGCTGATTGCAGCCGAACTGGTGTTCGGCGTCTCTTCGGGCCAGGGCGGCCTGGGCTGGTACATCTTCCAGAACCGCAACGAGCTTTACACCGACAAAGTCTTCGCCGGGCTGTTGATGGTTATTCTAATCGGCCTGGCCGTGGAATCGCTGGTGTTCCAGCCGCTGGAGCGCGCCACAGTGCGCCGCTGGAGCACACAGCGCTGATCAGAGGCACACAGCCCCGCCACCATTGCCGGGCTGGGGGGACGTGGCGGAAGGGTGGGAGCGGATTCCGTGCCGCCTCATCGTCCAGGCCACCGGCCTTGCCGAACGCCTGGCTGCTGGCCGACCGGACCTGGAGCAGGTTGGTCGCGCCCTTGGGGGCAGTTCTGGATGTCGATTGGCAGCAGAGACTTGCCCAACTGGAACGTCTCGAAGCAAAACGCGCATGTCCTGACCCGGCGGTTGGCATGATCATGACGCCAGACGCCATGAAGCCCCGCGAACTCTCCACTCTGGCTTGGCAACACCTGGACCGGACCCACCTCATCCACCCCGGTGCCGATCAGCAGGCCCTGGGTGAACGAGGTGCACGGATCTTCACGCATGGCCACGGTGTTCACCTTTGGGATAGCCAAGGCCAACGGTCGATCGATGCCATGAGCGGTCAATGGTGTCTTCACCTGGGTTACGGTCAGCGCGATCTGATTGCCGCGGCCAGGCGCCAATTGGAAGCACTGGCCTTCCAGATCAGCAGTGACGACAGTGCCACCTTACCCGCCATCGAGCTGGCTGCTGCAGTGGCTGATGTCGCCCCACCGGGCATGACAAAGATCTGTTTCACGAGCTCAGGTCACGAAAGCCTTGGCTCGGCTGTCGACATGGCGCGGCGCTACTGGGAACTGCTCGGACATCCAGAACGCCGAATCCTCATCCGCCTTCAGGACGCTGGGTGTGGAACCCCGCTCGGCCAAGCCTTTGGCGGCATCATGGGGCGATCTCACGAGACGGTAAACGTCGGCGCGGCGGACACGCTGCATATTCAGCAGCCGCATTGGTGGGCCTTGGGCCGACCCTTGGGACTGGACCGTGCCAGCTTCGGCTTGTCAGCAGCCAGCGTTTTCGAGGATGCCATCCTGCGGGCCGGGCCCCACCGCGTGGCAGCGTTCATGGGCGAGCCGATACAGAGCGCAGGGGGCGTCATCGTCCCGCCAGACACCTATTGGCCCGAAATTCAACGGATCTGCGATGCCTATGGCGTTCTTCTCATCAGCGAAGAAGCTGTCAGCGGCTTCGGCCGCTCGGGTGCCTGGTTCTGCAGTGAACGCATGGGGGTGCGACCCGACCTGCTGACGTTCGCCAAAGGTCTGACCAGCGGCTATGTACCACTGGGCGGGGTCCTCATTGGCGAGCGCGTCGCGAAGGTGCTGGCGGCGAGTCACCGCCCCTTCCAGCCGCAACCCTGTGGCGCCCACCCCGTTGCCTGTGCGGTCGGGGTAGCCACCCTGCAGCACATGCACACCCACGCGCTCGTTGCACGAGTGCATAGCGAAATCGGACCTTACTTCGCGCAAGCCTGTGCATCGCTGGCGACTCATCCACTGGTCGCAGAGGTACAGAGCTACGGCTTGATGGCCGCGTTGCAGTTTGAGCACGACCCGATGCGGGACGAGCCGGCCCTGCACGCAATGCAAGCAGCCACCCGGTGCCAGCAGCACTGCGCAAGGCTAGGTCTGATCGTGCGGTCCTGCGGCGATCGACTCATGGTTGCGCCACCGCTGGTGATCACGCAGGAGCTGATCGACGAGATGGCCGACATCCTGCACCAAGCTCTGGACCAGACGGCGGCCTGGGTGCACTGACGATGTCTGAGAAGAAGAAGGTGCAGACAAGGCCTGACCGGCCGATCGCAGCTGCAAGCATGTGGCGCGACTGGGGATGCCGGCTGCTCATCGGGCTGTGTGCCAGCCTTTCCATGGCTGGCGAGGCAAATGCCAACATCGGGTACGAGTGCCTCTTGCAGGACGGCAGTCGAGTGCAGGCAAGCAGCCCGCTGCACACGGGCTTTCCTCTGGCCTTCAGCAGCTGCGAAAGGCTGTCGCTGAAGCCAGCGCATCCCGCGACGCGCCGCCTGATCCATCCCGAATTCACGCAGGTCCTGGCCCGCCCCGATCCGCAGCTTCGGGCCGTCGGCCAGAGGGAGCGTCACCAGCTGCGGCCGCTGGTACTGGCACAACCCCAGCTGGCAGGTCTGATCCACCAGGCTGCTCAGAGACACGGTCTGGACCCTGCCCTGATAGCAGCGGTCGTGCATGTGGAATCTCGGGGACGTCCTCAGGCACGATCGCCCAAGGGCGCCTTGGGGCTGATGCAGATCATTCCGGCCACCGGCCGGCGATACGGGGTTGAATCGGAGGAGAACCTGCTCGATCCGATCACGAACCTCAACGCTGGCTCGCGCTACCTTCGTGACCTGCTGCGGATGTTCGATGGCCAACTCGATCTCGCGCTGGCCGCCTACAACGCAGGAGAAGGCGCCGTGATGCGGCATGGTTGGAGAATTCCACCGTACACAGAAACACGTTCCTACGTGGAACAGGTGCTGCAAATCTACGACGCAGCTTCAGCGGACTGGCAGCAGGACTAGATGGTCGCAGACCGCCCGGAGGCCTTGCGGAAAAGACCTGCGCCGAAGGCATCACCCTCACATGACAGCAACCATCGATGATGCGCAACACCCAGCAGCCTCAACGCGCGAAGACGAGCAAACCAGCAAGCCCAGGCAATCCCACAACCCGGTGTTGAGCAAGCGCGACGCATCCAGCAGCAGGCATGAAGACGAGCTGAAGTTCAAGGAAGCCTACGAGAGCCTGCGGGCAAGGGCGGAGTTCGAGCCGAACACCACCTGTCTGGCGCTCGCCCAGCTGGCGAGGCGCATCGACGCGGCTGGCGTGGGCGAGCTGGCGCGCCGAGCCCATTGCTCTGCAGCCCACGGTTTTGCCGCCATTGGCGACTATCCCCGGGCTGAAAACGAGCTCAGACGCTGCCTCGTATCCGCCAAGCGTGACCGGCACCGCGCAGATCAGCACCGCGCCACCTTTGTCAAGGCCACCATCCAACGCGATTCCGGATTGCACGACGCCAGCGTGCGTTCGCTGCTGTCCCTGCTGAACGACGACGCGATGGCGGAGATGCCCGCCACCCTGCGCCTCGCCGTCCTGGATCTGCTAGCAGAAGCCAGCCTGCCGGTGGACCCGATCGACAGCGTTGATGCCTGCCTCAGCTTGTCGAACGGGCATTGGTCAGATGCCTCCAAAGGGCCGCCCCCTGACTTGCCAGGGTTCTTTCTGGTCAACAGGGCCGGGCATTTTTTGGATCGCTATCACCTCACGGCACCGGAATTCCAGACCCTGTTGACACCAGTCAAGCAAACGCAGGATGAGCGCACCGAGGCGCTGCACCTCGCATTGAACGATTGCGCTAGGGTCCCGACGAGTACAGTCCTGCCGAAACCCACGCCCTTGGTTCTTCAGGTGTCTGAGTTCATTACTCAGCTCGCGCGGGCTCACCTGGCGCAAGACATCCGGCTGGCGATGGATCTCTGGCAGTCGATCCGCGAAGCGGAAATCTCCAATCCGCACTTCCAGTTGCGCGCCGGGCATCAGGTGGCCAGCGCGATGCTGCTGCTGGGACAGCCCGCCATGGCGGCCAAGGTGGTCGATCATTACCAGCAGCGTCTCACCGACCAGGGCGGATGTACCGAACGCCGCTTGTTCTGGATGCATTTGCGCTCCGTCGTCGCTGCTGCCAGTGGACAAGCCTCACAGTCTTTGGCGCTCTACACCGAGTACTCGCAGGCTGCGTTCGCCCATGCTGGACGCATGAATCTTCATCTGAAGCAGCTCATCGCCCAAGTCACGGGTCTGGCCCAGAAGACCAGCTCTTCAGTGACGCCACAGGTACCGCATTTCCTGAGGAAAGCCCTCGACCTGCTCGAGCAGCCACGCTATCAGTTGCTACCGATCGATCAGCTGGCGGAGCTGAGTGGCGTCACGAGCCGCACCCTTCGCGCTGCGTTTGCCAAGCATCTCGGCTCCAGCCCCAAAGAGGTGTCGACCATGAAGCGTCTGGACGCCGCTCTGGCGTACCTGAAGACACACGCGGGGAAGAATGAGCCCTTGGCCGAGATCGCGCGTCGGTTCGGCTTTACGAACACCTCGCGATTCGCGACCCAGTTCAAGCGACGTCATGGTGAAGCTCCCGTGTCGTTTCTACGTCGACGCCCATAGCGCGTTCAAGCAAAGACCGTTCGGGGGTCGTTCAGTCTCAAGAGGCGGCGCGCCAATCGCCCACCTCACTGTCGGCCGGGGGCCAGCGCCTTGCCTGCCGGCCCTGCCGGACAGAAGGCATCCCGATGTGCATGCGGCCCGGCCTGACATGCAGAGGCCCCGGGAAAGCCCTTCCCCTTGAGAGGCGGTCCCGCCATGCCGCTCGCGTATCCCAAGTGCCAGGCGTGAACGTGGTGGCCTGCGGCCTGGCCCTACCTTGCGGGGCGTTGTTGTCAACTCCACCTTGGCCGGTGGAAAAGCGCCATGAACCGCACCCCGCATCACCCCCGCTCCAGCCGCCTGTGGCCCCTGAATCTGCTGCTCTGCACGTGGCTGGCTGCCTGCTCGGGCGGTGACGATCCGTCGTCTGCCGCATCCAGCAACGCCGCATCAGCGGCAGCTGCCGGCCCGGAGCAAGCGCTGATGGCCGCTGCCGACGAACGGCAGGGCCTGGCCATACCGCCTGACGCCAGCGGCAACGCTGCCGCCATGCGCACGGTGGCCGGGCCCGCCCCCGAACCTGGCGCTGGCAGCGTACCGCCGAACCGCGCCCGTGGCGACGGCCTGCCGCGCGGTGAAGGTACCCATCGCATCCTGGTGGTGCTGAAGGAACCCAGCGTGGCCGAGCAGATGGGCGAAGAGATCGGCCGCGCCCGCGCGCTGGCAGCCGGCGGCGAAATGGGCGGTGCGGCGGCGCTCGACGCAGCCACCGCCCGGCGGCAGGCGCTTACCGCGCAACTGCAACGCACCCAGGCCGCTGTGGCCGGGCGACTGCAGGTGCAGGGCGTGAGCGTGGTGCACCGCTTTGTGTCCGCGGTCAACGTGCTGGTGGTGGAAGCACGGCCCGATCAGTATGCGGCCATTGCCGCGCAACCCGAGGTGGCGCGCCTGGCGCCCAACACGGTGTACCCGCATCCGGGCCGACAGCTGGACGGGCTGCGCCTGCAGGCAGCCTGCACGCCCTTGTCGTCTGCCCAGTCCACCACCCGTGCCGACCTGCTGAACTACCACGGCATTGCGCCACTTCATGCGCGGGGTATCAACGGCCAGGGCGTGGTGGTGGCCGTGCTGGACGACGGCGTGGACTACACCCACGCCCGCCTGGGCGGCACGGGCACGCTCGCCCAGCTGAATGCCGCTCGCGCTGCCATCAACGAAACCAACCCTGCCCGCATCAGGTCGGTGGCTGGATTCCCGAACGCAGTGGTCATTGGCGGGGCCGACATGCTGTCGGCCAACGACACCGACCGCCTCACGCCGGGCTTGCCCAACCCCTTCCCCACCGAGACCACGGTCAACCCCTACACCGGCCAGGCCTGCGACAGCTACATCGACCTCCACGGCACCCACGTCACCGACATCATCCGCACCGTAGCCCCGCAGGCGAAGTTCCTGGCCTACCGCGTGTGCATGGCCGAGCTCGGTTGCCCCACGGACGCCGTGCTCGCCGCCGTGGAGCGCTTGGTGGACCCCAACCGCGACGGCCTCACCGACGACATGCCGCAGGTCGTGAACCTGTCGCTGGGCTCGGAGTTCGGCGACCCCGACAACCTCATGGCGCGCGCGCTGCAAGGCCTGTCGGCGCAAGGCGTGACGGTGGTGGCTTCGGCTGGCAATTCGGGCTCGACGCCGGGCATCGTCGGCAGCCCGGCGGTGGCGCCCAAGCTGATTGCGGTGGCCGAACTGGTGGGCCCGGCAGAGCGCACGGCGCGCGGCTGGCCGGCGCTAGACGTGATGGCCTGGACATCCAGCAGCGGCCCGGCCCTGCGCGATCTGGGCATCCGCCCGCATGTGGGCGCGGTGGGTAACGTCGTGTCTGCGCGCGCTGGCGGCCTGACCACCGACGAAGGCTTTGGCGGCACCTCCGGCGCCGCGCCCGTGGTCGCCGGTGTGGCCGCGCTCATCAAGCAGCACAGGCCCGCGCTGCGGCCCCAGGAGGTGCGCGCACGCATCGTCAACGCGGCCAAGCCAGGGGTGGCCTGGGGCCGCGGCGTGGACACGATAGCCACTGCGGGCACGCGCGACCTGTACCGCTTCTTGCTGGGAACCCCAGACTTCACGCGTGCCGCGGGCACCGTGACCGGTGACTCGGCCTACGGGCTGCAGGTGGCGCCGGCCACCCCAGTGTCGGTGTACCGCGTGGGTGGCGGCGTGCTGCGCGCCGATGCCGCGCTGGCCCAGGGCGACGTGAGCCTGTACGCATTGGACGACCCGCGCGACTACAGAGACGCGCAGCTGGACCCCACCCCCAACCTGCCGGCAGGCCTGAACTTCGGCATCGTGCACGCCGTGGGCCGCGCCGAAGACGCTTTCCTGCGCAGCCAGGCCGGCTTCAGCTTCACGGCGCTGCCGCGGCAGCTGGTCATCCGCAACACCGGCACCACCGCCCGTACCTTCACGCTGGGCACCGAATACACCGAACCCGCCAAGCAGGCCAGCGGGGCCGTCACGCTCAGCTTCAGCCCGGCCAGCGTCACGGTGCCAGCCGGCGGCCAGCAGATCGTGCAGGTGCGCGTCAACATTGCCGCGGACAAGCTGCCGGCACGCCGAACGCTGTGGCGCTACCGCGCTGCCCTCGGCGGCGCCCAGCTCACGGCGGCCGATGAAGACGTGCCGAAGCCCTACCGCGACGACTGCAGCCCCTGGGATCCGGTGGGCCTGCGCGAAGTGGTGTTCGACGGCTACGTGGTCGCCAGCGAAGGCGCACAGCGCGTGCGGCTGCCCTGGCAAGTGTTCCCGTACCGCAGCGCCGACGCTGGCGTGCGGCTGCTGCGCAGCGGCCAGCTGCCGGCCAATGGCACGGGCACCGGCGCCACCTGGCTGTTTCCGGTGCGCCCCACCTCACCCGACGCCACCGTCTGGCGCGTCTACCCCGACGCCCGCTTCACCAATGCCCTGGAGAACAACCGCATCGACGCCATCAGCACCATCCGCCCGCGCGGCCTGCCCTGGCTGGAGATGATCGGCGCGCGTGTGATCACCTACAACGTGACGAGCGCAGAGGTCAGCGGCGGGCTGACGCCCTCTGAACCCGCGAGGCCGCGCCGCGCGATCGAGGTGGCGCTGGTCTTCGACAACAACCGTAGCCTGAACGACCTGCTGACCTACTTCAGCCCCGACGGCCTGAGCAACCCCGAGTTGGGCGACGTGTTCGCTTTCGGATGGGGCCTGAAACTGGGCATCGACGTCAACGGCGACAAGACCTGCGGCCTGACGGGCGTACAACCCGCGCTCACCGCCGGCGGCCGCCTGGTGCTGGCCGCGCCGCCAGCCGGTGCCACAGGCCAGCCGGCCACCGGCCCGGGTGATGCCGAGGTGACGCTGGTGCAGGCACCCGTGAAGACCACGCAGACTGCGCTGGCCACGGGCGACCGCGATGCGCGCGCTACCTGATGCGGTCCAGGCGCTTCCACAAGGTCTTCGACCAGTGGATCGACGGCAAGCGCAATGGCTACACCGGCGGCGTGCGCTACACCGGCGCCATGCTGCGCGGCGGCGTGGAAGTGGACACTGCCCTGCGGGCCTTCGCCCAGCAGCAGGTGCTGCGCGTGGTGATCCCGATCGACGACGCCACCTGGCAGAGCAACCCCCGCGGCGGCAAGGGCGTGCCTTCGGCCCCGCTGGGCGGGTTGGTGGCCGAGGGTCTGCGCCTGAACGCCGGCCAAACCACCCTGGGCCTGTGCCCCAGGCTGGTGGACGACGCGGGTAACGCCTTCGAACTGGGCCGGCTGCACGTGCGGCTGGACGGCAAGGCCCGCCTCACGCTGGCTTCGCCCGATGGTGTGACCGCCGCCACCGCCGTGGGCGTGCCCACCGGCCTGACGGGCCAGCGCGCAGTCATTCACGACCGCAGCGTGCCTCTGGTGCCCACCGATGCGCAGGTGGTCGGCCAGGGCCTGGTCAACGACGCCCGCTCGCTGCGCGGCACGCTGGTCATCAACCGCGACAGCGACGTCAACCCCGCGGTGATGCTGCAGGACGTCTGCGCCGAAGGGCCCACAGCCGAGCAGGCGGCCACCATCTGCAGCAACGCGATGCAGACCTACTGAGCTTGGTCGGGGCCTTGCTACCATTTCCTGCGCAGCATCTTGTGGTGCTGCGCAGGAGGTTGTCATCGATCCATCGGACGTCGTCGAGCTTTTAAATCAACAGCCCTTGGGCAGCGACGCCATTGCGTTCTGGCGCGATTGCCTGGCCTCGGCCGAGTCTTCACAGGTGGCCTGGCGGTCGGCGGTGGCTTGCGCACGGCTGGCCATGTTGCGCACCGCGGAAGAAGACCTCGTCGATTCCGGCCGCCTGCTGCAGCGCGCCCAGGCCTGGGCGCAGCTGGCAGCGCCCGACCCAGTATTGCAGGCGCTGCTGCGGGCGGCCAGCTTGCAGCGGTATGCCGCCCAGCGCCGCACCAGCGAGGCCGAGCGCGTGGCACAGGCGCTGCTCACCGACAGCGGCTTCAACGAGCTGCCGCCGCGCCTGCGCTTCGGCGCATGGAAGGCGATGATCTCGCTGGCCTTCCATGCCGGGCAGCCGGCGGCCATAGCGCCCTATGCACGCGCCGCCCTGCGCGCTGTGGCGGCACTGCCCGCGCCCTATCGTGCGGAAAGCACCTGGAGCGCCCAGACCTTCGCCATGGGTGCCTTGCTGTTCTCCAGCGCCGAATTCGAGGCGCGCGCGATGCCCTGGCCGCAAGACCCGGGCCTGTGGCTGGTGAGCCTGCGACAGCTGGCAGCTGAACTCGACGAGCACTAGCAAACCCAGCAAGGGGCGCTGCAGGAAGCCGGCGGCCCGCTCATGGTGGACGCGTGGCACTGGATGCGTCAGGCTGGCCGCAGCCTCGAATTGCCCTTTGCGGTACCGGGGGGCCAGGCGCTGGCGCTGGAGGACTACACCGGAGCGCTGGTCGGCGACCGCCCTGGCCTGGCCACGACCAGCCTGTTCTGGCGCGCGGCAGCGCAGCTGCTGGCCGGTCAGCCGCAGCTGGCCTTGGCGACATTGGCGCGGGCGCGCATGCTGACCGACCCGAAACAGGCGCCGTCTTTCTGCGACGAACTCTTCATCGAGTCGCGTGCCCACGCCCAGCTGGGCCATCTGGCCCATGCACTGGCCAGCTACCAGCGGCATGTGCTGGCCTGCCGCCAGTACGCCCTGCGCTACGAAGGCGAGCTGCTCGCTTACCAGCACCTGGCGGCCGAGGCGGCCGCGCCCGAAGGAACGCGCCCGCAGTCCGACTTGCTGCGCCAGGCCCTGCTGCGCTCGGCCGCGCGCCAACACGTGGGCGTGACGGTGGACGACCTGGCCGGATGGTGCGGGCGCTCCAAGCGCTGGCTGCGGGACGAGTTTGCGCAGCAATTTCAGGCCAGCCCCACGGACTGGCTGCTTCAGCAGCGCCTGCTGGGCGTGCGGCGGCAGCTGCAGTCGCTGGGCATGAGCGCTGGCATCACGAAGCTGGCGGCGTCCTGGGGCTTCAGCAATGTCTCGCGCTTCCGGGCAGCCTACCTTCAAGCGTTCGGCGAGACGCCTCAGCAGACCTTGCGTACCGCGTTGCAGGCGGCGCAGCCTGCAGCCTGAAAGGCCACCCGTGCCGCGCCCCCAAAAGAAACGGCCCGGACAAGCCGGGCCGTAGGTCAGGTCAGGCGCTCAGGCCGTGCTCAGGGCAGGCTCACGAGGTTCACCTCGCGGTTGTCGTTGACCGATCGCACCAGCAAGCCCAGCGCCGGGTGACGGGTGGTGTTGGTGGTGACGGCACGCGACACCGTGCCGGCCGCCGGCACGGCCACCGTGCCGGCCGCGGCCGAGGTGCCGGCCACCTGGTGGCGCGGGCCGCCAAGCATGAAGGCCTTGGATGGGTAGACGATCTCCTCCTGTCGGACTGTGTCCAGAATCTGCGGGCACAGGGTCAGGCGCGCCTGCCCCACATTGAGTCGGAGTCCCTCCACCGTGGTCACAGCGTAAGGCTTCGACAGGTTAAGCAGGTCCGCGAAGACGCTGTATTCCGGGTTAAGGGAATCCGCCTTGCTGGGCGAGCCCGGCTTGGAGATGAAGGTGGCCAATTCATCCGGCGCGCCGGTCTGAAGCCGCCCGGTGCGATTGGTGAACCACCGGGTGGACTCGTCGAACGGCACGATGAAGCTGATCACGCGGCCGCCAGACCGGAAATCGATCGAGATGCCGCCAATGTATGGCTTGTGCGCGCCCTTCACGATGGGCCAGCCCGTGTCCCAAAGTCTCGGCGCGAACCTCGCGGCTTCGGCATCGCTCATGGATGACAACGCCATGTCTGCGGTGGCCAGAAAGCGGCCTCTGACCAGTTGCGGCGTGAGCTTCTGCAGGTTGACCAAGCCGTAGGGGCGCGGAATGAGTTCAGGCTGCGCGTCGAAGCCTGCGGTGAAGACAGGGGCTCCTCTGATCATCGCCACCGCATCGGAAGCCTCGGCGGCAACGTTCATGCGCGAAGTGTCCAGCAGCACAGCCGCCCGGGCGGCCGCTTCGGCTTGCGCGTAGGCAATCTCGCTTTCCCCTGGGTTTTGCGGGCGGAACTTAAAGGGTGCATTCATGCGGTTGCCGCAGCGCCCATCACCGTCGACGTCGATGCCCAGAGAGAACTGGTACTGGCCAAAGCCCTCGTCCCCGCCGGTGGTGCGGGTGTAGGTTTCGCCTGTGCCCATGAACGGCACCCGCGAGTCGAGAACGTAGACCACTTGCAGGCCTCGGCGGGTGGCGGGGCTCGGCTGGGCCAGGCCCGCCTGCACTTCACGGGTCTCGGCGTTGTACTGCACCTCCCGGGCGCCCCAGGCCAGGATATGCGGCTTGCCCTGGTTGGCACGCGCGTCGTCCACAGCGTGGGCGCCCAGCCAGTCGAAGAACTCCGCCTGGCCTGCCGTCGCGGGCGAGGCGTTGGCGACTCTGACCGTGGTGCCCGTGGCACCGGTCTGGGCCGTGGCCGCGATGTCGCTGCCCCGCAGCGGCAGCACATGCCAAGGCAGGCTCAGCGTCTCCAGGCCGTCTTTCAGTTCGATGCGCCCGTCGTAGACCAGGTTGAACATGCACACCGCGTAGGTAGGCATGCACTCGTCAGCCAAGTTGCGCCAGACGCTGTAGAGCCCTTCCTCGACGTAGCTGCCGCTTTGCGTGCTGCGGTGCTGGTTGCTGGCCGGCAGCTTGGCGGGGTCGACGGTCAGCGTCATCGTGACGGGCACACGGCCGCCGCCGCCTGGCACTGTCACACTGGTGGCCGAAAAGGCGATGCTGACCGCGCCGCTGGCGGCTTTGGCCGGCTGCAGGAAGCTGGCAGACACCGTGAAGGTGCGCGCTGCCACCGCGTGGTTCTCGATTCACAGCGTCTTGGGAGCCAGCACCGTGAGCCGGCCGACCCCAACCCGGCCGAAGTTCGCGCCGGCAGGGAAAGTGCCCGTGGTGTCCGAACTGAACCGTGGCACCTTGGGGTCGCGGCTGTCGTCCTGCGCGTAGAAGAACGTGGGCAACATCATGGCCTTCACGGCCTGCGCTTCCCCACTGCCCAGGCGCATCACCGGCACGGGGGTGCGGGCACTGATCTTGAAGGGCGGACGGGTGAGCATGGCCCAATCCCAGGAGCTGAAGTCAGGCGAAAACGGCGGATAGACCCAAAGGTTGCTGGCGGTCGTGGGCAGCACCGAGAAAGCCGGAAGGGCCCAGTCGATGGCCGGGGGCACCAACTGCTCCAATTCGCCGGGCCTGCGGCCGATGAATTGCACCGTATCCGACTGTGCATCACCACCCCACACCGCGCCAGTGCGGGCAGTGTTGACCAAGCGGGCCCGCAGCTGGTGGGGTGTCAGCGCCGGAAACCGCTGTTTGAGCAGGGCGTACATGCCCGCAATGACCGGCGCGGCCCCGGAAGTGCCGGAGAACGTGCTGTTGAGGTCACCCGTGCCGGCATGGGCCGTGATGACGCGCCCGACGGCACCCACTTCTGGCTTGATGGTGAAGCCTTCGAGGCCTGGGCCGCTGGACGACGAGAACTCGACGATGGCCAAGTTCGCAGGGTGCCCGCCCTCACGTTTGCGGGCTGGCGTTTCCATTTCGGCCACGGCCGTGGCGCGGGGCGCGACCGCGGGCGAACCCAGTGCATGCACTACAGGCCCGCTGTTGCCGGCCGAGGCAACCACGGCGATACCCTGCCGGGCGGCGCTTTCCACGGCTTCAGCCGCCGCGTCGCTCAATGAGCCCCCGGTGGCGCCCAGCGACAGGTTGAGGATGTCCACCTTGCGCATGGTCAGATTGCGGTCCAGGTCCATGGCCCGGTTGACAGACGCGATGATGGCGTCGTCCGGGCAACCAAACGTGTAGCAGGCTTTGAAAGCCATGAACTGCGCTTCCGGTGCCACCGTCTGGATGATGTCGATGACGTGGGTGCCGTGGCCGTCCACTGTGGTGCAGATCCCACCAGGGCCCCTGCGCTAAAAGTCCGGGAAGGGCGACTGGTCGTTCCCAATGTAGTCGTGGCCGCCGATCACCTTGGAGCCGGGGTAGGGAAACATGGCGCTAGCCAGGCGAGAGGGGTCGTTGGCAAACGCATACACCATGGCGCGGTTGAGCATGGCTGCTGTGCCCGGCCCGCCCATGGCAACGTGGGTGTAGTCCACGCCGTCATCGACCACGCCCACCAGCACGCCCTGGCCCCGACGGCCGTTGATGTGGGCGCCGGCGATGTCGTGGTAGGTCAGCAGATCGGTCTTGCTGATGCCGGTGCCGGCAAGTGGATCTTGATAACACGCTGACGTGATGGTGTTGGGATTCACGGTGGCGTTCTGAGCCGATGTCTTGAGCCCAGGCCGCGGCAGCAGCCGCACCGGCTGCACGTCCAGCACGCCCGGCAAGGCCGCGATGGCCTCGGCCTGCTCGGCCGTGGCCTCCACCGTGACCAGGTTGACGGCAATTCGGTTCTCTGTCAGCACCTTGCCGCCCAGGCCCCGCACGCGGGCGCCCAGCGCCTGCTGCTCACCTTCCAACTGCTGGTGGTAGGCCTGCCGGCGCGCCTGCAGCGTCGTCCGCGCGGCGCTGGCTGCAGCTTCTCCGCTGTTGCTGGCCATGATGCGGACACGGGCTTCCTCGTCGGCGAACTGCTCGCTGACAGAGGGTGCGGCCAGGCGCACGTTGTACCGGCCCGGCACGGTCTGCACCCCGTCCCGGCGCCATTGCGCCGCCAGGATACCGGGCGAAGTGCGCTGGGCTGCGGTCGCCACGGCGGGCGATGACGCTGCCGATGCGGCCGTTCTGGTAGCCCCATCGCCGCCACCACCACCACAGGCGGCCAGCATCGCCGCCATCAAACCACCCAGCGCCAGCCGGCAGCGGCTGGGGCGCAACTGTGCAACACCCATCGAAAGCTCCTTCGCAGGGCACCCTGGCCCTGCTGCGTGAGCGTATTTGGGACTTGTCGAGCGGCCCGCGTACACCGGCGGCAGCGGCGTACAGGCACGCACCGCCAGGGCCGGCTGGGCCGCCCCCAAACGAGGGCCGGGTCTTCACGGTGACCCGGCGGCGCCCCTCTCTGCGCACAGCGGCCCGCCAGCGCAGCTGCCCAACACCATGCTGCGGTGGTGACGGGTTTGGCCTCAGGTCGCGCCGCGGATCGCCCAGGGACGGAGACAAGATGGGTGACCGGGAGGCCAGCGCATCAGGCGCTCAGGCGGAACGTACCCACCGCTTGCGCCAGCTGCTGGGCCTGGCCGCGCAGGCTTTCGGCTGCGGCGGCACTCTGCTCGACCAAGGCAGCGTTTTGCTGCGTCGTCTGGTCCAAACGCAACACCGCCTCGTTGACGACCCCGATATCGGTGCTTTGGGCGCTCGTGACGTTGGAAATGTCAGAGATCAGTTCGGTCACGCGGCGCACCTGCAGCACGATGTCGTTCATCGTCTCACCGGCATCCAAGACAAGCTTGCTTCCTGCATCCACCTTCTGAGCACTGGCACCGATCAACTCCTTGATTTCCTGCGCGGCCCGCGCGCTCCGTTGCGCCAGACTGCGCACCTCACCTGCCACCACGGCAAAGCCACGGCCTTGGTCTCCGGCTCGCGCTGCCTCGACGGCCGCGTTCAGCGCCAGGATGTTGGTCTGGAACGCAATGCCGTCGATCACATTCGTGATCTCGCCGATCTTGTGGCTACTGCTGGAGATCTCACCCATCGTGGCCACGACGTCACCAACGATGGCACCACCCTTGATCGCCACCTGGCTGGCCTGCTCTGCCAGCCGGTTGGCCTGCCCTGCCGCATCGGCGCTCTGACGAACGCTGCTCGTCAACTGCTCCATGCTGGCGCTCGTCTGCTGCAGATTGCTGGCCTGATGCTCGGTGCGACTGGACAGATCCTGATTGCCGGAAGCGATCTCTTGGCTCGCTGTCGTGACAGAGTCGACACCAGCGCGCACTGTTGCAATCGTCTGCACCAGCGTCTGCCGCATCTGCTCGAATCTGGCCAGGGCACTGGCCTTGTCTCCGGCCCTCAAACTGACGGGCGTGGCGAGGTCGCCGCTTTGGATTCGGCTTGCTGCAGCGATGACGGCACTGGGCTCACCCCCAAGATCCCGCAGAAGGCCACGGACGATCTTGATGCCTGCTGCGCATGCAGCGCTCAGCAGAGCAAACGTCAGCCCCGCCAGCACCAGCTTCGCGTTAGCAATGGTCTGCAACGATGCTTCAACGCTGCTGCGTAGCAGCTTTTCCTGGTAGGCCTTCTGCTTTTCAACTGCAGCCAGCAGCGCATTCCGTGCCGGGACAGCACTGGCCTTCATGGCGGCGAATGCCTCGCGCTGTTTGCCGTCCACAAGCAAGGGGGCCAGCAACTCGATCGATCGATCAAAGGCCTTGGCGGCCTGGCTGATGTCAGCGTACAGGGCACGCCCGTTCTCGGTACTGATGCCTTGCTCGAAAGCCTGCAATTGGCTGCGAGTCTGATCTCGCAAACGACCGATGCGCTCCAGGGTTTCCTGCCTTTCAGCCTCCGTCTCTGCAAGGATGGCGTGACGGCCTTCCAGGGAGGTGCGGATCACGGCTAACTCGACAGTAGAAATTCGGTCCGACTGCTTGAGAAACCGATCCTTTGCTGCCCAGAGCACCACTTCGGTTTTGGCGAACCGATCCCAGGTCACAGCCAGGGAAACCAGTAACCCTGCGCAAAGGGCACCGATCAGTAGAGCGAGCTTTTTTCCGATGGTCATGGAGCAATATCCTTTCTTGCCTGGCGTCACGAGCTGTCGATGCATGATAGTTTTGAATCCAAGCTTATCGGTCCGGCAAGAAGTGAGCTGAATCGCGTGCATTTCCCCGGTAGCCGCCGCGCCGTGAAGGATTTACGGGATTGCGATGTGCATGGGTCTTTGCCGGTATCCGCCGGGGAAAAGGCATGCCAGCGCGGCAGCAAGGCAAAGTACATATTCGGCTGGAGGCGACAGTTTCGGAAATCATGGCAAGCCGGGGTCGCCGGCAAAGACGGGGCAAGCTTTGCAAGATCGAAAGTACAAAGTCGGCTTCGACGGACATCTTCGGAAATGACCCCAAAGCGACAGATGGACGAGGCAAGCAGATCGTCTGTGTGGTGCGTTGGCAACCATCACTGCAGACAGCAAGCCGACTGTCGAACCACCGGCCTGGCCGGGATCGTCATGGCGCACGCCCTGGCAGAAAATGCGCAACCCAGTATTTTTTCCGTTCGCGTATTCACCCACTGCCCAATACTTCCGCAAAGATCCAGTACCGGAAGCGCTCGGTATTGCTAGCGGTGGGATCGTCCCCTCCTGAAACCAAGAAAGAGATTTAGCAGAGCCTGCCGGATCCAGTCGCGTCGGGTAACCGGCCGCTCCAAGCACGTTACAGCGACTCGACCCGATGCACGCCATTTGTCGGCCCCTGCTGGAGTGCCTGTGATACCGAGCCCGATACAAGCCGGTGATCGCGCGTTTGCTTGAAGTGACACCCCCGGCATTCGCGCGTCAGGTGGGGCCCCCGGTTGCTGGGTTGGCAAGACGGTGAGGCAATTCCGGAACAGTCGTTGCAAAGTGCACATCCCTTGGCGGCCTCCACCGGGGACCGGGGGTGTCTGGGCCGAGTCCGATTGCCTAACAATCCTGGCGGGTCAACAAGATTTGCATCGCACCATGAAAACGGCTCTTCTCGCCCATCTCGGCCTGGCTCTTTTGGTAACTGCCACGCCCGCAATCTCCGTCCCCATCACGCTGGACGTGACCGTGCGTGATTTCTGCTCGTCCGCATTCACCAGCGCGCCCGGTTGCAGCAGCCACACCGATTTCGACAACGACGGGATCGCGTCTGTCAGTAATGCCGTTGCTGCCACGCTGGGCCCGGATGGGAAGCCGGTGCTGCAAGCTGCAGCCTCGTCCGTGTTCAGCACGGCTTCCAACTTCGACCTTTGGTACCGCGATGCGCCAGGCATCAATCAGACCATCGCCAGCAGCCTGACATTCCACGAGACCACCCCAGGCTCTGGTGTCTACCAGTCGCTGAACAGCGGCTATTTCCCGATCAATGGTTTGGGCTGGGGTAATCAAGGCAATGCCCACAACTATCACTTCACGATGGAATTGCGGACAAGCTTCACGTACCAGCTCGGACAGATCCTGAGCGTGACCGGTGACGATGACCTGTGGGTGTTCATCAACCATCAGCGAGTCATTGACCTAGGCGGCATTCACCCCTCGCTCGATCAGAGCGTCCATCTTGACGCCCTGGGTCTGACACCTGGTGAGCGCTACCCCTTTCATCTGTTCTTCGCAGAGCGCCACCGCACGGCATCGAACCTCAACATCCTGACGTCGATTCCCTTCGAAGCCAACCGCGTGCCCGAACCGGGCACCTTGGCTCTGGCAGGGTTGGCACTCGCGGGACTGGCCTTCTTCCGCCGCCACCGCTGATCTCAGGTGGGCCCGATTCAAGCGCCCACAAGGAAGTGTGATCTCGGTAGCGTCTGCGTGTAGCTGGTCGCGGTCCTGCGCGCGTAAGCCAAAGGGGGCAGTCCCATCATGGATGCCTTGGCGCCACGGGGGCCGCCTCGTCTCTGACGGAAGACAGGCTCGCCCGTCTCGGCCACATGGGGCCGGATGTACAGCATGACACCGCGCAAGCGATATCGGAAGTGCACTACGTGAAGGAGCCACAGCGGCCCGCCCTCGTTCCATTCCCAGGGCTGAAGGCGGTAGCTGGGGTGCCTCTCCAGCCGAGAGGCCCCCGCCGCGCTCGGGCGGGCCCATGTAGAGAACGCGACGGGCTGGTGGCGCATGTCGAACGCAAATCCACATAGGCGGCAATGCGCCCGGAACGGACCCAGCGTGAGGTCGGTGCGCGCATCGTGGGCCCGCCGGGCGCTCAACCACAGAAGTGTCTGCAACACCTTCATGCCGCGGTCAGGAAGATGGCCTCGGCTCGGCCGCCAAGCCTGACACAAGGTTCCATAAGCACGGGGCAGCGACTGCACGTGGCGGCGCGGCAGGCCACTTGCCTGAAGCCCCATGTCCACATCGCTTTCTGATCAGGCCTGGCTCAGTGCATCCAGCGCCTGGGGAAGCCAATCGCGTCCGATCGACTTCATATCAGGGGTGCGGGGTTCTCTGCGAGCATGCCGCCGGGCAGGTCTTTGGCTGTCAGTCACAACGGCCCGTCGCGGGTTAGTCAGCCCCCGATTCCGAGGGGGCAACGACACCCAATCTGTCCAAAGCTGCCGGAATCGTACTTGAGGGCTGACTGCCCACACCGAACAATGACCTGGTACGAACAGCAAGCGGCTCGCCCGCTTCTACGTACGCACAGCAGCAACCTGCACCGCAGGTCGGGCAAGAATCGAAGTACCCATGCGCAAGAGCACCCAGGGCGGTCGTTGGAACACATTGGTGGGTGTCATCTGTCGTTGGATAGTGAGGCCTCCAGCCTGTGTGCGGCACTGGCGTCATGCTGTCTCGCGATGGACGCTGGTGTTGCTTGGGCTGTCGCTTTCCTGGCAATGCATCGCAGCCGAACCCACGTTCAGTGCGCGTCGCTTCCAGTACGTCGCCGAAAAGCAGAGCTTGCGCGAGGTCCTCACAGCCTTCTCAGCAAGCCAGGGTTGGAACCTGCGCCTCAATGGTGACTTCGAACAACCCATCAGCGCACGCTTCTCGACGCCCGGCCCGGAAGTCTGGCGCATCCTGACGAGCACACACCAGCTGTTGTGGTACTTCGACGGCAGCACCATGCACGTGGGGCCGATGTCCGATGAACGCAGCGAGTTCATCCCCCTGGCCCCGGGCCAGTACAACCGCGCGCTCACCTCATTGCGCCGGCTGGGGGTCGTGGACGCCCGTTGTCGACCGCGCTACGACGAGAACGCGCAGTTGCTGGTGCTGAGCGGCCCCCCGCGCTGTGTCGAACTCGTACGCGCCGTGACGGGCCAAATGGGAGACAGCCGCGATTGGGAGATCGCCACGCGCATCTTCCCGCTCAAGCACGCACAGGCCGCCGATACCGTGGCCCGGATTGGGGGCCAGGATGTCGTCATCGAAGGTCTAGCCACGGTTCTTCGCCGCCTGTTCACATCAGTGGAAGCCACCGCCGGATCGACAGGCAGTGCCTGGTCTGGCGCCGAGACGATGGACCGGCGGACCTGGCTATCGCCGGGTGCTACGGGGGGCGAAAGCCGCCGGGGTACAGAAGACGCAGCCCCGGCTGTGGTTGAACGTTCGCTGACTGGCCGCGCATTGGGGGGCGGCCGCAGTACCTACCTGCCGACACAGCCTGAACTTGCGCAGCCGCGCCGGCCCGGCTCGGCACCAGCGCAGGCAGGCACACGCACCCGCATTGAAGCCGATTCGGCCACGAACAGCCTCGTGATCAGGGACTCCCCGCAACGACTGGCACAACTGGCGTCGGTGATCGCTGATCTCGACCAGCCCCGCCTGTTGATCGAGATCGAGGCTCGCATGGTGGAGATCGAGCAAAGCGATCTCCGCGATCTGGGTGTCGACTGGTCAGCCTCAAGCCAACGCGGGTCGTTCTCCGTGAGCAACGGCGTCGGCCAGACGCCGGCAGATGCTCGCGCGCCACAGATCACGGCATCACTGGCGGACACGGCAGCGAATCTCCTGCTCACGCGCATCCGGGCACTGGAATCGAATGGACGCGCCCGCATCGTCATGTCACCTCGTGTGCTCACGGTTGACAACACGGAAGCCTTGCTTGAGAACACCGATACCGCGTACATCAAGGTCGCCGGGAATCTTGAAGCCAACCTGTTCTCAGTGTCCACGGGCGTGGTGCTGCGGATCCGGCCATCGGTTCTGGACAGCGGCCCCCAGGTTCGGGTGCGGCTGATGATTTCCCTGGAGTCTGGCGGCTTCTCCTCTGCCGCCGTAGGCGGGGTGCCCGTCGTCCAACGCAGCCGTGTTTTCGCACTGTCCGAGCTGGAGGAAGGCGCCACCCTGCTAATCGGGGGCATCACAGATCAGCGCGACAGCAGTGGTAACCAGGGTGTCCCCGGCCTGGGAAAGGTACCGGTGTTTGGCGGCTTGTTCAGCAGTAAGTCGGAAACGCGCACCACCCGGGAGAAGCTTTTTCTCGTCACGCCCCGGGTCGTGCGCAGCGCCAACCCGCAACGGGACCGAGCGCAACGCCCTGCCCCCGCTGCGGCGCCCCCCAACGCTGGGCCCTCTGCGCCGGCGGAATCCAGCGCCGTGGGGAGAGCAAGCCATCAGAGCCCGGAGCAGCCCGTGGTTCCGGGCCCTTGACACTAATTCAGGAGACAAGCATGGCGATCCTCGACGCCGCTGAGCCCTTGGAACTGGGCGCGCTGACGCGCCGGCTCGAACTCGACAGCCTTCGCCTGCTGGCCGTGGTCGCCCGGGAAGGCTCGTATGCCAAGGCGGCGCGAACCGAGCCCTTGACCGCCTCGGCCATCAGCAAGCGGATCGCTGAGCTCGAACGGGCCATGGGCTATCTGCTGCTGGAACGCAGCGTTCATGGCGTTCGGCCCACGATGGCTGGTGAACTGGTGCTGGCTCACTGGGCCGAGCTTGCTGCCACGCTGGGAACCCTGCTGTCCGTTGCTGACAACGTCACGCAGCCTGCGAAGGTCAAGATGGCCGTGGTGGCAGACCCCGAAAGCGCCCGGTTCCTGGTGTACGACTGCCTGTCTCACCTCGATGCACTGGAAGACGACAGTCAGGTATCCGTAACGCGTTCGTCTACCGGCTGGCTGCCCGTGGAGTTCAACAAGCAGCAAGCCCATGCCGCGATCTGGCGTGTCGGTGACGTCGCTGGCCGGGCCCCCATGCACAGCATCCACGACATGCTGTTCGAACGCTTCGATGAAGCCCGGCACTACCGCTTCACAGCAGAAGTGTGCATTGCCGCGGTACGCAACGACCACCCCTTGGCGCCTCTGGGTCTGCTGTCGGGTATGGATCTGGAAGATTATGAATTGGTGTGCACTTCCAGCCTGCTGGACCATGTGCGGTCACGAATGAACATCGCGGGCGAGCCTGATTTGGTGCCGGGCCTTCCCCGCGTCAAGCTGCTGCGGCCATCATGGTCACACCAGATCGCGTCAACACTGGAGTTCCTGGAAAGCGTACCCACCGGTACCGTCGCCCTGTTGCCGACATCAGCACGCTACGTGATGCACCGCTATCCCGGCCTGCGTAGTCTCAGCCTCACCGAAGACCAGGGCTGCATGGAGTTCAGATGCGTCCTGCGCGAAGACGCCTGGCTCTCAGAGCGCACGCACCTGGTCGAAAGGCTGACAGGTGCCCAGTTGGTGGCGATGGACCGGCCAGCCTTCGATGGCGAAATGGCGGGTCGCCTGGACCCAGGCCTTCCCGACAGGAACGCCAAGCTGCCGGCTTTTCCTCATGGGCTGGGTGCAGCCGCGCTTAAATCAGATACCGCGCTATTGCGGTAACCAGCGGCACCACAGGTCAGGCCTGGGGCGTCGCTGGACGTTGAGTGTCACTTCACAGAAGGAATCCCATGGACCCGATCAGCCCCACCGCACCCGCAGCCCCTACCCCTGCAGCCGGTTCTGCCGACGGCCTGACCCAGGCGCAAACGCAGACGGACAAGACCATCGCCAACCTGGCGAAGTTCGCTGAAATGAGCGCCAAGCTCTCCAACGCGACGACCGGGTTCCAGTTCATGATCAAGGCCGACGAGGCCCAGTCGCAAGCAGCCACTTCCGTCAAGAACGCCACCCGAATCAGCTGACGTGAATGCCCACCGCCCTTCATGGCGGTGGCTTTCCCAACGAAAAACCGCGCTGTCATGAGCCTCTCGTCCACGTCCAAGCCGATGGCCTGGATTGCGCCCAGTTCCGCGGTAGCGCTTCCCGTCCAGACGGCCAAGATCCAGTTAACGGTCCCGTGGTCTGAAGTCACTGGCTGGACAGCGCATGGCGTGGATGCGCGGGGCCGGCCCGTTCGCCAATCCGGCATCCACCGCGGGCGCCACCCAGGCGGGCAGACAACGACCGCTGCCAGCTTCGAGTTGAACCTGCCGCAGGGTTTTCAAGGCATTCTGCAACTGCAGGGTGTCGACCGTCTGCCCTTGGGGCGCATCCGGCTCGACCTGGCTTCACGGGCAGAGCCACTGGCACCGGGGCCGGCGGGTGACCCAGTGCGCCCTGGTAGCCATCCGCAGGGTGCTGCGACTCCAAACCCGATGGGCGCGCAAAGCCACGAACTCGATGTGCGCTGGCTCGGCCCCACCGAACTGCTCGTCGATCGCATCAGCCAGCAAGCCCAGTGCTACGTCCAGCTGCCACCGCGTCTGGGTGTACGAAGCATCGTCATGCGCCCGGTCGCAGGCAACGTAACGCAGGTCCCGTGCACACCGCGCGGTGCCAGCTTCACGCTTCCGGCAAGCTTCCGCGGAACGCTGGAAGCGAAGGACGCTGCTGGTGTACCCCAGCTCGCATTACGCATTCGTCACCTGTTTCCCACCACCCGCGGCGTGGATGTGCAGTACGTCGCTGACACCTATCGCGCCAGCATCAGCAGGCCAGGCGGTATCTTGCAGGTCAGCGTTCTACCGGGTAGCCAGCGCATCAGCATCGCGTAGGGCACTCCCAGCCGAATTGACAGCATGTCATCGGACGGCAAGGACAAGCCGTTTGCGCCCACCCAGCACAAGCTGAACGAGGCGCGCAAACGCGGCGAGGTCCCTCATGCCAACGATGCCCCGCTGGTGGCATCGCTGCTTTGCGTGTGTGCTGCCCTCTTGGCGCTGTCAGGATGGATGATTTCGGCAGGTCGTCATCTGCTCGAAAGCTTGATCGAACTGGCCTTCTCGCCACGGCTCGGGCCTGCGCACCTGGCCGCTGCAGCCCGCCTGGCCGCGCAGGAAACGCTGTTGGCCAGCCTGGCTTTGCTTTTCACAGCGGGGGTGGCTGCCACCCTCGTGAAGTGGCTGTTGACCGGCACGGTGTTGTCCTCCAAGCCCATCACCCCCGATCTGAAGCGTATCAACCCCGTGAGCGGCCTGCAGCGCATTTTCTCTGGCGAAACCTGGTTTGCCCTGTTGAAGAGCCTGCTGTGTGCAGTCGTCATTGGCCTGACCCTCGCCGCCTGGTTGAAGGCAACGCTCAGGGAAGTCATGGTCTCGCTGTCGCCGCAGGATCTGTTGGCAGTTTCCAGCCATCTTCTGCTGCGGCAGCTTGGCTTGGGCTGCCTCGTGCTGGCGGTCTTCGCTGGCATGGACTACATGTTCCAGCGCTGGAGCTTCATGCGCAAGATGCGCATGGACCACAAGGACCTGCACGACGAGTTCAAGCAGCAGGAAGGCAGCCCAGAGATCAAGGGCGAGCGCAAGCAGGAACATCGAAGGCTCGTGAACGACCAGTAATGGCACGGGCAACAGGACGCCGCGGCGCGCTTCCTTCCGGCGCCCCGCCTTTGCGGCATCAAGCCTTTCCGATTCTTCACGTCATCACCCTGGCGCGATTGCATAGTGCAGAGCATGTACGCGACCCACGGAGCCATGACGAGCGGCCATGATCGGCCAGAACCCCGCGCCACGGCCGCCTCTTCCTGGCGCGTGCGGTTGGTAGCTGCCAGCAACCCAGACTGCGGCACTGCTGCGGATGAATCGACCAACGAGTTCGTGTTGCCTCGCGGCCGACGCTGGCGCCTGGGGTCGGCCGCGAACAACGACTGTGTGCTTCTGGGCACGGGCATAGCAGCGGATCACCTTTGTCTCGCACTGGACGGTGAGGAGTTGCAGATCACTGCCGTGGAGCCCGTGCTGCTGGGCTTCAGATCCTCTGGGACGACCATGGCCTTGCCCCGGCAGGCCCATGTCACCTGGCCTGCTGAAGATGTGGCCACGCTGACACTGGGCGCCTGGCAGGTTTGCCTTCTACAGGGGCCCAGGACGACAGGCACGAAGAGCACAGCGGTGATGGGCGATCGCGCAACCAAGAGTGCCGCACAACAGGCACCTGCGGGCAAAGAGCCTTCACCGCGCCAGGGCACCAGCGCTTTGGCCTTGGGCTTATGCGCTGGGGTGGCGCTCCTGGCGGCCGCGACCTGGGCCGCTGTACCGCCCCCTGCCCCTTCAACGCGCAATGGGTCCGCGCCCGCAGTCACGGTGGCGGCACCGGGGAATCTCCTCGCTCAACGGTTGCTGAATGCCGATCTTGGCCCGGCGGCGCGGGTTCACGCACCGACAGCATCACAGCCATTCGTCAAGGTGACAGGGATCCTGTTGGACGAGCCCCAGTGCAAGGCACTGCGCGACGTGCGCCAGGCCCTCGGTCCGGACACGTTTGTTTCGCAGGCCGTTTGCTTGCCAGAGCTCCTGGGGGTGGCCCGCAACTTCCTCGAAGGCACGGGCGTGGGTGTCGATATCCAGGGTCAGGGGCTACGGCTCCACGGCGCGGCGCACGACGCTGCCGCTGCAGCACGTGTTGCGCTGGCCCGTTCGCAGTTGGCACCCCTGGTACCCGTGGACGACAGTGCTGTCGACGCAGCAGCCCAGGCCACGGGCGCTGCAGCTCTTTCTGCTGAACTGCTGCCTCGGGTGCGTTCGTTCTCCTCAGATGACGGTGGCTGGGTGGTGCTGCGCACGGGTGAGACCGTTTATCCGGGCGGGGCACTGGCACCCGGTGTCGGATTGGTTGCCATCGAGAACGAAACCATGGTGGTGTCCAAGGGCGGCAGCACGCTCCGCCTGGCACTGGTGAAGGACCCGAGCCGTTGAATTCGTCATCGGCCCGCTGACAAGGAGACAGATCATGATCGAGGGACTCAACGGCGCAGCGTCCTGGGCGACCATCGCATTACCGGGCGCGAGTGCAGCCCCGACAGGCCCGATGCCTGCCGCGGGTGGGTGGGGAGCCCTGGGCTTGGGTCAGGCGCAGGCAGGTGGGGGTGCCGCCGCGGGCGTCAATGGCCTGCCGGCCGGCAACGCTTGGGCACGGAGCTGGGCTGACCTGTCGTCCCGCATGCGCAGTGTGGGGGTGGAGCTCGACGCGCTGGGGCGCAACCTGTCCGTGGAAGCCACATCACCGGCAGACATCACCGCCAACTTGAACCAGATGCTCAAGGCTTCACGCCATCTCAGCGAGGTGTCGATTCAGTTCCAGCTGGCCAGTGGCCTGGTGACCAACGCGGCGACGGGTGTGAACAAACTGCTGACGCAGCAATGATCGGTATCCCGCCCCTGGCGCTTCAGGCCCGCCGCCACACCGCCGGCCTGCGTCTGGCCTTGCTTGTTGCGGCCATCGGTCTGTCGGGATGCCAGGAAAGCCTGTATTCAGGGCTGTCCGAGAGCGAAGCCAATCAGATGCGACAGGCGCTCTTGCAAAAAGGAATCAGCGCTGACCGGACCCTGGGCGAAGACGGCCGCCATGTCCTGCGGGTCGACCGTGACGATGTGGGTGCGGCTTTGCGCACCCTCGAAGCGGCGGGCCTGCCCCGCCAGCGCTTTGCGTCCACGATGGACGTGCTCAAGACCGATGCGCTGGTTGCCAGCCCGGCGGAAGACCGTGCCCGGCTGGGCTACGCCTTGTCGCAGGAACTGGCAGCGACCATCGCTTCCATCGACGGCGTCATCTCTGCCCGCGTGCATCTGGTGATGCCCGAGCGCGCCGTCCTGGGCCCGGGCAAGACATCGCCTTCTTCCGCATCGGTGTTCGTCAAGCACCGCCCGGGGTTCCACATGGCACAAGTCAGCTTGTCGGTGCAGCAGCTGGTTGCCCGCAGCGTGGACGGCCTGTCCCCTGACCGGGTCAGCGTGGTCATGCTGACGGCCGAACCCACACCCCAGCCCACCGCGGCAGCGGTTGCCCCAGGCTGGCCACCCGCGCTAGTGGGGCTGTTGGCCCTGGTGTGTGTGCTGGGCGGGGCGGTGGCCGGATGGTGGGCACGACACTGGGACAGTACCGCCGTCGCGCGCCTCTGGCTGCGGATGCGCAACCGCCTTTCTCCGGTCAAGGCTGGATGAGATGCCCATGGAGGGGTCAGCGCAAGCGTGGGCGCATTGGTGCTCTTGCCCCGCGGACTTCATTCACTCCAGCTGGCTGCCAGAAGCGCTGGTGGCGTTGAAGAGCCGCGTGACGACCGTCAACGCGCAGCAGGTAATGCACCAGCTGCTCGCCGCCCAGCTCAAGTTGAAGGCTGTGTCCCCGGCGGACATTGAGAACGCGCCAGGCGCAGGCTTGTGCCTGTTGCCTGCACCTCAGTTCGATCGCCTGATGCAACCAGCCGCGGCACCGGTCCTGTCCGCGTGGCACGCCTCCGTCTGGCCTGGCGATGTGCTGGGCGGGGACGCTGGGCAACGCGAGGTCTTGCGTCGCGAACGGGCCTCCCTGCTGCTCCTTCAACTGGCAGTGAGTGCATGGCCAACCGCGCTAGTGCAACGCTGGCGGCTGCGATTTGATGCCAGTTGGGTAGAGCGTGCGGAGCAGCATCGCCTGCCCTTTGAGAGCAGGCTGGCCGCCAGAAGACTGCGCAGTCTTCTGCAGATCGCCCACCGCCTTGAAGCCGCGACAGGCCCAACTGCCGATTTTCAGCCACGGGCAGGCTTAGAAGACAAAGCCAGCGCCGGAGCGCTGCCGTGAAGACGCTGCTGTGCCTGGAGCCGGCCGCTCATCACGCTGGGGCTGAACTGATCGAAGCAGACGCCGCAGCCTGGCCGGCCTTGCTGGCCCAGGGCGCCGTCGTTCCAGCTTCGCAAATGCCGGCGTGGCTGGACTGGCAGTCGTTCGGGGTGTGGGTGGACGAGCAGCGCCAGCAGGCGTTGGCGCAGGTAGAGCTTGAAGCAGCCAGCCAGCGCGAACAAAGACTGGCCGACATCGACCACGAGTTGGCATGCCTGCAAGCCGACCGACACCTGGCCTTGTCCCGCATTCATCTGCAGGCCTTGGCAGAGCTGGGGCAGAGCCTGGCGCAGTGGTGCGACAGCTTTGCCCAGCAAGCTGCACGACGCCTGGCCGACACCCTGCTGCAAGACGAGCATGCCCTGGCCCGACTGTTCGCCGCGGGCTTGTCCGAACTGCTGGCCGGCCTGGGCGATGTCGTACCGGTCAGCATCCACTGTGCTGCCGTCGACCAAGCCGCCATCGACGAAGCCTTGGCGCACGGCCTGCCAGCCGTTCGGCTGCGCGCCCGGGTGGCCGTCGAGCCCGAGCTCACGCCGGGTCGATGCCTGCTGCGGCTGGGACAGGAGGCCTACGAGATCGATCTGCCGCAGTGGCTGCAAACCTGGCAGGACCAGATCGGTACCGATTGCGCGACCCTGGTCCAGGCCCTTGGCCTGCCTGCCGCGGCGTATGGCGCAAGCGATGAGTCTGCAGCGGACGACGCCAGCACCACAGTCGCCGAAGAAGACCCCATGCACTTTGGCAGCGACCACGGTAGGGATGCGGACCCCGACTTACAGGCCCATGCCATGGCCGATGCCATGACCGACGACCCAAACAGTGAAGGGGCCGAGAGCGATGCGGTGCAAGAGGCCGAGAGCGACGATCTCGCCTGGCTCGACGACGAAGACCTGGATCCTGAAACAGACCTGACCCAGGATGAAAGACAAGTCCTGGATGGCGGGGTCATGCCATCGATGCCTGCGCCATGGCGCGGAACCGGGTCATGACCAGCCTGCAGCCCCCACGCCTGCAACCCGTTGGGGCCATCGTCTCCACAGCAGGCTGCGTGGCGACTGTCGCCGGCGTCAGCGCGCGTGTGGGCGACATCTGCCGCTTCCGCCTTGCAGGCCAGGAAACGCGGCGCGGGGAAGTCATCGCCCTGGCTGGCAGCCAGGCGCTCGTCTGGGTGGAAGACGGTGTCGAAGGTCTGGGCATGACCACGACCGTCAGCATCGCGGCAGAAGACGCACTGCTGCCCGCGGGTGAAGGCCTGCTGGGGCGAGTGATCGACCCCTTCGGTCGGCCGCTGGACGGACGCGGGCCGCTGCAGTTCAGCCAGCGCCTGCGGGTGGAGCACCCTTGTCCACCGCCAATGCTGCGCCACCGCGTGTGCAAGCCTTTCGCCACGGGCGTGCGCGCCATTGATGGCATGTTGGCCCTTGCAGTCGGCCAGCGCGTGGGCATCATGGCGCCCGCCGGCGTGGGCAAGACCACTTTGCTGGGCATGCTGGCGCGCTGTTGCGCGAGCGGCGTCAACGTCATCGCCCTGGTGGGAGAACGCGGCCGCGAAGTGCGCGAGTTCGTCGAGGAATCGCTGGGGCCGGAAGGCCTGAGGCGTTCTGTCGTGGTCTGCGCCACATCGGATCGGTCACCCCTGGAAAGGCGCCGCGCCGCGCTGGCGGCCACGCGCCTGGCCGAGTACTTCCGGGATGAAGGCCGGCAAGTGCTGCTGATGGTCGACAGCCTGACCCGGTTTGCGCGCGCGCAACGGGAACTGGGCTTGGCCCAGGGCGAATTGCCCACGCGACGTGGCTACCCGAGTTCCCTGTTTGCGGCCCTGCCGCAGTTGCTGGAACGTGCAGGCCCAGGGGCAGGTGACGGCAGCGGCGACATCACGGCCATCTACACCGTGCTGATGGAAGACGCAGAGTCAGCCGACCCCGTGGTGGAGGAAGTCAAGTCATTGCTGGACGGCCACATCGCTTTGTCGCGTGCGATCGCCGCCGGCGGGCAGTACCCCGCCATCGACGTGCGCAACAGCATCAGCCGGCTGATGGACACCGTGGTTTCCGACACCGCCCGCCAGCAGGCCCTGCAAGTGCGGCAAATCATCGAGAAGCACCAGGAGGTTCAGCCGCTGGTTCAGATGGGCGAATACCGCGCCGGCCAGGATCCCGATGCCGACCGCGCCCTGGCCCTGTACGCGCCCATCCGCAGCTGGCTGGCGCAGGGCCTTCGCGAACGCAGCGATCCGCGCCAGACACAAGCCGCGTTGGCCGATATCCTGCAATGAAGACGCGCCACCCGATTCTCGTGGTGAAGGGCATGCGCCAGAAGCGCTGCGAACAGGCCATGCACGAAAGCCGTCGACGGCTGCGATCCGTACGCCAGCAGCATCGGCAGGCGCTGGGGCGCGCGGTGGCGATAAGCCAGCAGGCTGCGGCCCTGCGCGCCGCGCTTTCCGCGCCGGCCGGTGCAAGCACGCAGCAGTCCGCCAGCCAGCGTGACGCCTGGCACATGACTGCCATCGATGCCCAGGCCCAGCGCACTGCTTTGGCCGTGCCGCCGGCACGCCAGCGCTGTGTCGACTTCGCACGCGCGGTGCAGGAAGCGCAGGAGCAACACGCTCGATGCGTGGCTGACTGGCTTGCCGCACGCGAAAGCCTGCGCATCGCTGAAGAACGGCTGCGCGAAGAAGCGCGACAGCAGCAGCTGCAGTGCGAAAACCGCCAGGAAGAAGAGCTGGGGGAAGTGCGTGCCGCACGCCAGCGCAGCAGGCCAGGACCCAGAACATCGTGAACGATCCATCAGCACGCGCCAGCCATTCGGCACAAGACGCGTTGAACAAGGCTCTGGCCGAGCGCTGGGGCAGCCCGGATGAACTGCACAGTGCCTGGTGGCAAACGCAGCTGCAACACTGGCAAGCGGCCCGCCTGAGCTGGGGCAGCGAAGGCGAACTGCTGATTCGGCCCGGCACCCAGATGGGTACCGCTGTCGTCCTGCAAGTGGGCTCTGGCCCGAAGACCATTCACCTGGGGCTGCCCATGCCATCCGCCTGGGCTGCTGACGGCGCGCAGTGGGAAAACTCGGCGTGGCGCGATGTCATCCTGTTCGATCGCCTGCAGCCCCTGCTCCGCCAGCTGGCCGTCTGGTCAGGCACCGCTGTGGCACTGCCAGCCGTCAACTGGTCAGCAGGGCCCGCGAGCTGGCCAGCCCGCCCATGCTTTGCCCTGCCCTTGCGCTGGCACGCAGGCCAGCAGGTCTGTGACATCGATCTGGCTTTCTCCGACCCCGCGCTCGCCGCCCTGGCGCTCACCGCATTCGCCCGAGCCAATGCGCCCACGGCCGATGAGCCGGCACCCCAGGCAGAGTCTGAGCCACCCGGCCCGGCAACGCTGGACAGGCGCGGCCCCCTGCTCGAGCTGCGACCGTGGATCCCCACCCCAGCCTTGACGGCTGTCGATCGCCAGTACTTGGGCATCGGCGCCGGTCTGCTTGCAGGAGATATCGGTGGGAACCGCTGGACGATGTGCTTGCGCGTTGGCCAGGATTGGTGCCTGGCTGGCACCGTCGCGGTGACAGGCGATGGCTGGCAGGTGGTGGACGTCGATCTCGATCCGCTCAAGCCACCGCCCTTTGGGCTGCGCCGCTGGGCAAAAGCCGACGAAGGGCTGTTCTTGCTGGGCCTGGCCTGGCGCATCAGCCTGGGCGAACTGTTGGGCTTGCGGGCAGGCCACCTGCTGCCCCCAGCGAGCAACTACGGCCTGGTGATTCTGGACGGCCAGCTGGCGGGCACGGCCACACCTGCCGGCGCGGACGGCCGGATCTGGCGCATCAACGGCTGGCACAAATGACCCAGACGCCAGACCTTGTCCTGATGCTGCTGCTGCTGCTGGCGGTGGGCTTCATTCCGCTGGTGGCCCTGGTGGCAACGTCTTATCTGAAGATCGTCATCGTCCTGGGCATCGTGCGCAATGCCCTGGGGGTGCAGCAGGTTCCACCCAACCTGGTGCTCAGTGCCATCGCACTGGCCTTGAGCGCATTCATCATGGCGCCCATGGTGTCGCAGATGGTGACCGCCATCGAGAACGACCGCCAGCTCAGTGAAGGCCGGCTCACCCCCCAGGTGCTGGTGGGGCTGGCCAACAAGGTGCGCGAGCCCCTGGCCGGCTTCCTGACACGGCACACCTTGCCGGAAGACCGCGAGTTCTTCGTGGCTGCATCCAAAGACCTGTGGCGCGGCATGCCGGAAGCCGCCCCGGCAGAGGATTCCCTGCTGACGCTGGTGCCGGCATTCACCACCCGCGAACTGACACGCGCCTTCCAGATTGGCTTCGTGCTGTACCTGGCCTTCATCGCGGTCGACCTGATCGTGGCCAACGTCATCCAGGCGTTCGGCCTGTCGATGGTGTCGCCCACCCCGATCGCGGTGCCGTTCAAGCTGCTGCTGTTCGTGGCCTTCGATGGCTGGCAGAAGCTCATCTACGCCCTGGTGCTGAGCTACCAATGAAGAAGCTGACCTGGTCCACCCTGCTCGGCCGCCCCGAGGCGGCCATGGCCGTGGTGCTGATCGGCATCGTCGCCGCCTTGGTGATGCCGCTCAGCCGCACCGTGCTGGACATATTGACCGTCCTGAGCATGGCCAGTTGCCTGTTTGTGCTGCTGGTCGCGGTGCGAGTGCAGTCTCCAGTTCAACTGCTCACCTTCCCTGCCCTGCTGCTCATCACCACGATGCTGCGTTTGTCCCTGAACGTGGCCTCGACCAAGATGATCCTGCTGGACGGCGAGGCGGCCCATGTGGTGGAGGCCTTCGGCCGCGTGGTGATGGGGGACAACCTGCTGGTCGGCCTGTGCGTTTTCGCCATCGTTTCCGTCGTGCAGTTCCTGGTGGTCGCCAAAGGCGCAGACCGCGTGGCGGAAGTGGCCGCGCGGTTCTCGCTGGACGCCATGCCCGGCAAGCAGATGAGCATCGACGGTGAGATGCGCGCCGGCACCCTGAGCGCAGAACAGGCCAGCCAGCGGCGCGACAAGCTCGACATCGAATCCCGCTTCTTCGGCGGCATGGACGGGGCGATGAAGTTCGTCAAGGGCGACGCCATCGCCGGCCTGGTCATCACCTTCATCAATATCTTCGGTGGGCTGGCCAGTGGCATGCTCTACCAGGACATGTCGGCGTCGGTTGCGCTGCACCGCTATGCCACGCTGTCGGTGGGCGATGCGATGGTGGCGCAGATACCGTCCTTCATGATCGCCATTGCCGCAGGCCTGGTGACGACACGTGTCACGTCCAATCAGGGCGCACAAAGTGATCTGGGCCGGCAGATCCTGCTGGAAGTGCGGCGCCATCCCAGCGCGATGGTGCACGTGGGCCTGTTCTGCGTGTTGCTGGGTTTGGTACCGGGCTTTCCTGCACCGGTGTTTGTGGCCCTGGGCCTGATGCTGCTCGGCACGGGGGTGTGGGTCATGCGCTTGGACCACCAGCCGGAAAAGCCTGTCGCCAGGTTTCAGCAACCCATGAAGGGCTTCTGCAGCGCCGCAGGCGAAGACGCCCCAGTCTTCATCGAAGAACAAGGCCGGCTCTTCGACGCCGCCGTCGTGCTGGCCCTGCCCCGCCACCTGGCCGAACAGGCCGACCTGGCCAGGCTGGACCAGCAGATGCTGGATATGCGCCAACGCCTGTCGCAGATCTGGGGTGCGCCTTACCCCGGCCTGCGCTGTTGCCTGGACACTCACCCCGCCATGACAGGGTGGCTGCGCGGCGATGCCGAACAACCGCGCCTGCGCTGGATCATCAATGGCTCGCACCTGATGCAGTTCGCCTGGCGCGACGATGCCGCCCTGGTGCTGGGCCCGCCCAGTCCGCATGACGACGGACCGCTGCAGATACCCGGCTTCCCTGACGCCCGCTGGGAGCCCCCCGGCACGGCGGACGTGGCCACGCTTGAGCAGCTCATCTGTGCCGTCACCGAGCACCTGTGCGTGCGTGAACAGTCGCGCCTGCTCAGCCACGAGCAGTTTCACGCCGTGCTGCTCGAGTTCAAGGCCAGCCACCCCCATCTGGCCGAAGGCCTGGCCGCGGTGGTGCCACTGCCTGTCTTGACCGACGTCGTGCGCACGCTGCTGCGCGAAGGCATTGGCCTGCGTTCACTGCCCCAGGTGTGCGACATGATGCTGTCGTTCGCGCCGCTGCCACAGGATGCCAACGCCATCGCCGACATGATCGTCACGGGCTGGTCGCGCCGCCGCTGCGCCGAAGCGGCCATCGATGGGCGGCTGCAGCTGCATCTGGTGGACCCGCTCATCGAACAGGTGCTGCAGGCCTACGCCGCTTCAGCCAGTGAAGCCGGCGCCAGCCAGGCCCCTGACCCCGACGCCTTCCGCGAAGTGCGGCAGTGCTTTGCCGAACTGCAGGCCCGCGTACCGCGCGGCCGCATCAACCTGGTGTGCCGGGGGCCGGCACGGCTGCTGGTGTCGGAAATCGCAGGCATGGTGGGCAGCCGCTTCCGCGTGTTTTCCTTTAGGGGAGTGAACCCGCGGTACGACGTGGAAATCGTCTCCCG
The DNA here is from genome assembly GCA_027489455.1 of Rubrivivax sp. GTDB lineage: Bacteria > Pseudomonadota > Gammaproteobacteria > Burkholderiales > Burkholderiaceae_C > Rubrivivax. Next base: position 28,824 of record JAIXZR010000124.1, on the reverse strand, counting down.
GATCGAGCTGAGCGAAGCGGCCCTGCAGCGCATGGGCGCGCAGAACCGCCTGCTCGATCCCGAGCAATGGGACACCCCGGGCGACATCGACCCCGCGCGCTTCGACGACCCCATGAACGACGATGCCTTCGGCGACGCCCCCCTGACCCCACCAGCCGCCGCCAGACGGCATCAGGCCGCGCGATGAACGACACCCAACTGATGCTGGACCTGTGCGTGGCCATGCTGCGCATGGTGGTGCTGGTGAGCCTGCCCACCGTGCTGGTAGCGGCACTGGTCGGGCTGGTGGTGGGCCTGCTGCAGGCCGTTACGCAACTGCAGGAACAGTCCCTGGCCTTCGCTGTGAAGTTCCTTGCCGTCGCCGGAGTGCTGGCGATTTCCATACCCTGGATGGCCAAGGCCCTGGAAAGCTTCATGACCGAAGTGTTCAGGGCGGCTGTCTCGGTGCGCTGATGACACCAGACAACCCCGTGGTCAGCCGCTAGCCCATGGGCGGCGAAGAGATGGTGCTGGGCGCCGCGCTGCTGCAAGACCTGCTGGCGCTGCTGGCCCTGGGCTTTGCGCGCGGCTGGGGCGCCTTCCTCGTGCTGCCACTGTTTGCAGCCGCGCAGTTTCCCCGCCAGGTGCGGCTGGCCCTGCCCATCGCCCTGCTCCCGGCCTTGCTGGCGGTGCAGCTGCCCGCCGCGGCCGAAGTGCTGCCCGCGCCCGGAAACACGCTGGTGCTCCTGGGCTGGCTGCTGGCCGAGCTGGCCATCGGCCTGGTGCTGACCCTGCCCGTGGCCGCGCTCTTCTGGGCGGCACAGTCCGCTGGCGAGCTGATCGACATCAAGACCGGCGCCAACAACAACGCCCTGTTCGGCACGGGGGCCGATTCACCCGTGGGCCCCGCCCAGATTCTGTTCACCCAGCTGGCCGTGCTGCTGCTGGTGGCGCACGAAGGGCTGCACGCCATCGCCGCGGCACTGTGGCGGTCGTACGAGGTGATTCCAATCGGCCGCTATGGTGACATCGACATCGCGCGCCTGCCTGGCATGATGGTCGGGCTGGTCGACCGCGTCATGGTGGCCACCCTGCACCTGTTCGGGCCCTTCCTGGTGGTGTTCCTGCTCGTCGAATTCGGCATTGGCCTCATCGGCAAGCTGGCCCAGCAGCTGCAGGTGAGCAACATCACCGCGCCCATCAAGAGCCTGCTCTTCCCGGCCCTGCTGCTCTTGATGCTGTTCGACCCGCGCCTGCTGGGGCTGCCGGCGGAGTGGAGCCTGGTGCGGCTGGGCCAGTGGCTGCCGGAGTTGACTGGGCGTTGAGCGCCCCGCGCTGACGCTGCCCGAAAGGCAAGCCATCGCGAAGATTTTTCGCTGGTGGCCGGCCCCAGCCGCGCGTACCTTTCGACACTGGGATGAGGCTGGGCGCTGTGGTGTTCCACCGCCCAGCACTTTCCGTCCTTCAGCAGAACCTACCGGAGACCGCCATGCGAGTTCATCACTTTGCGTCTACACACGCGCAGACTGCGGGTCTGCAGCAAGTCACGCCCCTGGCCAGCCTGGTCGGTGCCTCCAGCTCGTGGCCGACTGCACCGGGCGTCGGCCAGGACCAGACACGTATGGCCAACGGGCCAGTGCAGACTCAGCCGATTCGAAGCGACTCGTTCCTGAATGTGAAGCATCTGGCCAGCCACTGGCCGAACTTCAAGCGGCCGCCGCAAGAATGGCGTTGCGGCACGGGCTGGCGCCCGGCCCTGCCGTGCTGGGGTACCGAAGTTCCGAAGCCGCCACTGACCCTGGAAGGCATCAGCAGACTCAGAGCAGCCAAGCTGCTGAAGCTGATGAGCCACTTTCACCGAGGGGGTGGCTTCGATCGGGTGGACATCAACGGAGACAGCAGGATCTCGTTGCAGGAACTGAAGCTGGCGGCCGCCGACATGAAGGCGCCTGGCGTGCTGCGGCGCCTGGCACAGTTTCTTTCGCGAGAGTCCGGCAGCGGGAAGGCCGTGCTGGCGCTGCTCGTTGGCAAGAAGAGTGATGGTTTCGACAAGTCAGACCTCGCGCGAGTTCTGCAAACACCAGAAGGGCGCCAGCAGCTCATGGCGGCCCTGCAAACCAAGCCGATCGTGCCGGCTTCGGTGCAGACCGTCGCACCGGGCGTAGAGACTGGCCCCGGGCCCACGCCTGTGCCTGTACCCGGCATTTCGGGGGCAACCGGCCCGCTGGCGGGCCCCGGTACAGCCCATTGAGCGTCAAGCGCCAGCGAAGCCACTGAAGCTACCAACGCCTTGGCCGCCTCGCCTGGCAACAGTCACGGTCCCTTCGGTGCCTGAAGGCGAGCTCCCTCAGACCCCATGACGCGTCATTCACGGCAAAACCTTTTGCGAGAAGACTCATGACCCAGAGCATCCAAAGACTGATCAGCGAACTCGTTCCTTTCTACCGTGGCGACGCAGTCGCTCAACAGTTCGACAGGCAAACGCGCGTGCTGGACCGGCGGGCCCTCCGCGCCGAGCTGCCCCGGGTCCTGGGCGCCCGCTGGAATAAGCGCAGTTATGACATGGCTGCGATGGAAGCGCTGGCGAAGGACACACGGTTGTCGGAATCCGCCCGGCGCGGCGCGGCGTTCCTATCCTCTCCCGACGGGTCGGCCGCACTGGCGCGGATGAATGCGCGCTCAGGGAAGGCAGGTGACGCCAGTTTTGGCATCAGCGACCTGGAATCGGAAAACAGCGCCGCGCTGAAGGAACGTACAGAGGTGCATCGGAAGAAGCACGAAATCGCCGCCACCCGCCTGGAACAGACCACGAAGGCACTGGTGGACAACTTCAACCAGGCGGTCGTGGCATCGGTACGGCGCAGCTCATTGAATCCGCCGTCCACGCGGATCGATTAGACGGTGGCAAGGCGTGGAACTGCCGATCCACCCGCTGGTAAGCGAACGGGTCTCGCCTCCAGTCGGCGAGCGGCTGGGACGGGCGGCACAGAGGCCAAGCCTCCTGAGACCGTGCATCGCCTCGCCCACTCGAACCGCCATGTCGAGATCGCCACCTGGCGCGCTGCCCCCCCGATCGAATAGCCAGCGCTAGGCCTCCGCCCGCCAGCGCAGCAGGCCGCCGGCCAGGTTGGCGGCCTGGCTGCACCCGGCCTTCTGCAGCAGCACCACCGCCTGCGCAGACCGTGCGCCCGAGCGGCAGACCGCCACCACGGGGCGCTGCAGGTCGATCTCGGCCAGGCGCGAAGGCAGGTCCGACAACGGGATCAGCCGGGCGCCGGGGATGGGGCGCAGCCATTCATCGCCCGCCGGCCCGTCGGGCTTGGCGTCGAACTCCGAGGCTTCGCGTACGTCGATGATCTGGATGCCCGCGGTCTGCGGGCCGGAGATCGTCTCCTGCAGCACCACGGGTTCGATCTCCCAGATGCCACCAAAGGTGTAGGTCAGCGGGGCCCAGGCCGGCTCGGGCGGCAAGCCGGCGCCGGGCTGGGGCTGCCCGCATCGCAGGTTGGCTGGCACGGCGACGTCCATCAGCCGCGGGTGCGGCAGGCCCAGGTTGTTCATGTAGCCCGCAAAGTCGTCCACACCCACGTCGCCGCCCAGGCGCGGGTTGTAGCGCAGTTCCTCGGCCACGCTGGTGGCCGTGAGCCCGCGGTAGTCGTGCCCCGGGTAAAGCAGGCAGCTGCCCGGAAGCGAAAAGATCTGCTCGCGCACCGACCGGTACAGCGTCTGCGGGGACCCTTGCTGGAAGTCCGTCCGCCCGCAGCCGCGGATCAGCAGGCTGTCGCCCGTGAAGGCCATGCTGTGGTCGTCCAGCACGAAGCTCAGGCAGCCATCGGTATGGCCGGGGGTGGCCCGCACTTCCAGGCTGCGGCTGCCGAAGTCGACGCGGTCGCCGTGGCGCAGCGGCTGGTCGACATGCGCGGCGCGCGCATGCTCCGACAGCAGGATGCGGCTTCCGCAGCGCTGCTGGTGCAGCCAAGCGGCCGTGACATGGTCGGCGTGGACATGGGTGTCCAGCGTGGCCAGCAGGCGCAGGCCCAGTTCGCGCAGCAGCGCCCGGTCGCGCCGCTCGTGCTCGTAGACCGGGTCGATGAGCAGCGCCACACCGGCATCGCTGTCGCCCAGCAGGTAGGTGTAGGTGGACGAGGTGGCGTCGAAGAGTTGGCGGAAGATCAGCATGGGCAGGCCTCGTGTGGTGGGTGCGGCGCCGTCAGCGCGGTGCCAGAAAGCGGTCGTGGACGAGCATGCCGGCCAGCATCGCCAGCACGAAGATGCCGGCCTCGCCCATGCCTGCGCCCAGCGCCACGATCGCTGGCCCGGGGCACAGCCCGCCGATGCCCCAGCCGAAGCCGAACAGCACGCCGCCCAGCACCAGACGGGTGTCGATCACGCGGTTGCGGGGGATTTCCATCGCGTCGCCCGACCAGGCCCGCTGGCGTCGTGCCGCCAGCGCGAAGGCCGGCACGCCCACGGCGATCGCAGCGCCCATCACCAGGGCCAGGCTCGGGTCCCAGGCGCCGGCCAGATCGAGGAAGGCCTTGACCTTGCCCGGATCGGTCATGCCGGCCAGCGTCAGGCCCCAGCCGAACACCAGCCCGCTGAGCAGGGACGCCAAGCCGCCAAAGAATCTGATCATGGTGCGCCTACAGAAGGTGCCGAAGAACGAAGACGGTGGCGAAGCCTGACCCCATGAAGGCCAGCACGTTCACCAGCGAACGCAGCGAGAACCGGCTGAGCCCGCACACGCCATGCCCGCTGGTGCAGCCATTGCCCATGCGCACGCCCACGCCCACCAGCAGGCCGGCCAGCACCAGGGCGCCGGTACCGACATCCACCCTGGCGGCAGGCCACGGGGCCACCCATTGCCAGGCCCAGGGGGAAGCCAGCAGGCCCAGCAGGAAGAGCAGCCGCCCCACTTCAGGCCGCCAGGGCGCGCCGCGCATCAGCGCGCGCAGCGGGCTGGCCACGATGCCGGCGATCCCGGCCACCCGGCCGGTGCCCAGCAGGTACAGCGCGGTGGCCAGGCCGATCGCCAGGCCGCCTGCGATGGCAGCCCAGGGTGTGAAGGCCACGGTGTCGATGGTGATCATGCGCTGCTGTCCTTCGGGCGAGGTGTGGCCGCCACCAGCCGCTGCCGCAGGTGGCGGGATGCGGGCGGCGCAGGCCGCGCTGCGGTGGCTGAGTGGGGCCTGTCAGGGGTGTCGGCGATGTCCGGGGCGCAGAAAAGCGCCTGCAGCGTCTGCAGCAGGGCCTGCGCGGCGGGTGATGCCACGCGGTAGTAGATCTGCTTGCCTTCGCGCCGGGTGGCCACCAACTGCTCGGCGCGCAGTACCGCCAGCTGCTGCGACAGCGAAGGCTGCCCCAGCCCGACCCGCGCACCGAGCTCGGTGACACTGAGCTCGGTGTCGAGCAACTGGCACAGCAGCAGCAGCCGATCGGGATGGGCCAGTGCCTTGAGCAGGGCGGCGGCATCGGCAGCGCTGGCCTGCAAATCAGGCACCGGCGCGTGCGATGCAGGGCCCGCAACGGCGGCCGGGACGGCGGCTGTCGTGCGTGGCGCAAGATCGAGCGTTGTCATGGCAGCATCATACTACATTTGCACATAATGTAAATTGACATTTCGTCGGGTGGCGGCCAGCGGCCCGAGGCCGGCCCGCCCCTGGGCGAGAATCAGACGATGGAAACCCCCGGCAACCTTTTCTGCGTGGCGGCCCCCAGCGGTGCCGGCAAGTCCAGCCTGGTGAAGGCCCTGCTCGAGCTCGACTCACGGCTGGCGGTGTCCGTCAGCCACACCACGCGCCAGCCGCGCGGTCAGGAAGTCGACGGCCGCGAATACCACTTCGTGGACGAGGCGCGATTCCGCGCCATGGTCGATGCCGGCGAGTTCTTCGAACACGCGCAGGTCCACGGCAACTTCTACGGCACCAGCCGCCGGGCGATCCAGACCCGGCTGGACGGCGGCGAAGACGTGGTGCTGGAAATCGACTGGCAGGGCGCACTGCAGATCAAGAAACTGTTCTCGCACGCGGTGCTGATCTTCATCCTGCCGCCCAGCTGGGAAGAGCTGATGCAGCGCCTGAATCGCCGCGGCGAAGACAGCGCCGACGTGATCGCCCAGCGCATGACCAACGCGCGCACCGAAGTGGCCCAGGCGCGGCACTTCGACTACGTGATCGTCAACGCGCTGTTCGAAACCGCGCTGTTCGACCTGAAGACGGTGGTGCATTCCCAGCGCCTGAAGTACGCGGCACAACGGCGCGCGAAGTCGCAGGTCTTTGCCTCGCTCGGTCTGGGCTGAGGTCTACAATCCGCGGTTTTGCGTTGACCGGGCAGGCGCTTGCGCCCACGGCCGGCACGTCGCAGGCAACCCCGAGGAACCCCACCATGGCCCGCATCACCGTCGAAGACTGCCTCGAGAAGATTCCCAACCGCTTCCAGCTGGTGCTGGCCGCCACCTACCGCGCACGCATGCTCAGCCAGGGCCACACGCCCAAGGTCGAGACCAAGAACAAGCCCGGCGTGACGGCCCTGCGCGAGATCGCGGCGGGCGAGATCGGCATCGAGATGCTGCGCAAAGTGCCGGTCTGACAGGGCCTCCCCGCCTGCCAGCGCCGCGGGCGCCGGTGCTTCCTTGCGGAAGCCCGGCGCCCGCGGCCTTTGGCGCGCGGGTTCTTCACAAAGCAGGCTAAATTCCGGCCATGAGTCTCCGCTCGCTGGCCGCCGAACTGCTCCCCGCCGCACTGCAGGGGCTGTCGCGCGCGCCGGTCGTCACCACCGAGCCTGGCGCCGAGGCATCGTCGTTCGCTGCGCTGGCCGACAAGCTGGGCTACCTGAGCAAGGGCGAGCTGCGCCAGGTGCGCGAGGCCTACAAGTTCGCCGATGCCGCGCACCTGGGGCAATTCCGCCACAGCGGCCAGCCCTACATCACGCATCCCATCGCCGTGGCCGGGCTGTGCGCCGACTGGAAGCTCGATGCCCAGGCCATCATGGCCGCGCTCATGCACGACACGGTCGAAGACTGCGGCGTGAGCAAGGTCGAGCTGATCGAGAAGTTCGGCGCCGCCACCGCCGATCTCGTCGACGGCCTGACCAAGCTCGACAAGCTGAGCTTCACCACGCGTGAAGAGAACCAGGCCGAAAGCTTCCGCAAGATGCTGCTGGCGATGGCGCGCGACGTGCGCGTGATCCTGGTCAAGCTGGCCGACCGCCTGCACAACATGCGCACGATGCAGGCCATGGCGCCGAACAAGCGCACCCGCATCGCACGCGAGACGCTGGACATCTACGCCCCCATCGCCCACCGCCTGGGCCTGAACCAGACCTACCGCGAACTGCAGGAGCTGAGCTTCGAGTTCATGGCGCCCTGGCGCCATGCCGCGCTGTCCAAGGCCGTCAAGCGCGCGCGGGGTTCGCGCCGCGACATCGTCGAACGCGTGCAGGCCGACGTCGAGAAGGCCTTCGCTCAGCACAAGCTGAAGGTGCATCTCAGCGGGCGCGAGAAGACGGTCTACAGCATCTACCGCAAGATGCGCGAGAAGCACGCCGGCTTCACGCAGGTGAACGACATCTTCGGCTTTCGCATCGTCGTGCCCGGGCTGCTGGATTGCTACCAGGCCCTGGGCGTGCTGCACCAGCTCTACAAGCCGGTGCCCGGCCGCTTCAAGGATTACATCGCGATCCCCAAGGCCAACGGCTACCAGAGCCTGCACACCACGCTCGTCAGCCCGCTGGGCACGGCGGTGGAATTCCAGGTCCGCACCGAAGCCATGCATGCCGTGGCCGAGAAGGGCATTGCCGCGCACTGGCTGTACAAATCCAGCGGCAAGGGCAGCGACAAGGAAAGCGCCACGCCCGACGTGCAGCGGCTTTCCGCGATGTGGCTGCAGAGCCTGGTGGACATCCAGGACGAGACGCGCGACGCTGTCGAGTTCCTCGAGCACGTGAAGATCGACCTGTACCCCGACGCGGTCTACGTCTTTACGCCCAAGAGCCGCATCCTGGCCTTGCCGCGTGGCGCCACGCCGGTGGATTTCGCGTACGCCATCCACAGCGATGTCGGCGACCACATGGTCGCCGCCAAGGTCAACGACGAGCCCGTGGCCCTGCGCACCGAGCTGCGCAGCGGCGACGTGGTCGAGATCATCACCGCCCCCGGCGCACGCCCCAACCCGGGCTGGCTGAGCCTGGTGAAGACCGGCCGCGCGCGCAGCAAGATCCGGCACTACCTGAAGAACATGGAGGCCGAGGAATCGCAGGCCCTGGGCGAGAAGATGCTGGCCCAGGCGCTGCGTGCCGAAGGCCTGCCCATGCCCGCGGCCGACCCTTCCGACGAAGCCGCCGCCAGCCTGTGGCAGCAGCTCACGCGCTGGAGCGGCAACCGCACGCGCGCCGACCTGCTGGTCGACATCGGCCTGGGGCGCAAGATTGCCGTCATCGTCGCCAAGCGCATGGCGCACTTCATGGGCGAGCGTGGCATCCGCCCCGACGCCGTGATGCTGACGCTGGGCCGCTACGGCCAGGACGACAGCGTACCCACACAAGGCATGGTGTTCGTCGACGGCAGCGAAGGCGCGTCCATCCAGCTCGCTTCCTGTTGCCGGCCCATCCCCGGCGATCAGATCGTCGGCTATCTGGGCCGCGGCGAAGGCCTGCTGGTGCACACCGCCGAATGCCCCGTGGGCAAGCGCCTGTTCGAACGCGACAGCGAGCGCTGGATGCCCGTGGAATGGGCCGACGAGCTCGACCGCGCCTTCGAGACCCAGCTGGACGTGCTGGTGCGCAACGGCAAGGGCGTGCTGGCGGAAGTGGCCAGCCGCATCAGCAAGGCCGAAGCCGACATCATCCACCTCGACATGGATGCCGACGCACCGGAAGAAACCGTCGAGCTGCGCCTGCTGGTGAGCGTGCGCGACCGCGTGCACCTGGCCGAGGTGCTGCGCGCGGTGCGGCGATCGGCCGGCGTGCAGCGCGTGGCGCGGCACAAGCCGGGGCCGGCCTAGCAGCAGCGGCCGTCGGGCCGCGGGGGCAGCGGCCGCCCGGCCGCCGCGGCATCAACCCGGCTTCGGGTACTGCACCGCCAGCACCTCGATGCGCTCGGGGCCGGCGGGCGTGAGCAACGTTACCTCGTCGCCTTCGCGCGCCTTCAGCAGCGCGCGCGCGATCGGGGCGATCCAGCTCACTTCGCCCTGCAGGCTGTCGGCTTCGTCGATGCCCTTGATGGTGATCGTGCGCTCGCTGCCATCGGCCGTGGCGTAGGTGACGGTGGCGCCGAAGAAGACCTGGGTCCGCCCGTGGTGGGCGCTGGGGTCGGCGACTTCGGCGATGTCCAGCCGCTTGGTGAGAAAGCGGATGCGCCGGTCGATCTCGCGCAGTCGCTTCTTGCCGTAGAGGTAGTCGCCGTTCTCGCTGCGATCGCCGTTCTTTGCCGCCCAGGAGACCACTTCGACGATCTTCGGCCGCTCCTCGTCCAGCAGCTGCATCAGCTCGCGCCGCAGCCGCCAGTAGCCGGCAGGGGTGATGTAGTTGCGCGTGCCGGGGGGCAGCGGCGGCAGGCCGGCGCTGCCGTCGTCGTCGTCGCCCGGCTCGCTGCCCGTGCTTTCCTTGGTGAAGGCTTTGCTCATGGTCTTCGGTCAGACTGTAGCGCCCACCTTGCCCCGCACTATGCCTCTGCCCCACCCTGCCCGCAGCCCCACGCTGAGCATCGTCATGCCGGTGTTGAACGAAGCCGCGGGCATCGGTGCCACGCTCACCGCCCTGGCCCCGCTGCGCGCGCGCGGCGCGGAAGTGATCGTCGTCGATGGCGGCAGCAGCGACGGTACACCCGCACGCTGCCAGGGCCTGGCCGATCAGGTGCTGGCCGGCCCACGCGGCCGCGCGCTGCAGATGAACCACGGCGCCGCCGCGGCGCGGGCCGCCGTGCTGCTGTTCCTGCATGCCGACACGCGGCTGCCCGCAGACGCCGACACGCAGGTGGCGGCCGCGCTGGCCACGGGCGCGGCCTGGGGGCGCTTCGACGTGCGCATCGAAGGCCGCTCGCGCTGGCTGCCGGTAGTGGCCGCCCTGATGAACTGGCGCTCGCGGCTCACCGGCATCGCCACCGGCGACCAGGCCCTCTTCATGCGCCGCGACAGCTTCGACCGCGCGGGCGGCTTCCCGGCCCAGCCGCTGATGGAAGACATCGAGATCTCGCGCCGGCTGCGCGCCCTCAGCCGCCCGGCCTGCCTGCGCGCGCGCGCCGTCACCTCGGGCCGGCGCTGGGACGAGCGCGGCGCCTGGCGCACCATCGTGCTGATGTGGCGGCTGCGCTGGGCCTACTGGCGCGGGGCCCGGGCCGAAGACCTGGCCAGGCTCTATCGTTAGCCGCCCATGCCCGCCGCCCCTGCCCTGCCGGCCCCGCCCGGCGCACCCGCCCGGCCCCCCTGCCCCGTGATCGTGATGGCCAAGGCCCCGCGGCCGGGCTACGCCAAGACGCGCCTGGCCCCGGCGCTGGGCGCCGATGGCGCCGCCGCGCTGGCGCACAGGCTCTTGCTGCACGCGCTGGACGAAGCCCTGGGCGCCGGCCTGGGCGCGGTGGAACTGTGCTGCGCCCCCGACGCCGAAGATCCGCTGCTGGCCCCGCTGGCCCGCCCGGGCCTGGCCCTGGCCAGCCAGGGCACCGGCGATCTCGGCGCGCGCATGCAGCGCCCGCTGGCGCGCTGGCTGCCGCGCCACGGCCAGGCACTGATCACCGGCACCGACTGCCCGGCGCTGACCCGCGATGTGCTGCGCCAGGCCATGCACGTGCTGCAGAAGGCCGACGCCGTCTTCGTGCCCGCGCACGACGGCGGCTATGCGCTGATCGGCCTGCGCGGCAGCGCACCGGCGCGCTTTGCGCCGCTGTTCGACGCCATGCCCTGGAGCACGCCCGGCCTGATGGCCGCCACGCGCACGCGCGCCGCCCAGGCCGGCCTGCAGCTGGCCGAGCTGCCCGCCCTGCACGACATCGACGAACCCGCCGACCTGGTGCACCTGCCCGCCGGATGGCGGCCATGAAGCGCCTGCTGCTGCTGGGCGCCGGCCATGCCCATGCGCAGGTGCTGGCAGCCTGGGCCCGCGCGCCACTGCCGGGCGTACAGCTGTGCGTGGTGTCGCCCGGGGCGCTGGCGCCCTATTCGGGCATGGTGCCGGGCTGGCTGGCGGGCACCTACCGCTTCGACGAGATCTGCATCGACTTTGCCGCCCTGGCCGCCGCTGCGGGGGCTGAACTGCTGATCGACGAAGTCCAGGCCATCGACATCGCAGCGCGCCAGGTGCAGCTGGCCGGCGGCGGCCAGCGGGGCTGGGACCTGCTGTCGCTCAACGTCGGCTCCACCCTGGTGCCGCCGGCCGGGCTGCCCGGGCGCGTGCTGTCGCTGCGGCCGCTGGGCCGGTTGCGCGCGGCGTGGGACGAACTTCTGGCGCAGCAGGCCGCGGGCGCGGCGCCGATCAGCCACGTCGGCTGCGTGGGCGGCGGCGCCGCGGGGGTGGAATCCATCCTGGCCGTGCTGGCCCGGCTGCGGGCGCTGCAGCCAGCCCAGCCCATCAGCGCGCAGCTGGTCACGCGGGGCAGCCTGCTGCCCGGGCTGCCGCCCGCGGCCGTACGGGGCACCCGCGCAGCCCTGCAGCAAGCCGGCGTGGCCGTGCACACCGGCCAGGATTTCGACCCCGCCAGCATCCGACCCGACGGCCTGCTGCTGTGGGCCACCGGCGCACTGGCCCACCCCTGGCAGCGTGACACCGGGCTGGCCACCAGCGACGGCGGCTTCCTGCGCATCGACGCCACGCTGCGCTGCCTGGGCCAGCCGCAGGTGTTTGCCGTGGGCGATTGCGCGGCCTGGTCGCCGCCGCTGCCCAAGGCCGGGGTCTACGCCGTGCGCATGGGGCCGGTGCTGGCGGCCAACCTGCGCGCCACGCTCACGGGCCAGGCGCTGCGCACGTATGCACCGCAGCGCCGCGCCCTGGTGCTGCTGGCCACGGCCGACGGCCGCGCCATCGCCACGCGCGGCGGCGCGGCACTGCACGGGCCGTGGCTGGGGCGCTGGGCCTGGCGCTGGAAGGACCGCATCGACCGCGGCTTCATCGCCCGTTTCCAGGGCCTGGCCCCGGACGCCCCAGCCCCGCGCTGAGCCCGCGCCGCAGCGCGCCGGCGGGCTGCCGGGCGCCGGCTACAGTTGCCGCGCCTGCCGGCCTGCCATGCTGCATCTCCACCTGTCCAACCGCCATGAAGTGCTGGTCGCGCAACTGCTGCTGCAGCTGCAGGGCCCGGCGCCGGGCGGGCTGGCCGGCGTCTTCGATGCGCGCGAGATCGTCATCCCCAGCCTGGCCCTGCGCCGCGCGCTGACGCTGGAGATCGCGCGCCAGGAAGGCGTCTGCGCCCACGTGCGATTTGATTTCCTTGCGCCCTGGCTTTGGTCGCGTCTGGCCGGGCCGGGGCCGCGGCAGTCGCCCTTTGCGGCTGCCGGGCTGGCCTGGCGGGTCTACGAGGCGCTCGCCGATCCCCACTTCATCGCCGCCCACCCCCGGCTGGCCAGCTACCTGGCCAACGCGGACGCGCTGATGCACTACGAGCTGGCCAGCCGCTGCGCGGCCCTGCTGGAGCAGTACACCACCTACCGCGCCGACGGCCTGCAGGCCTGGACGGCCGGCCGGCCCTGGCGCGATGCAACAGGCCACCCCGACGCCGACTGGCAGGCCGCCCTGTGGCGCCGTGTGGCGCCAGCCGTCGAACAGGCCACCGGCCTGCCGGCCGACCCCCTGGCCCAGGCCCTGCTGCGCACGCTGCCGCAGCGCGCGGCCCGGGGGCCCACGGCCGCGGCGCTGGCACGGCCGGCGCACCTCTACGGCCTGCCCACCATCGCCCCGCTGCACCTGCAGTGGCTGCAGGCGCTGGCGCGCCATGCCGAAATCCACCTGTACGTGCTCAACCCCTGCCAGGAGCACTGGTTCGACCTCGTCGGCCCGCGCCGGCTGGCCCGCCTGCAGGCCAGCGGCCAGGCGCAAGGCTTCGAGACCGGCCACCGGCTGCTGGCCACCTGGGGCCGGCAGACGCAGGAACACCTGGACGCGCTCGTCGAAGCCAAGGGCAGCGACACCACCGACAGCGCCAGCTACGTGCCCGCCCCCGGCAGCCAGCTGCTGGCCCGGCTGCAGAACAGCCTGCTGACGCTGCACGAACCCGCGCCAGCCAGCATCATGCTGGCGCCGGGCGACCGCAGCCTGGAGGTGCACGTCTGCCACTCGCTCACACGCCAGCTGGAGGTGCTGCACGGCTATCTGCTGGGCCTGTTTGCGCAGGCCGAGGCCGATGCCGACACAGCCGCCGCGCGGGGCCAGGCGGTGCCGCCGCTGGCGCCCGGGCGCGTGCTGGTGGTGGTGCCCGATCTGGACGCCGCTGCGCCGCTGATCGACGCCGTCTTCGGCACCGCGCCGCGCGACCAGCAGCTGCCCACCCTGGTGACCGGCCGCGCGCGCAGCCAGGACGAAGCCCCGGCCACCGCGCTGCTCGACCTGCTGGCGCTGGCCGGGTCGCGCTGGGCCGCCAGCGAGGTCTTCGCGCTGCTGCAGCAGCCGCTGGTGGCGCGCCGCTTCGGCCTGCTGGACGGCAGTGACGACAGTGCCCTGCAGCAGCTGCGCGGCTGGCTGGCCGAAGCCGGCATCCGCTGGGGCCAGGACGCCGCGCACCGCGGTGCCCTGGGCCTGCCGGAAGCCGAAGCCAACACCTGGGCCGACGGCCTGGCCCGGCTGTTCCTGGGCTATGCGCTGCCGGGCGAAACCGCGGCCGGGGGCAGCGTGCCCGCCCCCTGGGCCGGGCTGCTGCCCGCCGGCCAGCCCGAAGGCCTGCAGGCGCAGGCCCTGGGCGGGCTGTGGGCCTTCGTGCAGGCGCTGGGCGAGCTGCGGGCGCAGACCGCCCAGCCGCTGCCGCCGGCGGCCTGGGGGCCGCTGTTGCAGCAGCAGCTGCCGCGTTTCCTGCAGCCCGATGCCGCCGCTGCCGGCACCGAGGCCCTGCTGGCGCTGCAGGCCGCCATCGCCGACCTGTCGGCCCGCTGGCAGGCCAGCGGCCTGGCCACGCCGCTGTCGCTGGCCGTGGTGCGCGCTGCGCTGGCCGAGCAGCTGCAGGCCAGCGCCCCGGGCGGCGTGCCCGGTGGCGCCATCACCTTCGCGGCCATGGCCTCGCTGCGCGGGCTGCCTTACGACGTGGTGTGCGTCCTGGGCCTGGACGACGGCGTCTGGCCCAGCGCCGCGCGGCCGCTGGAATTCGACCTCATGGCCGCGCACCCGCGGCGCGGCGACCGCCAGCGCCGCAGCGAAGACCGCAACGTCTTCCTGGACCTGCTGCTGGCCGCGCGCAAGCAGCTGTTCCTGGCCTGCACCGGCCGCAGCCAGCGCGACAACGCGGCGCTGACGCCATCGGTGCTGGTGACCGAGCTCATCGACCTGCTGTGCACGGCCACCGTGCCCACGCCCGCCGACGCCACCGACCCCGCCGCCCGCGCCCGGGCCCGGGCGCGGCTGGTGGTGGAGCACCCGCTGCAGCCCTTCGCCCTGGCCGCCTTCGACGCCCGCCCTGGCAGCGAAGTGCGCCTGCGCAGCCACGACGCCGTACTGGCGCAGGCGCTGCAGGCCAGCCTGGCGGCGGCCGCCACGGGCGGCACGGCGGCCGGGGCGATCGCCGATGCCATCACCGATCCCAGCGATGACGCCGCCGACGAACCGGGCGACGACGACGCGCCGCCGCCCGATCCGCAGCCGCCCTTCTTCACCCGGCCGCTGGCCCCGCCGGGCGCGGCCGAGCGCCAGCTGGACTGGCCGCAGCTGGTGGCCTTCTTCCGCCACCCCAGCCGGCAGCTGCTGCGCCAGCGGCTGGGCATCCGCCTGGCCCGCGCCGACGACGCGCTGGCCGACGACGAGCCCTTCGTGCCCGACACCGACACCCGCCGCACGCTGGCCGGGCAGCTGCTGCCAGCGCTGCTGCGCGGGGCCAGCACGGCCGAAGCCACGGCCATCGCCCAGGCCAGCCGGATCTGGCCGGCGGGCGAGCTGGGCGCCGCCGCGCTGGCCGCCGAGCTGCAGGCCCTGCAGGCCTATGCCGACCGCGTGCGCGCCGCGCAGTCGCCGCCCCTGTGCCCGCCGCTGGCCGCGACGCTGGCGCTGCACATCGATGGCCAGGACTGGGCCCTGGCCGGCGCGCTGGCCGACCTGCGCGCCAGCGGCCTGGTGCGCTGGCGCCCGGCCGTGGCCAGCGGCGCCGACCTGCTGGACGCCTGGCTGCACCACCTGCTGCTGTGCCTGGGCCTGCAGCAGACCGGGCGCAGCGACGTCGCAGCCCGCACCACCTGGCTGGCCGCTGACCGCGACTGGGTGTTCGAGCCCGTGGCCCGGCCCGATGCGCTGCTGCAGGCCCTGCTGCAGCTGTACGCCCAAGGCCAGCAGCAGCCGCTGCACCTGTACCCCCGCGCCGCCTGGGCCTGGGTGGACAAGCCGGGCACCCTGGCGGCGCGCCAGGCCTGGCAGCCCAGCCGCCACCGGCCCTGGGCCGAAGGCGCCGACCCGCACCACCAGCTGGCGCTGCGCGGCGTCGCCGATCCGCTGGACGCCCGCTTCGAGGCGCTGGCCGACGCCGTCTTCGGCCCCCTGCGCCAGCATCTGGGCGCTGGCGCCGGCACCGCCAGCGACGATGCCGATGACTGAGCCCGCCGCCACGCCACTGGACGTCTTCAGCACGCCGCTGGCGGGCTGCACGCTGGTCGAGGCCTCGGCCGGCACCGGCAAGACCTGGGCGATCTGCGGCCTGGTGCTGCGCCTGCTGCTGGAAGCCGGGCTGGTGGTGCAGCAGGTGCTGGTCGTCACCTTCACCAAGGCGGCCACCGCCGAGCTGAAGGACCGCATCCGCAGCCGCATCGACCAGGCCCTGCAGCAGCTGCGCCGGGGCCCGCAGGCCGGCCCCAGCGGCGACGCCTTCATCGATCGCCTGCTGGCGCAACTGCGCGCGCAGGGCCTGGCCGACGAGACCCTGGCCGCCCGGCTGGACCAGGCGCTGCAGGATTTCGACGACGCGGCGATCTTCACCATCCACGGCTGGTGCCAGCGCGCGCTGAGCGACACCCCGCTGGCCGCCGGCATGCCGCTGCGGCAGGACCTGCAGGCCGACGACACCCCGCTGCGCCTGCAGGTGGCGCAGGATTTCTGGCGCCGCCAGGTGGTGCACGTCGGCCTGCCCCCGGCGCTGCTGGCACAGCTGGCGCGGCGCGGCGACAGCCCCGAGCGCTGGGCGCAGCTGCTGCAGCGCCAGCAGGCCCGGCCGCTGGCGCGCGCGATCTGGCCCGAAGACAGCCCCCCCGGCGGGCCCGGCCTGGCGCCCCTGGCTGCGGCCTTTGCTGCTGCACAGGCCGCCTGGCGGGACGGGCGCGACAGCTTCCTGGCCGGCCTGGCCGCCGCGCTGCCCAGCCTGCACAAGACCACCTTCAACGCCGCCAACGTCGCCGCCGCCACCGCCGCGTGGGACGCCCTGCTGGCCGGCAGCGACCCGCTGGCCGAAACCGAGCTCGATCCGAAGAAGCCCCGGCTGCCGCGCTTCACCACCACAGCGCTGAAGCCCAAGAAGAACATGCCGCCCCCGGCCGCGCACCCCTTCCCGGCGCTGGCACAGGCGCTGCTGGAAGCCCGCGCCGCCCAGCAGCAGGCGCTGGCGCTGGCCCGGCTGCGCCTGCTGCGCCAGTGGCTGGAAACCGGCCCCGAGGCGCTGCAGCAGGCCAAGCGCCAGGCGCGCGTGCTGGCCTACGACGACTTGCTGCTGAACCTGCACCAGCGCCTGTGCGGCGCACCGGGCGAAGCCCTGGCCCGCGGGCTGCGCCAGCGCTACCCGGCAGCGCTGGTCGATGAATTCCAGGACACCGACCCGCTGCAGTACGCCATCTTCCGCCGCATCTACCTGGACCCGGCCGCGCCGCTGCCGCTGTTCCTGGTGGGCGATCCGAAGCAGGCGATCTACAGCTTCCGCCACGCCGACCTGCGCACCTACCTGCGCGCCCGCAGCGAAGCCACGCGCCAGGCCACGCTGGCCGACAACCAGCGCTCGGTGCCGCTGCTGGTGCAGGCCTGCAACGCGCTCTTCAGCCGCCATCCGGCGGCCTTCCGGCAGCCCGGGCTGCACTTCATGCCCGTGGGCGTGGGCGGGCGGGCGCGCACGCCGTTGCACGAAAGCGGGCCGCCGCGCGCGCCACTGCAGCTGTGGGCGCTGCCGGCCGAGCCGCCGCTGTCCCGCCCCGATGCCCACGCCGCGGCGGCCGCAGCCACCGCGGCCGAGATCGCCCGGCTGCTGGCGGCCGCCCAGGCCGGCGACCTGCGCCTGGGCCCGGGCGTGGACGGAAAGCCCGTGGCCGCCGACGACATCGCCGTGCTCGTGCGCAGCCACCGCCAGGGCGCGCTGATGCGCCAGGCCCTGCTGGCCTGCGGCGTGGCCAGCGTCGAGCAATCGCAAGCCAGCCTGTGGGACAGCACCGATGCCGCCGAACTGCAGCAGGTGCTGGCGGCCGTGCTGGCGCCACGCCAGGCCGGCACCGTGCGCGCTGCGCTGGCCACCACGCTGCTGGGCCTGGACGCCAGCGCCCTGGCCGCGCTGGGTGAGGACGAAGCCGGCTTCGCCGCGCATGTGCAGGCCCTGGACGAGTTGCGGCAGCTCTGGGCCGGCCGCGGCGTGGCGGTGATGCTGCGCCGGCTGCAGTCGCTGTACGCCGTGCCGGCGCGGCTGCTGGCCCGGGCCGACGGCGAACGCCGCATGACCAACCTGCTGCACCTGGCCGAATGCCTGCAGCAGGCCGCCGCCCCGCACCCCACGCCAGAAGCCCTGTTGCAGTGGCTGCAGCGCCAGCGCAGCGACCCGCTGGCGCGCGACGCCGAAGCCACGCAGCTGCGGCTGGAAAGCGACCGCCACCGGGTGCAGATCGTCACCATCCACCGCAGCAAGGGGCTGGAGTACCCGTTCGTGTTCTGCCCCTTCCTCTTCGACGGCGCCAGCGCCAGCGGCGGCCCGGCCCTGGAAGGCCGCACCGGCTTCGACCCCGCCAGCGGCGAGGCGTCGATCGACTACCGCCCGTTGCCCGACAAGCACCCCGAGCTGGAAGCCTGGAAGACTGCGCGCAAGGCCGATCAGCAAGCCGAGGACCTGCGCCTGATCTACGTCGCGCTGACGCGCGCCGTGCAGCGCTGCACGCTGGTGGTGGGGCCGTACTACACCGTCAGCAGCACATCCAGGACCCCCAGCTACCGCCAGGCCGCCGCCGGCCCGCTGCCCTGGCTGCTGTGCGGGCCGGAAGGCGCCGGCCCGGGTGAAGGCGCCCCCGCCGCCACGCCGCTGGCCCTGGCCCAGGCCTGGACGCGCTTTGCCAGCGACCTGGCCGCCAGCGCCCCGGGCGCGGTCGCGCTGCAGCCCTTGCCCGCCGCCGCAGGCGCCACGCTGGCACCTGCCCGCCCCGCGCCCGGGACGGTGGCCGCCCTGCCCGGCCCGCGCCAGCTGCCGCAGGCCTGGCGCATGGGCAGCTACAGCAGCCTGATGCTGGGCACCCGCGTGGATGCCGCCGCGATCGATCACGACCGGCGCCTGCTGCCCGAGGCCGAGCCGCTGCCACCGCTGGCGCCGGCGCTTATCCCCGACGCCGACCACATCCTGAACTTCCCGCGCGGCGCAGCCGCAGGCGAATGCCTGCACGCGGTGTTCGAGCACATCGATTTCACCGATCCCGACACCTGGCCCGCGGCCATCGACGCTGCCCTCGCCCGGCACGCCGCCGGGCTGCCCGGCGCCAGTGCCGCCGCGGTGCGCGCGATGCTGGGCGACGTGCTGCACACCCCGCTGTTGCCCGCCACCGGCAGCGCGCTGGTGCTGGCCAGCGTGCCCGCCGCGCGCCGGCTCAACGAGCTGGAATTCACCCTGCCCGCGCCAGCGCTGCAGCCCGGCGCGCTGCAGGCGCTGCTGCAAGCGCATGGCCTGGCCGGCCCGGCGCTGGCCTTCACGCCGCTGCAGGGCTACCTGCGCGGCTTCATCGACCTGGTGTTCGAGCATGGCGGCCGCTTCCATGTGCTGGACTGGAAGAGCAACCACCTGGGCACGACGCCGGCCGACTACGCACCGCCGGCCCTGGCCCGGGCCATGTCGGCCCAGGGCTACCACCTGCAGCTGCTGCTGTACACGCTGGCCCTGCACCGCTGGCTGCAGCAGCGGCTGCCGGGCTACGACTACGACACCCACATGGGCCCCGGCCTGTATCTCTTCGTGCGCGGCGTGCGGCCCGGCTGGCGCAGCGATGCCGGCGCGCCCTGCGGCGTGCACGCCTGGCGCCCCCCCCTGGCGCTGGTGGAGGCGCTGGCAGCCGTGCTGGGCCCGGCCGATGCCGCGCCTGGCGGGCCCTCCTGGGCCGATGTGCTGGCAGAGGCTGCCGCGCTGGCGGCCGGCACCCCCGCTGGAGGCGGTGCATGACCCCCGGCAGCCCGGTGCCCGGCCGCGCCGAGGCGGGCTTCGACCCGGCCCAGGCGCTGGCCGATGGTTTTGCCGCGCAGGTGCAGGCCTGGGCGCTGCAGAGGGGTGCGCCCCAGGCCGCCGCACGGGCGGCGCAGCAGGCCGCGCGCGCCCTGAGCCTGGCCACCAGCCAGGGGCACGTGTGCTGGCCCCTGGCCGATCTGGCCCAGGCCAGTGCCGGCACGGCGGGCCTGCCCGACAGCGCCGCCGCCTGGGCGCAGGCCTTGCGCGCATCGCAGGTGGTGGGCACCGCCGCAGCGCCAGGCCAGGCCCCGCTGGTGCTGGACGACGAAAGCCGGCTCTACCTGCAACGCGATTTCGAGCACGAATGTGCGCTGGCCCGCCGCCTGCTGCAGGCCGCGCAGCGCAGCGGCCCGGCGCGCTGGGGGCCCGAGCTGCCGGCGCTGCTGCAGGGCCTGTTCCCGGCCGCGCCGGGCGGCGGCCCGAACTGGCAGCAGCTGGCCGCGGCGCTGGCGCTGCGCCAGCGGCTGCTGGTCATCAGCGGCGGGCCGGGCACGGGCAAGACGACCACCGTGGTGCAGCTGCTGGCCCTGCTGCTGGCCGGCCAGCCGGGCTGCCGCATCGCGCTGGCAGCGCCCACGGGCAAGGCCGCGGCGCGCATGGCCGAAGCGCTGCAGGCCCGCGCTGCCGGCCTGCCCGAAGCGCTGCGCCACGGCCTGCCCACCCAGGCCAGCACCGTGCACCGGCTGCTGGGGCCCACCGGCACGCCCGGGGTCTTCCGCCACCACGCCGGCCAGCCGCTGGCCATCGACGCGCTGGTGGTGGACGAAGCCTCGATGCTGGACCTGGCCCTGGCCCGCCGCCTGCTGGACGCCGTACCTGCGCAGGCCCGCATCGTGCTGCTGGGCGACAAGGACCAGCTCTCGGCGGTCGAATCCGGCGCCGTGTTTTCCGATCTCAGCGCCCACCCGGCGCTGTCGCCCGCCGCGCGCAGCGACCTGGCCCAGCTTTGTGGTCTGCCGGCCGCCGCCATCGTGCCCCCGGCCGCCGGGCCGGCGGACGCGGCCAGCGCCGCCGCCCTGCCCGACAGCGTCGTCTGGCTGCAGCAGAACCACCGCTTCGCGGCCGATTCGGCCATCGGCCAGCTGGCGCGCGCGGTGCAGGGCGGCCAGGCGGCTGCGGTGCTGGCGCTGCTGCAGCGCGGCGACCGCGGGCATGACAGCCGCAGCGGCAGCAGCGCGGGCGAGCAAGACAACGGGGAGCCCGCCTTGCGCTGGTGCGACCCAGCCCCATCCCAGGCCCTGGCGCTGGCCGAAAGCGGCTACGCCGATTACATCGCGACGCTGCTGCAGCAGCCTGGCGACGCCGCCGCGGCGCATGCCGCGTTCGGCCGCTTCCGGCTGCTGTGCGCGCTGCGCGACAGCCCCAGTGGCGTGCAGGCCGCCAATGCGCGCCTGGCCAGCCGCGCGCGCCAGCAATTGGCCGCGCTGCAGCCCGCGGGCAGCGACCCGGCAGCCGCCAGCTTTGCCGGCCGGCCGGTGATGGTGCTGCGCAACGACGACAGCCTGGGGCTGTTCAACGGCGACATCGGCATCACCCTGCCCGCGGCTGAAGGCGGCGCGGCCCAGGTCTGGTTTGCCGACGCGGCCGCGCCCGGGGGCTACCGCGCCATCGCCGCAGCGCGACTGCCTGCGCACGAGACGGCCTTCGCGATGAGCGTGCACAAGTCCCAGGGCTCGGAGTTCGACATCGCGATGCTGTGGCTGCCCGCCACGCCCAGCCGCGTGCTCACACGCGAGCTGCTCTACACGGCCGTGACGCGCGCCCGCAGCCAGGTGTGGCTTGCCGCCAGCGCGCAGCGTGTGGCCGATGCGGTGGGCACACCCACGCGGCGCCACTCGGGCCTGCTGTCCAGGCTGCGCGAGGTGGCGGCACGGGACGCGCAGGCATGAGCGCCCGGCAGCGGCCTACAGTCGCTGCAGCACGATCGAGAGCACTGCGGCCTACAGCCGCTGTGCGTCAAACGTGTTGCACTGCTGCACGCTGCCGCTGTCCAGCCCGCGCTTGAACCAGGCCATGCGCTGCTGGCTGCTGCCGTGGGTGAAGCTCTCGGGCACCACGGTGCCCTGGCTCTTGCGCTGCAGCGTGTCGTCGCCGATCTGCGCGGCGGCGTTCAGGCCTTCCTGGATGTCCCCGGGCTCGTAGCGAATCTTGCCGCCCTGCGACAGCCGGGCCCAGACGCCGGCAAAGCAATCGGCCTGCAGCTCAACGCGCACCGACAGCGCGTTCATCTCGCGCTCGGAGATGCGGCCGCGCATCGCGTCCACCTTGCCGGTGATGCCCAGCAGGTTCTGCACGTGGTGGCCCACCTCGTGCGCGATGACGTAGGCCTGGGCGAAATCCCCCGGCGCGCCCAGGCGGCGGGCCAGGGTGTCGAAGAAGTCCAGGTCCAGGTAGACCTTCGAATCGCCCGGGCAGTAGAACGGGCCCATGGCCGCATCGCCAGTGCCGCAAGCGGTGGGCGTGCGGCCGCGGAACAGCACCAGCTTGGGCGGCTGGTACTGCTGGCCATTGGCAGCAAACACCTGCTGCCAGGCGATCTCGGTGTCGCGCAGCACGGCGCTGACGAACTGCGCCATCGTGTCCTGGGCCGGCGGGGCCGCCGCGGGGCTGGCGGGCGCCTGCGCCTCGACCGGCGCGCCGCCGCCCGACAGCAGGCCCAGCACGGTGAGCGGGTTGATGCCGAAGATCCAGCCCGCCACCAGCGCGATGACGATCGTGCCCAGGCCCACGCCGCGCCCGCCGATGCGCGGCAGACCGCCGCCCCCGCCGCTGCCACCGCCGCGCCGGTCCTCGACGTTGCTGCTGCGCTCCTGGTCTTCCCACTTCATCGCTGGCCTCCTGCTGCTGGCTGCGGGCCATTGTGCAGCGCGGCCCGGGCCTCACCCGCCCGGGCACCGGAGGCTCAGACGGTGATCGCCATGCCGCGGTAGATGCGCGAGCGGTAGCGCGAATCCTCGGCCCCGGCCAGCGGCGCGCCCGACAGCAGCACGGCGCGGCCGAAGCGGCGCACCTCTTCCTGGTGCTCGTGCTGGTTGCGCGGCTCTTCGCTGCGGGCACGGCGCGTCAGGTTGATCTGGTTCACCGGCACGTCGTGCACCAGGCGCTCGTTCTCCACCGCCAGCGTGGCGGTGAAGGCGTGCAGCGTGGTCTTGATGAAGTTGGCCATCGCAAAGCCGGCACCCGTCGGGTCGGCCCCCGCGGGCACGTCGGGCGAGACCAGCACCAGCTGCGTGCCGTCGATCAGGCTGGCCTTGCGCGCGACGCGGAAGTGGAAGGTCAGCTGGTCCTGCACCATCTGGCGGAAGCCCTGCCCGTCCAGCGCCGTGGCGCCGTCGCCGCCCAGCAGCTGGGCCGGCAGCGGCTCGAAGGGCGAGCTGACGATCGTGGCCGGGTAGCCATGCTGGCGCAGTGCGGCGTCGATGCCGCCTTCCAGGTCTTCGCCCACGGCGGCGGTGTGCAGCAGGTCACTGGGCACGTCGCGCAGCGCGGCGCGCATCGCGGCAGCGCCTTCGTCGCTGCGCGTGAGCACCACCACGCGGCCCACGTGGCATTCCGTCACCAGCTGGCGGGCAGCCTCGGCCAGGTATTCCACCAGGTGCTCGCCGATCAGCCACACGGTGCGCCCGCGCAGCATCTCCAGCCGTTCGCGCTTGGCGCTGCCGAAGAGCTCGCGCTCGGTGATCGAGCGCTCCAGGCTCAGCCCGCCCGAAGGCATGAAGGTCTCGCCGCTGACGGCGCGGTCGGCCAGGAAGTACACCGTGGCCAGCGCGACCTCGGTCTCGGTGGGCATCTTGCCCAGGTGCAGCAGCGACAGCACGCCGTTGCGCACCTTGGCGGCTTCGGTCTGGATGCTGGCGCCCGGCAGGTAGGGCGTGTCGTCGGGCGGCAGCCGCTTGAGCCAGCTGGCGTCGGTGATCTGCTGCCATTCGGCGCTGTCCAGCAGGAAGCCGCCCAGCCGCAGCCGCGCCAGCAGCCGCTTGGCGATGCCTTCGCTCAGCAGGTAGCTGCCCCAGGTGCAGCGGTCGTCGCGTTCCTTGTGGCAGGCGGCAGCCAGCTCGCGCAGTTCATGCGGCGCTTCGGAATCCATCGCCAGCCCGGCCACGTCGTTGGCGGCCAGGCGCTCCAGCATCGCCACCACGCGCTGGCCGCGGCGCTGCGCCTTGATGACGGCGCTGTGCACGGCGTTCAGGCGCTTGTTTTCCAGGATCAGCCGGCCGCGGCGTTCGAACAGGCCCGGGCGCGTGCCCACGCCCTTCAGGCGCTCGCCTTCCACCGGCCCGGGGGCGATGGCGTTGATCTGCACCTCCGGCCCCAGGAAGCGGGCCAGGCTTTCCACCAGCGCGCGCTGGCCGGCCTTGCTGACGGCGTAGTCGCTGCGGTTGGGGTAGGCCACGGCCAGGTACTTTTCGCCGCCGAAGAAGCTGGACACGTTGAGCACATAGCCGCTGCCCTGCGCCTTCATCAGCGGCAGCACTTCGTGCATCAGCACGTAGTTCGACACCAGGTTGGCGTCCAGCGTGGCGTTCCAGGCCTGGACGTTCATGTCCACTGCCATCTCTTCCGCACCCGAGACACCGGCGTTGTTGATCAGGTAATCGATGCGCCCGAACGCGGCGATGGTGGCCTTCACGGCCGGCGCCAGCGTGTGCAGCTGGCCCACGTCCACGCCCGGCAGGATGCCGACGCGGCGCCCGGCGCCGGAATAGCCGATGTCTTCGAGCTCGCCCACGATGCGCTCGCGCACCGCCACCAGCTCGCTTTCGCGCCGCGCGGCGAGCATCACCTTGGCCCCGCCCAGGGCCAGCAGCCGGCCCACCGCGCCGCCGATGCCGGCCGAGCCGCCGGTGATCAGCGCCACCTTGCCGATGTGCAGGCCCGCCAGGTTCTCGGTGAAGCCCACGGTGGCGCGGCGTGCGCCGCTGGCCTCGACGATGCTGGTGGGCAGGTACAGGTTGACCTGGCGGATGCGCTGCTCCTTGAACAGCAGCCGCGCGGCATGGCCGGCGGTGAAGGGCAGGCTCTCGGCTTCGTGGTTGTCGTAGCGGATGATCTGGTTGCCCCATTCGCGGAACTGGCGCCGGCCCAGTCGCACATCGATCTCGCTCTCGTCGCGCCAGACGCGGATCAGCTCTTCCGTCGCCGACCGCAGCAGGCTGGCCCAGGGCAGGCCGCTGGCAGCGCGGGCCACGTCGGCGGTACCTTCGGGCGCTTCGCCGCCGTTGGTGATGAAGACGAAGCGCGGCTCCTGCACCAGGTCCTTGCGCTCCTTCCAGTAGCGGCTGAGCTTGCGCGCCAGGGCGATGGCGCCGCCCAGTTCGTCGTCGACGAAGGCTTCCATGTCCAGGTCGCTGACGGCGGCCAGCCCACCCGTGAAGCGGCCCGGGCCATGCGCCGGCAGGATCACCGCGCCGCTGATCGGGCCGCCATGGTCTTCGGCCAGGGCCGTGTCCATGCTGGCGGGGTTGGCGCGGTCGAAGACGCGCACGTCGATGCGGTGGTCGGATCGGTGGCCGGCCAGCCGGTCGCGCGCCCGTGCGCAGTCGCCCTCGCGCGCCAGGCCCAGCACCACATGGGCGCCGACATCGGCAAACAGCCGGGCGATGCCCACGGCGTCGTCCACCTGGTCGCCGGCGGCGATCAGCACCGTCTGGCCATGGGCATCGACGGTGCGCATGGTGGGCCGGCTGACCCAGGTGCTGCGGCTTTCCTTGCGCACGCGCATGCCGTGCGTGACTTCGAAGTCATGGCCGTTGAAGGCCGCGGATTCATCGCTGCCCAGGAAGACGCAGGTGTTGGCCACGTCGCGCGGAATCGGGAAATCCTTCTGCGGCGCGGCGTCGTCCGGGCCTTCGGGGAACCGGCGTTGCAGCGTCATCAGGTCGAAGAACTCGCCGGCCGTGGTGCCGGCTTCGGCGCCCTTGAGCTGGTCCATGCTGGCAAACACGCTGCGGATGCGTTCGCTGCGGATCGGCCCGGGGAACACCGTGTTCACGCGCACGCCGCGCTCGCCCAGCTCTTCCGACAGCTCGCGCGACAGCGCGTTCAGCGCCGCCTTGGGCACGACGTAGGCCGTGCGGCCGTAGTACTGGGTGCGCGAGAAGATGGTGGAGACGTTGATCACCGAAGCCCCGGGCTTCAACACCGGCGCCGCCGCGCGCAGCATGTTCCACGACACGCCCAGGATGTTGCGCGTGGCCTGGGCCAGGGTCTCGGAATCGGTGCTGCCGGCATCGCGCAGGGCCTGCAGTTCTTCTTCCGTCAGCGGCACCTTTTCCAGCGGCTGGCGCGGGCCGGCCGAGCCGGCGTTGTTGACCAGGATGTCCAGCCGGCCGTGGCGCGCGATGAGCTCGGCGATGCCCTGGCGCACGCTGTCGGGATCAGCCCCGTCCATGACCACGGTGTCGGCCTGCGAGGGCGCGGCGCCGGTGTCGTTGAGCGCCGCGTCCAGCGCCGCGCTCAGGCGGGCCTGGGTACGGCCCGACAGCACCACCACGGCCCCCTGCCGCAGGTAGTGGCGGACGATCTCCCCGCCCAGGTTGCCGGCAGCGCCGGTGACCAGCGCCACCTTGCCGGCCAGGCGGCCTGCGGTGGGGGTGCCGGCGGAGCCTGCCGTGTCTGGCAGGGCGGTCTTGGTTTTGGCCATGGCGGTTCTCTCAGTGGTTCGAATCGGATGAGCGCAGGCCGGCGGCCCAGGCTTCGAACAGGGCGTCGCGGCTGCGCAAGCCCGGTGCAGGCAGCGCGTGGTTGACGACGTAGTTGGCCCCCTGGTGCTGGTTGTCCCACATCGCCTGGTGCGCAGCGGGCAGGCCTTCCCAGGGCACGACGGTCGGGTCGGTGACTTCCAGCAGGCCCGAGGCGACCATGTCGTTCATGCGCGTCACCTCATAGGCGTTGCACAGGTGCGTGCCCAGGATGCTGGCACTCGGCATCAGGATGCGGCGCTGCCGCGTCCACACCTGCGGGGCGTAGAAGGCATAGCGGCGGCCCGTCATTTCTTCGCAATAGACCACGCGGCCGGTGAAGGGCTTGACGAGCGAGGTGCTCACGCCCAGTGCGTCGTGGCCGGCGCGTTCGATGATCAGATCGGGCGCGCCGCGCGGGTTGTCCGGGCTGCGCAGCAGCGCGCCCACGGCCGCGCCAAAGGGCTTGAGCGTGCGGTCCTGGAAATCGCGCACGCCGGCGCGGAAGGTCTCGATGTCCTTCTTCGCATCGGCCAGCCGCGGCATGGTCTGGGGCCAGTGGAAGTTGTCGCCCTGGCGCCGCGCGATGTCTTCCAGCGACACCACGCCGGCCACGGCGTCCTCGAAGCCCAGCGACTGCACGAACTCGCGCTGCGCGTCGGTGCTGGTGGCGACCACGGTGCGCGCGCCGATCGCGCGCACGGCCTCGATCATCTCCAGCCCCGTGGCGTCCAGCAGCGCGGTGCTGCCCGGGCCGTAGTACAGCAGCACGGCTTCGCCGGCACGCGCGCCGGCGCGCTGCAGCATGGCCTCGGGCGCGGCCACGCCGGGCTTGCCGACGAAGGTGAGGTGGTAGCCCGAAGAAGCGCCGTAGAAGGCCAGCGCCCCACCCTCGGCCAGCAGCTGGAAGCTGCGCGGGAAGGCCGTCTCGCCAGCGTGCGAGACGGCGTAATCCGCCAGCCGGCCGCCGTTCTGGCGCTTGAACTCTTCCAGCAGCGGGGCGCCGGCGGCTTCCCAGGCGGCGGGGTCGTCCTCGGGCACGGGCGTGTAGAGGCCCACGAAGCGCGCGTCGGTGCGGTCCAGCGCGCCCACGGCGCCCTGCGTGCCGATGTAG
Source organism: Rubrivivax sp. (assembly GCA_027489455.1). Classification (GTDB taxonomy): domain Bacteria; phylum Pseudomonadota; class Gammaproteobacteria; order Burkholderiales; family Burkholderiaceae_C; genus Rubrivivax. The sequence continues at coordinate 1,499 of JAIXZR010000124.1, read as the reverse complement.
GCGGCCCGCGCGGGGCTGGAGACCCCGCCCGTCACGGCCAGCCCGGCGCGGGTGGCGCTCTTCAGTGCCTCGAGCCCGGTGCCGGTGGCCGCGCCTTCGACGAACATCGATTTGCCTGGTGCGATCTTCAGCGTCGTGAACAGCGCCCGCACGATCGTGCCCAGGTTGAGGATGTAGCTGCCTGCCTGCTCCAGGGTGAGATCGCCCGTGCCCGGGATCGGGTGCAGCTGCGGCGCCTGCGTCACCAGGAACTGCGCATGGCTGCCGGTGCGCGTCTCGTAGCCCTGGATCGAGAAGCCCACGTACATCGGGTCGCGTGCGGCCAGCGGGCTGAGCAGTTCGGTCTGGCCCGAGTACACCGCCACCAGATCGCCCACCTTCAGCCGGCCCTCGCGCTTGGCTTCGCTGCCCAGCGCGGCCACCAGGGCCACGCCGCCGCTGCCGGTGACCTGCACGTCTTCCTCGTGGTTGTCGAAGGGCGAGACCGGGATGCCCGTGAGCGCCCAGATGTCGTTGAAGTTGACTTCCGAGCACAGCATGTAGACCAGGGCCTCGTTCGGCTCGGGCGTCTCCACCGGCACGATGAGCTCGATCTCGCTCTTCTTCGGCGCGCCGAAGCGCGGCTCGCCGGTGGCCGGATCCTTGGGCACGCCGAAGGCGTATTGCCAGGCCGGCAGCGGCGTGATGCCGGGGTAGAACGGCGCGCCGCGGTCCAGCAGCTGGCCTTGCGCGGTCTGGTCCGCGATCCAGCCGGCCAGGTCGGCCACGGGCTTGACGCCACCGCGGCGGATGGGCAGCGCCGGGCTCTGCTTGTCCATGAACTGCCGGATGCCGGTCTTGCCGCCTTCCGGGTCCACGATGGCCTGCGCAAAGAGCTCGGCTTCCACCGCCAGCCCGGCGTCCAGACCCTGCGTCCAGCCGGTGCGGATGGCCTGCAGCGCACGGTCGCGCGCGCCGCTGCGGCCGGCCCAGGCCAGCTGCGCGTGCACCTGCTGCAGGTGCGCGTCGGCCAGCGCTGCGTCCAGCGACACTGGCGATGGCTGGTTCCAGGCCACCAGGCTGTCGTGGCGGTCGCGCAGCGCGGCGCCCAGCGCGCTGCCGGTGTCGCCACCGGCGGCCAGGTACTCGCGGATGCGCGCATGCGCAGCGCTCACCACGTCGGAAGCGGCGTCGGGCAGCTCGTCGACCACGCCCATCGCCAGCGCCTCGGCGCCGCCGATGTTGCGGCCGCCCAGGATCAGGTCCAGCGCATCGCGCAGGCCGGCCTCACCGCGGCGGCTGGCCAGCAGGCGCGGCAGGCGCTGCGTGCCCCCGTAGCCCGGCAGCAGGCGCAGCCGGATCTCAGGCTGGCCAAAGCGCGCCGTGGGCTCGGCGATGCGCCAGTGGCAGGCCAGGGCGAATTCCATCCCGCCCCCCAGCGCCACGCCCTGGATGGCCGCGATGCAGGGCTTGCCCATGCGTTCGATCTTGCGGAAGGCCAGGTGCGCGTTGTTGGGCAG
>JAIXZR010000204.1 GCA_027489455.1 Rubrivivax sp. | reverse complement strand
TGGCCCGCCTTCTGAACGTGCCGTTCGTGATCGCCGACGCCACCACGCTGACCGAAGCCGGCTACGTGGGCGAAGACGTCGAAAACATCATCCAGAAGCTGCTGCAGAACTGCAACTACGACGTCGAGCGTGCGCAGCGCGGGATCGTCTACATCGACGAGATCGACAAGATCAGCCGGAAGGCCGACAACCCCAGCATCACGCGCGATGTCTCGGGTGAAGGCGTGCAGCAGGCGCTGCTGAAGCTGGTCGAAGGCACGATGGCCAGCGTACCGCCGCAGGGTGGGCGCAAGCACCCGAACCAGGATTTCCTTCAGATCGACACGACCAACATCCTGTTCATCTGCGGCGGCGCCTTCGACGGTCTGGAGAAGGTCATCCAGAACCGTACCGAAAAGTCCGGCATCGGCTTCGCCGCCAGCGTGCACAGCAAGACCGAAAAGCGCGCAGCCGACATCTTCCGCAACGTCGAGCCCGAGGACCTGATCAAGTTCGGTCTGATTCCCGAACTGGTGGGTCGCCTGCCGGTGGTCGCCACGCTGGGTGAGCTGACGGAAGAGGCGATGATCCAGATCCTGACCGAGCCGAAGAACGCGCTGGTGAAGCAATACCAGCGTCTGTTCATGATGGACGGCGTCGAACTCGAGATCCGGCCATCGGCCCTGCAGGCGATCGCACGCAAGGCGCTGGCGCGCCGCACGGGTGCGCGCGGCCTGCGTTCCATCATGGAACAGTCACTCATCGACACGATGTACGAGCTGCCCACGCTCGAAGGCGTCTCCAAGGTCGTGATCGACGAGCACATCATCGAAGACGGCACCAAGCCGCTGCTGGTCTACCGCGAGCAAAAAGCTTCTGCATAAGCGGCGCACTTTTGCGAGCACCTAAGCTTCCCGCCCCGGAACCGGCTTTGCCGGGCCGGCGGCGGGGCATCCCCCTCGGGGGGCAGCGAGCGCGAGCGAGCTTGGCGGCTGATAGTCCCATTGCATTCCTGCTCTCGGGCCCCACGTGGGTTTGAGAAAGAGAGGTCCCTCACATGTCAGGACATCCCATCCTCCCGTCAGAACCCATCACCCTGCCGCTGCTGCCGCTGCGTGATGTGGTCGTGTTCCCGCACATGGTCATCCCGCTGTTCGTGGGTCGACCGAAGTCGATCAAGGCTTTGGAAGCGGCCATGGAAAGCGGCCGCCAGATCATGCTGGTGGCGCAGAAGGCAGCCGGCAAAGACGAGCCGAAGCCGGACGACATGTTTGAGATCGGCTGCGTCAGCTCGATCCTGCAGATGCTGAAGCTGCCGGATGGCACCGTGAAGGTGCTGGTAGAGGGCTTGCAGCGGGCTTCCACCATCAGCATCACGGACACGGACGAGCACTTCATCGGTGAAGTGCTGCCCGTGGCGCCGAGCACGGACGCCACCCCAGAGATCGAAGCCCTGCGTCGCGCCGTGACGCAGCAGTTCGACCAGTACGTCAAGCTGAACAAGAAGATTCCGCCGGAAATCCTGACCAGCATCGCTGGCATCGACGACCCGGGCCGTCTTGCCGACACCATCGCCGCGCACCTGCCGCTGAAGCTGGAAGCCAAGCAGAGCGTGCTCGACCTGTTCAGCGTGGCCAAGCGGCTGGAAAAGCTGCTCGAGCTGCTGGAACACGAAGTCGACATCCTGCAGGTGGAAAAGCGCATCCGTGGCCGCGTCAAGCGGCAGATGGAAAAGAGCCAGCGCGAGTACTACCTGAACGAGCAGGTCAAGGCCATCCAGAAGGAACTGGGCGATGGCGAAGAGGGCGCGGATCTCGAGGAACTCGAGAAGAAGATCGCCGCCGCCAAGATGAGCAAGGAAGCGCGCAAGAAGGCCGACAGCGAGCTGAAGAAGCTCAAGCTGATGAGCCCGATGAGCGCAGAAGCCACGGTGGTACGCAACTTCATCGACACGCTCATCAACCTGCCCTGGGCCAAGAAGACCAAGATCAAGCACGACCTGGCCAATGCCGAGGCGGTGCTGAACGAAGACCACTTCGGCCTGGAAAAGGTGAAGGACCGCATCCTCGAGTACCTCGCGGTCCAGCAGCGCGTGGACAAGGTCAAGGCGCCCATCCTGTGCCTGGTGGGCCCCCCGGGCGTGGGCAAGACCAGCCTGGGCCAGAGCGTGGCGCGCGCCACGGGCCGCAAGTTCGTGCGCATGGCCCTGGGCGGCATGCGCGACGAAGCCGAGATCCGCGGCCACCGCCGCACCTACATCGGCAGCATGCCGGGCAAGGTGCTGCAGAGCCTGTCCAAGGTCGGCACGCGCAACCCGCTGTTCCTGCTGGACGAGATCGACAAGCTGGGCATGGACTTCCGCGGCGACCCGTCGTCGGCCCTGCTCGAAGTGCTGGACCCGGAACAGAACCACACCTTCAGCGACCACTATGTCGAGGTCGACTTCGACCTGAGTGACGTGATGTTCGTGGCGACTTCGAACAGCATGAACATCCCGCCGGCGCTGCTGGACCGGATGGAAGTGATCCGTCTGGCCGGCTACACCGAAGACGAGAAGCTCAACATCGCCCAGCGTTATCTGCTGCCCAAGCAGGCCAAGAACAACGGCCT
>JAIXZR010000165.1 GCA_027489455.1 Rubrivivax sp. | reverse complement strand
GATCCTGGAGGACGGGCCCGGCGAGGACGGAAAACCCCAGCGTGTGATCGACATGCCCATGGACGTGCTGCTGGGCAAGCCGCCCAAGATGCACCGCGAGGTGCAGCGCGTGGCCCGCAGCGAAGCCCCGCTGGACCTGACGGGCGTGAAGCTGGAAACCGTGGCGCTGGACGTACTGCGCCACCCCAGCGTGGCCAGCAAGCGTTTTCTCATCACGATCGGCGACCGCACCGTGGGCGGCCTGAGCCACCGCGACCCCATGGTCGGCCCCTGGCAGGTGCCGGTGGCCGACTGCGCCGTGACGCTGGCGGACTACACCGGCTTCCGCGGCGAAGCCATGGCCATGGGCGAACGCACCCCGCTGGCGGCGCTGAACGGCCCGGCCAGCGGCCGCATGGCGGTGGCCGAGGCCATCACCAACTTGCTGGCCGCGCCTATCGAACTGGACCGCGTGAAGCTCAGCGCCAACTGGATGGCCGCCTGCGGCGAACCCGGCGAGGACGCCGCGCTCTACGACACCGTGCACGCCATCGGCATGGAACTGTGCCCGGCGCTGGGCATCGGCATTCCGGTGGGCAAGGATTCCTTGTCCATGCGCACACGCTGGCAGGACGAAGGCGTGACCAAGCAGGTCACCGCCCCGGTCTCTCTGATCGTCACCGCCTTCGCCACGCTGGACGACGTGCGCGGCACGCTGACGCCGCAGCTGCAGCCGGGCGACACCACCCTGGTGCTGATCGACCTGGGCCAGGGCAAAAGGCGCATGGGCGGCAGCATGCTGGCGCAGGTGCTGGGCCAGTTCGGGCACGAGGTGCCGGACGTGGACGACGCACAGCAGATCAAGTCTCTGGTCGCTGCCATCAACGCGCTGCGCGCGCAGGGCCGCATCCTCGCCTATCACGACCGCAGCGACGGCGGCCTCTGGGCCGCGGTCTGCGAAATGGCCTTCGCTGGCCATCGGGGCGTGAGCCTGAACGTGGACATCCTGGTGACGGAAGGCGACGGTATTGCCGACAGCCGCGCCGAGTACGGCGATTCGAAGAACTGGGCCACCCAGGTCAGCGAGCGCCGCAACGAACTGATGCTGCAGGCCCTGTTCAACGAAGAGCTGGGCGTCGTCATCCAGGTGCCCACTGCCGTGCGCAACGACGTCATCCAGACCCTGCGCGAACACGGCCTGAGCCGCCACGCGCACTTCATCGGCAAGCCCAACGACCGCGGCGTGGTGGAGGTCTGGCGCGACACCAAGCTGCAGTTCGGCGCCCCGCTGCAGGCGCTGCAGCAGCAGTGGGACACCGTCAGCTGGCGCATCGCCCAGCAACGTGACAACCCGGCCTGCGCCGATGCCGAACACGCCGCTGCCGGCGACCCGGCCGACCCGGGCCTGCACGAGCATCTGTCGTTCGACCCGCAGCAAACGGTGGCCGCGCCTTTCGTCAACACCGCGCGGCCCAAGCTGGCCATCCTGCGCGAACAGGGCGTGAACTCGCACCTCGAAATGGCCTGGGTGATGGACCAGGCGGGCTTCGACACCTTCGACGTGCACATGTCCGACCTGCAGGCCGGCCGCACGCAGCTGGCCGGCTACCGCGGCCTGGTGGCCTGCGGCGGCTTCAGCTATGGCGACACGCTGGGTGCGGGCGAAGGCTGGGCGCGCAGCATCCTGTTCAACCCGCAACTGGCCGAAGCCTTCGCCGCCTTCTTCGACCGCCCTGACACCTTTGCCCTGGGGGTTTGCAACGGCTGCCAGATGCTGGCGGCGCTGAGCCCCATCATCCCTGGCACCCAGGCCTGGCCGCGCTTCACGCGCAACGCCAGCCAGCAGTTCGAGGCGCGTCTGTCGATGGTGGAAGTGCTGGACAGCCCGAGCCTCTTCTTCCAGGGCATGGCCGGCAGCCGGCTGCCGATCGCCGTGGCCCATGGCGAGGGCCGGGCCGACTTCAGCCAGCGCGGCGATGCCACGGCCGTGCACCGCGCGCTGCGCTTCGTCGACAACACCGGCGAGCCCACCGAGGCCTACCCCTTCAACCCCAACGGCAGCCCGTCCGGACTGACGGCCGTGACCACCGCCGATGGGCGAGTGACGGCCCTGATGCCGCACCCCGAGCGGGTGTTCCGCAACGTGCAGATGAGCTGGGCACCCGGCGCCGTGGGCGAGCACAGCCCCTGGATGCGCATGTTCCACAACGCCAGGAAGTGGGTGGCTTGAGATGGCGACCGGCCTGACGGGCGCCGTCATCTTTGCCAAGGACATGGCGCGGGTGGCGGCCTTCTACCAGCAGGTCTGTGGACTGCAGCCAGCCGGTGGCGACACGGGCCATGTGGTGCTGCTGGCCGGCGATACCCAGCTCATCGTGCACGCCATTCCCGCCCGCTACGCCCAGGACATCGTCATCGCCCAGCCGCCGGCCCGGCGTGAGGAAACACCCATCAAGCCCGTCTTCGCCGTGGCCAGCCTGGCTGCGGCGCGCGCCTATGCGGCTGCGCTGGGCGGGGTGCTGGACCCGGTGGCCCGGGAGTGGGCCTTCACCCGGCTGGGCCAGACGCGCACGATGTGTGACGGCCACGACCCGGAAGGCAATGTCTTCCAGTTGTGGCAGGCCGCCAGCGCGCCCGTGGGCCAGGCCGCAGGCGGCGGCTAGCCCGGCGGGCGAACGCGGGCTACTTCAGCACCGTGTCCTGTAGAAACTTCACCAGCGTGGCGAAGTAGAAGTCGGCGTTCTCGCGCCGTGCGAAGCCGTGGCCCCCGTTGTCGGCCAGCAGGTACCACACGGTGCTGTTGCGGGCTTGCAGCTTGCGCACGATCTGCTCGCTTTCCGTCCAGGGCACGCGCGGGTCGTTCTTGCCTTGGGCCACCAGCAGCGGCTTGCGGATCTGGTCCGCCAGGTTCAGCGGCGAAATGCTTTCCAGGAAGGCGCGCATGGCCGGGTCGCGTTCGTCGCCGTATTCCACGCGGCGCAGATCGCGGCGGTAACTTTCGGTGCGCTCCAGGAAGGTGACGAAGTTGCTGATGCCCACCGTGCTGGCCGCGCCGGCAATGCGGTCGGCCAGGCGCACGCTGGCCGCCAGGGCCATGTAGCCGCCGTAGCTGCCGCCGGCCACCACCACGCGCTTCGCGTCCAGGCGCGGATGGGTGGCCATCCAGTCGATGGCCGTGCCCATGTCCTTGACGGAGTCTTCGCGCAAGCGACCGTTGTCCAGGTTCAGGAAGGTCTTGCCGTAGCCCGAGGACCCGCGCACGTTGGGCTCGAACACCGCGATGCCCAGCTCCTGCGTCAGGTAGTTCAGCCGGCCTTTCCAGCCCAGCTTGCTCTGCGCTTCCGGCCCGCCGTGCACCGACATGTAGACCGGGCGCCGGCCCGTGAAGCGGGCTGGCGGCAGGTACAGGATGCCGCTGATGGTGCGGCCGTCGAAGCTCTGCCAGCGCACGATCTCGGGGTCGGGCAAGCTGGCAAGGTCCAGGCCAGCGGGGGTGATGGGCTGGGTCCAGGCCTGAACCGCGCCGGTCTTGGGGTCGAGAGAAAACACCTGGGCCGGGGCCCGCGCGCCGCTGATCACCATGGCCAGCTCGCCCGTGCCTTTGTGCGTACGCAGCGTGCCCACGCTCCCCGCAGGCAGCCGCGTGCCGGCGGGCAGGGCGCGTTCGGCACCGCTGGCCATGTCCAGCAGGCGCAGTTCATCGCGGCCGTCGATGTTGGCCGTCAGGGCGAGCAGGCCGCTGCCGGGGGCCAGGTCACCGTCGGCCACGTCCCAGGGGATGTGCGCCGTCAACCGCCGCAGGCCGGCAGGGGCGGCGCTGGCCAGATCCTGCCGCATCAGCTCGAGGAACTCGCCGGCGCGGTCGCTGACGACGAAGACCGACTGCCCGTCCGGCGCCCAGCCGGCGCTGAAATGGCTGGCCACCAGGTTTTCGCCTGCTGCCGGCAGGATCCGCTGGCGCTGCCCGTCGGCCAGGCGCAGCAGCCAGACTTCGCTCTGCGTGGCCGAGACATAACGCGTGATCGCTGCGCGCGTCTCGTCGGGCGAGACTTCAAGGCCACTCCAGCCGCCGCCGGGCAACTCGGCGATCAAGCGCCGGGTGGCCAGGTTCATCGGATCGACGACCGACACCGTCGTCGTCACCTCGGCGCGCGTGCCGCCCTGCGCGGTGCGGTCCAGCGGCACCGATGTGTAGACCACCTGGCCCGTGGAAGGCAGCCACCCCCCGAACGCGTGGCGCTGCCCGGCCGGGGTGATCTGGGTGGTCGCGCGGGTGTCCGGGTCCAGCCGGAAGAGCTGGAAGACCTCGTCACCGCCGGTGCCGCGGGCAAAGACGATGAAGCGGCCCTGGCGCGGTTCCCAGCGGCCGTTGGTGACCGGGTCGGCGCCGCTGGTCAGCGGTTCCAGCGTGCCTTGCGGGCTGCGCAGGCGGAACAGCTGCGCGGTGCTGGCGCCGGGCAGGCGGTGGCTGACGAGCATCTCGCGCTGCAGCGGGTGCCAGTCCACCAGGCCATGGCCGATGACCTGGCTGTAGCGCTGGATGGGTTCCAGCACCGCTTGCGCCAGTGGCGGCACGCCTTCCACGCGCATGGCGGCGGGGGGCGTGAGTACGGGTGGCGCTGCCTGCTGTGTGGCGCAGGCACCCAGGCCCAGTGCCATGGCCAAGGCCAATGCAAGCCGCAGGGCGGGGTGTCGCGCAGCGGCGGGGGTGGGGAGATGGCGTGTTGTCATGCCCCCATGCTAACGGCCTGGTTAGGCCAGGCTGGAACAGGCGGCATGGCCAGAAAGTGCGCTGCCCGCATTCGCACGGTGGCGAATGCGGGCAGCGCGGGGGGCTAGCGGGTGCGGGTCAGGCCGAAAGCTGTTCGATGCCGGCAATTGCCCAGGCGCTGTCGGCGCTGCCCACGTCCTTCACCAGATGCCACACCTCGTTGAAGGGGGTGGCGGGTGCACCGGCTTCTTCGGACACCAGGCCGGTGAAGCGCACGCTCACCACCTGGCGCCCGTCTTCTTCCGCCACGTCCAGCACCTGGGCATCAACTTTCTGGACGTCGGTGGTCTGGATAGCGCCATTGCGGTCCTGGATGTCCAGGCGAACGGCGGCAAACATTTCCGGCGTCGTGAAGCGGCGCAGGTCGTTCAGGTCACCAGCGTCGTTGGCGGTCTGCATGCGGATGAAGATCATCTTCGCGATGCGCTCGAAACCTTCGCTGTCGAAGCTGGCCGGCACGAACGCAGCCGAAACTGCGGGCCGGGCAGCAGCGGCAACCGGGGCCACCGGGTCACTGGCCAAGGTGGCCGGCTGCGCAACGGGCTGCGGCTTGAAGGCGGCGGGGCGCTCGTCGATCATTTCACGCTGCACGGGGGCAGGGCGGAAGGCGCTGAGGTCGCGGGCTGCACCCGTGCCGCCAGCGCCGGCAGCGGCACCAGCCAGGGCCGGCGTCTGGCGCTGGCCGCCGAAGCGCGCCATCAGGAAGCGCACCAGGAAGAATGCGGCCACGCCCAGCAGTGCCAGCATCACGAAGTTGGCCAGTTCAGCGCCCAGGCCCATGCTGCTGAACAGGGCGGCGATGCCCAGGCCAGCGGCCAGGCCAGCGATGGGGCCCAACCAGGAACGCTTGCCAGCCGCGGCGGCGGTGCCTGCGGCAGCGGCTGCCGGCGCGGCCGGCGAAGCCGGGTTGGCGCCTTGGGCCGGCTGTGCCGGGCGGGCGGGCGGTGCGTCAGGTGCGGTGCGGGCCGGCATGTCGCGCTGCATGCCCTGCGACTTGCCGCCGCCCAGGCGCTTGGCGTCGGCTTGCGTCGGCAGGGCGCCAGTCAGCACCACGGCGGCGCCGAGAGCGATGCTGAGTACGCGGTTCATCCAGGTGTTCACTCGTGCAGTCCTTTGGCAAAACCAATCAAGAGGCTTACAGATGGGGGCATCCCACCGCTACGCAAGGCAGCCGCCCGATGCCGGACGTCGCTGCGCTTGCGCGCGAAGTGTGCGCGATCACGCCGGGCCTGCCCAGCGCGCCAGTGCATGGCCCCGCACGGCGTGGGTGCTGCGCCGCGGCATGATCGGGTTGCGCTGCTTTGGCGCGCTTCCGAACTTCCTCGCTGCCTCATGACACCTGCCCTGCTGTGGATCCTCTCAGTCGCCCTCATCCTGATCGGCCTGGCCGGCACCGTCCTGCCCGCTCTGCCGGGCACGGCCCTGGTGCTGGGCGGCATCGTGCTGGGGGCCTGGATCGACGATTTCACCCGCGTCGGCACGACCACCTTGATCATCGTGGCGGTGCTGGCTGTGCTGGCCTGGGCGCTGGATTTCGTTGCCGGCCTGCTGGGCGCCAAAAAGGTGGGCGCCAGCCGCCAGGCGCTGATCGGCGCCGCCGTGGGCACGGTGGTGGGGCTGTTCATGGGCCTCGTGGGCGTGTTCTTCATGCCGCTGGTCGGCGCGGCGGTGGGCGAATACCTGGCCCGGCGTGACCAACAGCATGCGCTGAAGGTTGGCGTGGCCACCTGGCTGGGCATCATGGCGGGCATGCTGGCCAAGGTGGTGCTTTCGTTCATCATGGTTGGGGTCTTCGTCGCCGCCCTCGTCTTCTAGGGCGGGCTCTGCCCGCTCAGCCCCGGCCTGGCTTCAAGCCCCCAGCAGGCGCCCCAGCCACTCGTGCAGGGCCAGCCGGGTGTGTTCGCCGCCCGTCAGGCTGGGCAGGAAGTCACGCGCCCGCAGGCCACCGTCGGCTGGCACGCCCATCGGGGCCAGCGTCAGGCGGATCGGCACGCCACTGGCGGCAATGGCTTCGCGGAACGCGCGCGCGGCCCGCGGCATGTGGTAGTTGTGGGTCACCAGCACGATGTGGCGGATGCCCTGGTCGCGCAGCAACGGCACGCTGCGCGACGCGTTTTCGCGCGTGTCGCGGGACTGGTCTTCCTGCCAGCGCAGCTTGAAGCCAAACTCGTTCTCGGCGATGCGCGCGGCCAGCGCGGCTTCCGATGCACGGTCGCCGCCGCCCCAGCCCACGCCGCCGCTGAAAGCCAGCGGCAGCGCCGTCTGGCGCGCCAGGGCGATGCCGTAGCGCAGCCTTTCCACCCCGCGGGGATGCAGGTCGCTGGTGCCGTATTCCTGCCGCATCGGCACGCTGCCGCCGCCCAGCACCAGCACGGCCGTCTGGGGGGCCCGGCGCAGCGCTGCCACGTCCGCCGGCTGCAGGGCCGGGGGCGGCTTCAAGGCCCAGACACGCAGCAGGTGGCTGGCGGCCGTGGTCTGCGACAGCCACAGGCCTGCGCAGCCTGTCAGCAACAACAGCCAGCCCAGCACGCGCCGCCGTGCCCCCACCCGCATGCCCACCAGCACCAGCAGGACGAAGGGCACCGGGGGCAGGATGAACGCGCCGATCAGCGGCTTCCAGCCTTCCAGACCCAAAGCGAGCAGCAGGTCGTTCATGGCGTTGCTCGCTGGGCGGGCGGGCAGGGGGTCAGAAGAACGCCTGCAACCCCGTCTGCGCCCGGCCCAGGATCAGCGCATGCACGTCGTGCGTGCCTTCGTAGGTGTTGACGGTCTCGAGGTTGATCATGTGGCGGATGACGTGGTATTCGTCGTGGATGCCGTTGCCACCGTGCATGTCGCGCGCCTGGCGGGCGATGTCCAGCGCCTTGCCGCAGCTGTTGCGCTTGATCAGGCTGATCATCTCCGGCGCGGCCTGGCCTTCGTCCATCAGCCGGCCCACGCGCAGCACGCTCTGCAGGCCCAGGGTGATCTCGGTCTGCATGTCGGCCAGCTTCTTCTGGATCAGCTGGTTGGCGGCCAGCGGACGGCCGAACTGATGGCGGTCCATCGTGTACTGGCGCGCGGCGTGCCAGCAGAATTCAGCCGCACCCAGCGTGCCCCAGGCGATGCCGTAGCGTGCCTTGTTCAAGCAGCCGAACGGCCCCTTCAGGCCGTTCACGCCCGGCAGCAGCTGCGATTCGGGCACGAAGACATCGTCCATCACGATCTCGCCCGTGATGCTGGCGCGCAGGCTCATCTTGCCTTCGATCTTGGGCGCGCTCAGGCCCGGCATGCCCTTTTCCAGGATGAAGCCGTGGATGGCTTCCTGGCCGCCGACCGTGCCGTCGTCGTTGACCTTCTTCGCCCAGACGACAAAGACGTCGGCGATCGGGCTGTTCGTGATCCACATCTTGCTGCCCTTGAGCCGGAAGCCGGCCACGCCGTCGCGCACGGCGGGCGTGGCGCGGGTGATCATGCTGGCCGGGTCGCTGCCGTGGTTGGGCTCGGTCAGGCCGAAGCAGCCCACCCACTGGCCGGTCGCCAGCTTGGGCAGGTACTTCTGGCGTTGCTCTTCGCTGCCGTAGGCGTGGATGGGATGCATCACCAGGCTGCTCTGGACGCTCATCGCGCTGCGGTAGCCGCTGTCCACGCGCTCGACTTCGCGCGCTACCAGCCCGTAGCAGACGTGGTTGAGGCCGGCGCAGCCGTAGCCTTCGATGGTGCTGCCCAGCAGGCCGAGCTCGCCCATCTCGGTCATGATCTCGCGGTCGAACTTCTCGTGCCGCGCCGCCATCAGCACCCGCGTCTGCAGGCGTTCCTGGCAATAGGCGTGCGCGGCATCGCGGACGGCGCGCTCGTCGCTGCTGAGCTGGGCATCGAACTGGAAAGGGTCATCCCACTGGAACTTCGCGGCCATGGTGTGCGTCTCCTGATAATCCGCAGCGAGTGTAAAGAGTCGTCCGTTTTCTCGACGGACGTCTGGGCGACATGCCTGGCAAACCGGGAGATTTCATGAACACACAGCAGATCACCCTGGGCGGCGGCTGCTTCTGGTGCACCGAGGCGGTGTTCGAGCAGGTCGACGGCGTGCTCGCCGTCGAGAGCGGCTACTGCAACGGCCACGTTCCGCAGCCGAGCTATGAGCAGGTCTGCACCGGCACGACCGGGCACAACGAGGTCGTGCGCGTGAGTTTCGACGCCGAGCGCATCACGCTGCGCGAGATCCTGGAGATCTTCTTCGTCATCCATGACCCGACCACGCTCAATCGCCAGGGCAACGATGTCGGCACGCAATACCGCAGCGGCATCTACTGGCACGAGCCAGAGCAGGAAGCCGTGGCGCAGGCCGTGCGGGCCGAACTGAACGACCAGCTCAAGGGGCGTGTGGTGACGGAGATCCAGCGCGAGGACAACTACTCGCGCGCCGAGGCCTACCACCAGCACTACTTTGCCCAGCATCCAGGCCAGGGCTACTGTGCCTTCGTTGTGGCGCCCAAGGTCGAGAAGTTCCGCAAGACCTTCCGCCACCGCGTGAAGGCGGCAGCCTGACGGCCGCAGCTTGAGGGCCGTCGCCGCGCTAGAAGGGCGCGAAGCCGCTGGCGGGCTCGCTGTCGGCAAACACCGAATCCAGCCCGCGCCGCAACATCTGCCGGCAGCGGCGGCGCTCGGGTTCGGCGCCCGCCAGGGCAGCGAAGACCGGGCCGCGCAGCAGCCACAAGTCGACGGGTTCTTCGGCCTGCCGCACCTGGTTGCGCAGCCAGGCGGTATCGGCCTGCGCGGCGCCGGCCAGCGCCAGCAGGTAAGTCTGTTTCAGATCCACGAACGCCCGCCGTGCAGCCATGCGCGCCGAGCGGTCGCCCGGCAGGCCCACACCGGGCCCCTGTGCGCCTGGCGTGTAGTGGCGTGGCGGCGCGGTGCCTGCCGCAACGGACGCCGCGATGGCGCCAGGCAGGCCAGGCTGGGAGGTGGTGTGTTGCGAGGGCGAAGTCATCAGAGGCTACCGAACTGCGAACGGGGGGCGCGCGTGGGAAAGTGGCGGTTGAGGACACCGAGCCGGTTTTCTGCCTCGCGCTGACTGAAGGCCAGGCCGACGATGCGGAACACCTCCGCCCGCAAGTGCCAGAGCTCGCGCAACGAGCGCGCCAGGGCGATGCGGTTGCGCAACTGGTCGGCCTCGAACCCGTCGATATCGGCCACGGCGCGCATGAACTCCACACGCACCGCGGGCACCCGGTTCATCGGCGGGGCCGCCTGGCCGGGCGCCGGTGCCAGCAGCCAGAACAGCATGCGTTGCCAGCGGCTGTCGGGCCGCTGGCGCAGCGAAGGCGGGCACAGGCCCAGCCGCGTGGTGGCGCCCGGCCCCAGGGTGGACCGCCGGTTCCAGCGCGAAAGGATGTTCAGCGGTGTCATGGGGGTGATATCGGACGTCACACGACGTGACCTGAGCCCATGTTGCCGCCACGAGCCGCCAGCGAAGGCGTGAGAAACGGCCTTGCAGGCCGCCAGTTCGCGCCGGCGTCATTTCAGGCGCTGACCTTGACGCCTGGCCCTGCCCATCACATGACGGCCGCTGGGGCGTGCGGGCCCGGGCCCGCCGCCGGCACTACAGCGCGCCGTACCGCAGCTTGCGCTGCGCGGTGTAGGTCCACCAGGGGCGGGCTTCGCTGCCTTGCATGAAGTCGACGGCGGCCATGAAGGTGTCCAGCACGCAAGGGTCTTGTCGCTTGCCCGTGGCGCTGCACAGCGCCAGATAGAGCGTGTAGGCGTCGCGTGTCCGCAACTCGCCCGGGTGCTGCACGCCGAGGCTGCGCAAGTCGCCCGCCAGACTGGGGCCGATGTTGGGCAATTGCTCTAGATGGTCGCATTCGGCCGCGTTGCGGGCCTTGCGAGGCTTCAGCGCGCGGGGTGGCGACAGGCGCTGGGCAGGCGCCGCCTTGGGAGCTGCAGTAGCAGACGGCATGGCGTGGCCCCGGGCCTACATCAGCATGGTGTTGCGGATCAGGCCCACGGCGATGCCTTCGAGCGCGAAATCGCTACCCGGCGGCACGACGATGGTCTTGAAGTCCGGGTTCTCGGCCAGCAGCTCGATGCGGCTGCCCACCTTGTGCAGGCGCTTGACGGTGACGTCGTCGCCCAGCCGCGCCACCACGATCTGGCCGTTCTTGGCGTCGCTGGCTTTCTGCACGGCCAGCAGGTCGCCGTCCATGATGCCGGCGTCGCGCATGCTCATGCCGCGCACCTTGAGCAGGTAATCCGGCCGGCGCTGGAACAGTGAAGCTTCGAACTGGTAAGTCTGGTCGATGTGTTCCTGCGCCAGGATGGGGCTGCCAGCCGCCACCCTGCCCACCAGCGGCAGGCACAGCTGGGCCAGGTTGGGCAGGGGCAGGCTGTACTGCTTGCCGAACTGGCTCAGGCGGGCTTCGGCCAGGGAGCGCAAGGTGTCGCTCTTCAGGCGAATGCCGCGTGAGGTGCCGCTGACGAGCTCCAGCACGCCCTTGCGGGCCAGGGCCTGGAGATGCTCTTCAGCGGCGTTGGCCGACTTGAAGCCGAGCTCGGCTGCGATCTCCGCGCGCGTGGGCGGTGCGCCGGTACGCTCGATCGCGCTCTGCACCAGGTCCAGAATCTGTTGCTGGCGGGGCGTGAGCTTGGGGCTGTCGTTCATGCGCGAACCTTCCTGCATCTGTTTCTGGGCTGTCGTTTTGTCCAGCAACTGTATTTTCATCCATAAACCCAGCCTATGGCAAACAGTCCTGCGCATCTGCTGTTGATCACGACCGGCGGCACCATCGCCGGCCGGGCGGCCCACGCTGCCGACAACGTGACTTACCGCACCGGCGAGCTGACGCCTGCGGACCTGCTGGCCGCCGTGCCGGCACTGGCGGGGGTGCCGCTGCGCACGCGCGCGCTGGCGCAGGTCGACAGCAAGGACATGTCGCACGCCCTGTGGCAGGCACTGGTGCAGTTGCTGGCCGTGGAGCTGGCGCGGGACGACGTCACCGGCGTCGTCATCACCCACGGCACCGACACGTTGGAAGAAACTGCGTTCTTCCTGCAGCGCGTGCTGGCCCCGGCCAAGCCCGTGGTGCTGACGGCGGCCATGCGCCCGGCGACATCATTGCAGGCCGATGGGCCGCAGAACCTGCTGGACGCGGTGACGGTGGCGAACACGCCCGGCGCCTGTGGCGTGCTGGTGGCCTTTGGCGGGCAAGTGCATGCCGGCGACGAAGTGCGCAAGGTCGACGCCTACCGGCTGCAGGCTTTCGATTCAGCCCCCGCGGGCCCGCTGGCGCTGGTGGAAGAAGGCCGTGTGCTGCCGCTGCGGCCCTGGCCGCAGGGCGTGGCGCTGGGCGCGGTGGTCTGTGACCTGGCATTGGCCCAGTGGCCGCGCGTGGGCTGGATCACCAGCCACGCCGGCTTCGACGCGGCGCTGGTCGACGCCGCCGTGGGCGCCGGGTTCGACGGCCTGGTGTTGGCAGGCACCGGCAATGGCACCCTGCACGCCGATCTGCAGGCGGCCGCTGAACGCGCCGCCGCGGCCGGCGTGGCCCTGCGCATCAGCACCCGCTGCGCCAGCGGGCGGCTGGTGGGCGATGCCCCGCGGGGTGCCCCGGCCAGCGCCGAGGGCAGCGCCGCTCAGGCCCGGGTGGCGCTCTTGCTGGACCTTCTGGCGAAGGCCGCCACGCCCAGCACGCCCAGCAGCATCAGCGCGTAGGTGCCGGGTTCGGGCACGGGCGAGATCTCGTACAGCACGGTGCGGTTGGACCCGCCACCGGCCACGATCAGGTCCTCCGTCGATTCATGCGACACGGCCAGGAAGAAGCGGCCGTTGCTTTCGAAAGCGACCAGGCCTTCAGGGCGCAGCACGTTGCTATCGCTGGACACCAGCAACTGCAGGAACGAAGCGTTGGCCGGGTCGGTGATGTCATAGATCGCCACGGCGCTGCGCATGGTGCGCTCCAGCCCGATGAAGGCGAGCGTGCGGCCGCCCAGCGTGAACAGGGCCACGCCTTCGGGCTCCACGCCCTTGTCGTCGCTGCGGCCGTCGGCATAGACGCCTGCGGCCAGCGCGGCCGTCTCGAGCTGGTTGCCGCTGTCGAAGACGAGATTGCCGTCGGCATCGCGGATCGAGAAGCTGCGCCCACCCAGCGTGACGATCTCCGTCATCGGCGTGCCGTTGGCCAGCTCGCCCGTGGCGCCGTTGCGCAACACGTTCAGGCGGCCCAGGTTGCTGTTCTGCTTCAGCGCCGCGGCGTTGGGGAAGGCCACCGGGTCCAGCACGTAGGCGGCGTTACCCAGGCGCACGACGTCGCTGTCGTCGATGAAGGCATCGCCCTCGTTGGACATGACGAAGAAAGACTGCCCGCCAGCCCGGTAGCTGACGATGGCATCGGGCATGTACAGGCCCTTGACCGGCACGCTGCGGAAGTTGCCCACCGCGCTGTCCTGGTCGCTCGGGTCGATGGCATTGCCCGGGGCGCTGAAGTCCTTGCTGCCCAGCGGCAGGATGCGCGTGAACTGCCCGGTCTGCAGGTTCAGCTCGGCGATGGCGTTGTTCTCCTGCAGCGTCACCTGGGCTGTCAGGCCGTTGGGCGCGATGGCGATGTACTCGGGCTCGAAGGCCACCGAAGGCAGGGTGTCGCCGACGATGCGCACGCCGCTGGCGCGCAGGCTGGCCACCTGGCTGTCGAAGGCCGTGAAGCCGGCCGTGCTGATGCTCGTGTTCAGCGTGCTGCCGGTGCGCGTGACGTCGATCAGGCTCACGCTGCCCACGGGGTTGTTGGTGTTGCTCTGGCGTTCGCCTTCGTTGGCCACCAGCAGGCGGCTGCCGTCGGGCGTCCAGGTGAGCATGTCGGGTACGGCGCCCACCGTCACGCTGCCCAGCAGCGCGGCGCTGCCGCCCTGGCTGATGAAGGTGGCGGTGTCGAAGAAGCTCACCCGGCCCGGCTGCCCGGCGTCGGTGCCGTTGGTGAAGGCCACGGCCAGCGTGTTGCCGCTGATCGCGATGCTGTTCACGCCGCCCAGGGCGCTGGTGGTGAAGCTCTGGATGCGGTTGCCGGCCAGATCCAGCACGTCCAGGCCATTGCCGCCCACGACCCACAGCGCCTGCGTGCCGGCGTCGAACAGCGGGATCTCCGACGAGCGTCCCACCGTGGGCGCAACGTTGTGGTTGTAGGTCCAGAGCGGCGTGATCGCCGCGATCGGGTTGGCCGCGAGCGATGGCGATGCAAAGGCCACGGCAGCGGCGGCAGCCAAGGCGGACAGGGCAGGGCGAAATGACACGTTCGGGCTCCGGTCTGTGACAAGCCCCGAACGGTAGGAACCCCCTGTGACGAAACCGTGACTGCCGCGTCAGCCTGGGGTGGGGCCAGCCCCCGGATCAAGGGGGTGACAGCCCGATGTCAGTCGCGTGACTCACACCACCTTCAGCGTGACATCGATGTTGCCGCGCGTAGCGTTGCTGTAGGGGCAGACCTCGTGCGCCGTGGCCACCAGGGCTTCGGCCGCGGCGCGGTCCATGCCGGGGACGCTGATGGCCATGTCCACCGAGATGCCGAAGGCCCCGGCCTTGCCCGTCATCGGGCCGATGGCCACGTCCGACGTGATCGAGACCTCAGCCGGCAGGCTGATCTTCTGGCGCGCCGCCACGGCCTTCATCGCGCCGATGAAGCAGGCCGAATAGCCGGCGGCGAACAGTTGCTCGGGGTTGGTGCCCTTGCCGTCGTCGCCACCCAGAGCCTTGGGCGTGGACAGCGTGACGGCCAGCCGTTCGTCACTGCTCTTGGCGGTGCCGGCACGGCCGCCGGTGGCGGTGGCAGTGGCGGTGTAGATCTTGGCGTCGATGGCCATGGTGGGTCTCCTTCGGGTGGGTGCGGCACGCAGGCCGCGGGTGAATTCAGGGCTCGGCGTTGATGGCCTCGATCTCGCCTTGCAGTTCCAGCCAGCGTTCTTCCAGCGTCACCACTTCCGCGGCGATGTGGTTCAGGCGCCGACCGATGTCGGCCAGTTCGTTCGGGCGCAGCTTGCCGCGGGCGAGCTGGCCTTCCAGGTCCAGCTTCTCGGCCCCCAGCGCGGCCAGTCGGGCGTCAATCTGCTGCACTTCCATGCGCAGCGGCCGGGTGCGGTTGGCCAGCTGGGACCGGGCCTGCGCGCCTTGCTTGCGCTCGTCGCGGCTGGCGGGCTTGGGCGCCCCTTTGGGCGGGGGTGCCGGCACCGGAGCGGCAGCCGCCGATGCGGCGGCTGCCAGCGCTGGGCCGGGCACGGGCGGCGGCTCCTGGCCCTTGCTCAGCGCGCGGGACACGTCCAGCAGCCACCTCTGGTAGTCGTCCAGGTCGCCATCGAAAGGCGCCACGCCACCGCGGCTGACCAGCCAGAACTCGTCGCAGACCTCGCGCAGCAGCGCGCGGTCGTGGCTGACCAGCATCACCGTGCCTTCGAACTCGTTCAGCGCGATGGACAGCGCTTCCCGCGTCGTCAGGTCCAGGTGGTTGGTGGGCTCGTCCATCAGCAGCAGGTTGGGGCGCTGCCAGACCAGCATGGCCAGCACCAGGCGCGCCTTCTC
>JAIXZR010000169.1 GCA_027489455.1 Rubrivivax sp. | reverse complement strand
CGGCTTCGTCGAAGGCACGGCCGGCACCGAGAAGGGCACGCCCAAGGCCAACGTCTGGACCGAGCGCGCCAAGTTCGACGCCGGCGCCAAGAAGATGCAGGACGAAGTGGCCAAGCTCGTCACCGCCGCCAAGGCCGGCAACCTGGATGCGCTGAAGGCCGCCTTCGGCCCCGCCGCAGGCACCTGCAAGGCCTGCCACGACGACTTCCGCAACCCGTAAGGGCCCCGCTGCCAGCGCCCGGCCGGCGGTCGATACGTAGGCTCAGGCGCTGGCCAGCACGACTTCGCCGCGCGGCGTGTCCAAGGTCGCCGTGACGGCGGTACCGGCAGCCGCCGAGACCGCCACGCCGCGCAGGCGCAGCACATCGCGGGCGCGATCGGGCACGCCGCGCAGCGCCAGGCTCTTCAGCGTCACACCAGATGCCGGCATGGCCTGCGCCGGGTGCACACCCTGCCACTGCAGCAGGGTGGGCAAGGCGCCACCACAGCCCAGGCTGCCGTCGGCGCGCAGCAGGATCTGCCAGCGCAGCTCGCCCTGCGGCGTCATGCGGCTGGCCTCGACCGGATCACCGGGCGGCTGCCCGACGGTGATCAGCCCCCAGCGGTGCATGTCCAGCATCGTCGAGCGGGCGACGACGTGGATCAAGCGCGGCCCCTCGTCGTGCAGGCGCGCTTGCAGCGCGTCGTCGTCCAGACCGAACCAGCGCGCGCGGCCGGGGGGCGGTGCGGCCGGATCGATGGCGATGATCTCCAGGTAGGCATCGGGGTAGGCCGCAGTAGCGATCTTCAGCAGCCGGTTGTGCGTGCCCATCAGCGCGTGCTGCCCGCCAGGGCCGGGGGCGATGCCCAGGGTGGCTTCGCACCAGGCCACGCCCTGCTCGAGGCTGGCCGCGGCGACCACCAGATGATCGACGAGCACGCTCACAGCCGCACCTCGCCGCTGACGCAGGCCACCACGTCGCCACCGATCCAGATGTCCTGCCCCTGCCGCTGCACATGCACGCGGCCGGCGCGGCCCAGTGCCGCGCCCTGCGCTGCGACGTAGCTTTCGGGTGCCAGGCCGGCACCGATGAGCCACTGCGCCAGCCCCGCGTTCAGGCTGCCGGTGACGGGGTCTTCCGGCACGCCCAGCCCGGGCACGAAGGCGCGCACCTCGAACTGCGTCTCGGCCCCGGCCGGCTGCGCTGCCACCACGCCCAGCTTGATGTCGCGCAGCTGCGCCATGTCGGGCCGCAGCGCCAGCACCTGCGCGGCCGACCTCAGCATCACCGCGCACCAGCCCGGGCCGTTGTCGACCCACTGGTGCTGCAGCACGTCGCCCGGGGCCAGGCCCAGCGCGGCGCCGATGCGCGCCAGCAGCGCCGCGTCTAGCGGCCCGCTGCGGCGCAGCGGCGGGGCGGCAAAGGCCAGGCGACCCCGGGCATCGGGCCCGCCCTGGCGCACGCGCACGAGGCCCACGCCGCATTCCTGCACCACCATGCCAGCCTGTCGCGGCTGGCCGCCGGCCGCCAGCCAGGCCCAGCCACTGCCCAGGGTGGGGTGGCCGGCAAAGGGCAGCTCGCCGCCGGGGGTGAAGATGCGCACGCGGTAGTCGGCCTGCGCCGCCGCATCGGCCGAGGGCGGCAGCAGGAAGGTGGTTTCCGACAGGTTCGTCCAGCGCGCGAAGGCGGCCATCTGCTCGTCGCTCAGGCCTTCGGCGTCGTGCACGACGGCCAGCGGGTTGCCCTTCAAGGGCTCGCGCGTGAACACGTCCACCTGGTGGAATCGGCGCGGGCGCGGCACGATGCCGGTCATTGCAGCGGGGCCGCAGCCGCGGGCGCCGGGCTGGGGAAGATCTGCCCGCTGTCTTCCAGGGCGCGGCGCAGCACGCCGGCCAGCGCGGCCACGCCCTGATGGATGCGATCAGGTGCCACGGTGACGAAGCTCAGCCGCAGCGTGTGCGCGGCCAGGCCGCCCACGGCTTCAGGCCGGGCGAAGAAGGGCGCGCCCGGCACGTAGGCCACGCCGGCTTCCACCGCGCGCGGCAGCAGGGCCGTGGCGTCCAGCCCGGGCGGCAGCGTGATCCAGAAGAACATGCCGCCGCTGGGCGCCTGCCAGCGGCAGCCCGGCGGCATGTGGGCGGCCAGTGCCGCCTGCATCGCGTCGCGCTGGGCGCGGTAGCGGCTGCGGATGGTGGGCACGTGCTGGTCCAGGAAGCCGTCCTTGATGACCTCGTAGACCACGCGCTGGTTGAAGCCCGGGGTGTGCAGGTCGGCGGCCTGCTTGGCCTGCAGCAGCTTGGGGAACAGCGTGGTGGGCGCCACGACATAGCCCAGCCGCAGGCCCGGGGCCAGCACCTTGCTGAAGGACCCCAGGTACAGCGCCTGGTCGCCCAGCTGCGCCGCCAGCGGCGGGGGCGGGGGCTGGTCGAACCAGAGTTCGCCGTAGGGGTTGTCTTCCACCACCGGCACGCCGGCTTGCACCGCAGCCGCCACCAGCGCATCGCGACGCGCGGCGCCCAGACAGCGGCCGCTGGGGTTCTGGAAGTTGGGCAGCAGGTAGGCGAAGCGCGCACCGCGGGCCGCCGCCAGCGCAGCCGGCAGCGGGCCCTCGTCGTCACCGGCCAGGGGGTGGAAATCGGGTTCGTAGGGCGCGAAGGCCTGCAGCGCGCCCAGGTAGCTGGGCTGTTCGACGGCCACGGTGCTGCCGGGGTCGATGAGCAGCTTGCCCGCCAGGTCCAGCCCCTGCTGCGAGCCCGTGGTGATGAGCACCTGGCTGGCGGCCACCTTCAGGCCCTGGCGCGCGAGGTCGGCCGCCACCCATTCGCGCAGCGGGCCGTGGCCTTCGCTGGCGGCG
>JAIXZR010000217.1 GCA_027489455.1 Rubrivivax sp. | reverse complement strand
CGCGATCGGCGGCTGCGTGATCTCGCGAAGCTCGCCGTCGACGCGGAAGCGCACGCGGTAGTGGAATTCGTAGGGCTCGAAGTGCAGGTCGGACGCGCGCATGTTGATGGCGTCGATCAGCATCTTCTGCAGGAAGCGCACCACCGGGGCGTCTTCGACCTCGGTCGAGACGTCGGCGTTCTCGGGCACGGAAGCGTCTTCTTCCGTCACGTCGAAATCGAACTCGGCGCTGGCCAGGTTCTCCAGCGTCTCGTTGGCGCTGGTGCCCTGCGATTCCAGTTCGCGCATCAGCTTGTCGTATTCGACGATCACCCATTCGGGCGTCAGCTGCGTTGCGAACTTGATGCGTTCCACCGCTTCCTGGTCGGTGGGGTCGGCCGCGCCGATGAACAGCCGGTTGCCCCGCTTGCCCAACGCGATGACGGAATACTGCTGCGCGATCTTCGCGTCGACCAAGTTGCGCGGCAGCTTCTGCAGGTCAACGGCATTCAGGTCGATCAGCGGCAGCGCCAGCGCCGTGGACAGCGCATGCGCCAGGTCGTCAGGCTTGACGGCGCCGGAGGTCACGGCCACGGTGATGAAGCTCGTCTTGCGTTCGCGCGCGGTCTTGGTGAGCTCTTCGGCCGTCTTGCCATTGAGACGGCCAGCGTTCACCAGCACGCGTGCGACCCCAGTCAAGGACGATTGCGGTGGTTCAACCAGGGTGTCTGTGGCCATGTCCGATCCGTGAAACAAATCTTTGCCGGGCCGAAACCACGGGCACAAGCGAAGGCGCCAGGTGGGCGCCGACCCAGCGGAGTAACGCCTCGACTGAGCGGATCAATCCCAGCGCCGTGCGAATGCTGGCTCCAACCCCTGGCGGGCCTTCCAGGGCGCCGGAGCGCACTTTGCCGATCTGAGCAGCGGGATCAACGCGCATGCGGGACTCTGCCACAAGCCGGCCCGCTGGTCCCTGGCTGCCAGGACGGTGCCCTGGCGAAACAAGGGGGCTGAGCGTACCTTGGCACATGCCCGCGGGTTGCATCCGTGCTGGGCAAGCCAATCTGGCGATGCCAGTGACTGGTCGGGGTGAGAGGATTCGAACCTCCGGCCTCTACGTCCCGAACGTAGCGCTCTACCAGGCTAAGCTACACCCCGATGTGTCTTTGCGGGCCCGTCGCGTGGCTGCGCCTGCAACAACCGACCCGTCTTTTGCGCCGGCCGGCCCGGGGCCAGCTGGTGGTGCCCGTCAGGAAGACCGGTGCACCGCGCGAGCCGATAATTCTAGCAGAGCCCGGCGCGCGCGCGATTCCGGCAGTGTCTGCAGCATCGCACAGGCCTGCTCGGCTTCCAGCCGGGCCGCGTCGCGCGTGGCTTCGAGTGCGCCTGTGCGCCGGACGATCGCCAGGATGTCCGACAGACCCTGTTCCTCGCCCTGTTCGATCGCGCGGCGCATCAGTGCCCGCTCCTGCGGGCTGGCCCGTTCCATGGCCAGCAGCAGCGGCAGCGTCGGCTTGCCTTCGCGCAAGTCGTCGCCGACGTTCTTGCCGAGCTCCTTGCTGTCGCCCTCGTAGTCCAGCAGGTCGTCAACGATCTGGAAGGCGGTTCCCAGGGCTCGGCCGTAGCCGGCGCAGGCTTCCTCGATGTCCGCGCTGGCGCCCGCCAGCACCGCGCCCAGCCGGGCGCTGGCTTCGAAGAGCTTGGCTGTCTTGAACCGGATCACGCGCAGGTAATCCGCCACGGCCAAGTCGGGGTCGTGCATGTTCATCAACTGCAGGACTTCGCCTTCGGCAATGACGTTGGTGGCGTCGGCCAGCACTTCCAGCACGCGCATGCAGTTCACCGACACCATCATCTGGAAGGCACGCGAGTACAGGAAATCCCCGACCAGCACGCTGGCCGCGTTGCCAAACATTGCATTGGCCGTTGGCCGGCCGCGCCGCAACGCGGATTCGTCCACGACGTCGTCGTGCAGCAGCGTGGCGGTGTGGATGAACTCGACGACGGCGGCCAGTTCGTGGCGTTCCGGGCCGTCGAAGCCCAGCGCCTCGGAAAACAGCAGCACCAGCCGGGGTCGGATCCGCTTGCCGCCTGCCCCGACGATGTAGCCGGAGATCTGATCGATCAACGCCACGCGCGACGACAGCCGTTCGCGGATGACGATGTCCACCTGGCGCATGGCCAAGTCCACAGGATCATGCGCGACGATGGGCGGGGCGGTGGTGTCCAGCACGAAATGGCTCGAAACGCGGTGGCCAAGTCTATAAGAATCGCCCTGGCGCAGGCACAGGCGTGGTTCCCCCGGCCATGTGGCCCGTGTTTCGCGGGGGTGCACGAGCCCGCAAGACGGGCGTGCCGTGTTATGCTCGAAGGCTGGCCGGCGATTGCGCGTGGATGCGTCGTCAAGCCGGCAGTTCTTGGAAAGTCGAAAGGTCACATATGTACGCGGTCATAAAAACCGGTGGCAAGCAATACAAGGTTGCTGCCGGCGAAAAGATCAAGGTAGAACAGATTGCTGCGGACGTGGGCCAGGAAATCGTGATCGAGCAAGTTCTGGCCGTGGGTAGCGGCGCGGATCTGCAGGTTGGGGCTCCCTGGGTTGCGGGTGCCAGTGTCAAGGCCACCGTGGTGGCGCATGGCCGGCACGACAAGGTGCGCATCTTCAAGATGCGCCGTCGCAAGCACTACCAGAAGCACGGCGGTCACCGCCAGAACTACACCGAGCTGCAGATCGGCTCGCTGGTCGTCGCCTGACGGGCCGGCGAAGCAGGACTGAAGGAGCAAAACCATGGCACAGAAAAAGGGCGGGGGCTCAACCCGCAACGGCCGCGATTCGCAGCCGAAGATGCTGGGCGTGAAGGTCTTCGGTGGCCAAACCGTTAGCGCTGGATCGATCATCGTCCGCCAGCGCGGCACGAAGTTCCACCCCGGCACCAACGTGGGCATCGGCAAGGATCACACGCTGTTCGCGCTGACCGACGGCTCGGTTTCCTTCGAGACCAAGGGCGCGTTGAACCGCCAGACGGTGTTCGTCACGCCGGTCTGAGCATCGCCGCGACCATGCCCATGAAGCCCCGGTTCGCCGGGGCTTTTGCTTGGCAGGGCCGGTAACGCACGTGCAATCATGAAGTTCGTCGACGAAGCCACGATCGACATCGCCGCCGGCGATGGCGGTGCGGGCTGCATGAGCTTCCGGCGTGAGAAGTTCATTCCCTTCGGGGGCCCGAACGGCGGCGATGGCGGCAAGGGCGGCAGCGTGTGGGCGGTGGCCGACCGCAACATCAACACCCTGATCGACTATCGCTACGCCCGCCGCCACATCGCCAAGAATGGCGAGGCCGGCCGCGGGTCCGACCAGTTCGGCGCCGCGGGCCCGGACATCGAACTGCGCATGCCGGTGGGCACGATCATCAGCGACGCCGAGACCGGCGCGCCTTTGGTCGAGCTGCTCGAGCACGGCCAGCGCGCCCTGCTGGCCAAGGGCGGTGATGGCGGCTTCGGCAACCTGCATTTCAAGAGCAGCACCAATCGCGCACCGCGGCAGAAGACACCCGGCTGGCCCGGCGAGGCCCGCAAGCTGCAGCTGGAACTGCGCGTGCTGGCGGATGTCGGGTTACTGGGATTGCCCAACGCGGGCAAGAGCACGCTGATATCGGCGATCTCCAATGCCCGTCCAAAGATTGCCGACTACCCTTTCACGACGCTGCATCCCAACCTGGGCGTGGTGCGGGTCGGGCCCGAGAAGAGCTTTGTCGTGGCCGACATCCCTGGCCTCATCGAAGGTGCTTCAGAGGGTGCTGGCCTGGGCCACCAGTTCCTGCGCCACCTGCAGCGCACACGCTTGCTTCTGCACGTCATCGACATGGCGCCCTTCGACGACGCCGATCCCGTGCAGCAGGCCCGCGCCATCGTGGCCGAGCTCAAGAAGTACGACCCGGCCCTGCACGCCAAGCCCCGCTGGCTGGTGTTGAACAAGCTGGACATGGTGCCGTCCGAAGAGCGCGAAGCCCGGGTCAAGGACGTGGTGCGCCGGCTGCGCTGGAAAGGCCCGGTGTTCGGCATCTCCGCGCTCGCGCGCGAGGGCCTCAAGCCGCTGGTGGACAAAATCTACGAGCACGTCGCCAGCTTCCAGCGTCCTGAGAAGGTTCCTGATCAGCGCTTCGACTCTCCTGCCCCCGAACCTGACGCTGCCGCATCGGCGGGGGCCGGAAAGCTGGTGTGACTGCCCTGCCGACCCCCGGCCCACTGGCCAGCGCACGACGGATCGTCGTGAAGGTCGGCTCCAGCCTGGTCACCAACGAAGGCCGGGGCATCGACGCCGCAGCGATAGGCAACTGGGCGCGTCAGCTCGCGCTGCTGGCCGGCGAAGGGCGCGAGGTGCTGATGGTGTCCAGCGGCGCGATCGCCGAAGGCATGAAGCGCCTGGGCTGGACGCGGCGGCCGAAGGAACTGAACGAATTGCAGGCGGCTGCCGCCGTGGGGCAGATGGGGCTGGCCCAGATGTACGAAAGCCGCCTTTCCGAGCAGGGCATGGCCAGTGCCCAGGTTCTGTTGACCCACGCCGACCTGGCGGACCGCGAGCGCTACCTGAACGCGCGGTCCACGCTGCTCACGCTGCTGGGCCTGCGCGTGATTCCGGTCATCAACGAGAACGACACGGTCGTCAACGACGAGATCAAGTTCGGCGACAACGACACTTTGGGCGCGCTGGTGGCCAACCTGGTGGATGCCGACGCGTACGTGATCCTCACGGACCAGCGCGGCCTGTACTCGGCCGATCCCCGCCGCGACCCGTCCGCCCGCTTCATTGACGAGGCGCGGGCCGGCGACCCCGCGCTCGAGACCATGGCCGGCGGCGCTGGATCGGCCATCGGCCGGGGCGGCATGCTGACCAAAGTGCTGGCCGCCCGCCGCGCTGCTGTCAGCGGCACCAGCACGCTGATCGCCTGGGGCCGCGAACCCGACGTGCTGGTGCGGCTGGCTGCCGGCGAGCGCATCGGCACGGCTTTGCTGGCCCCGACAGCCAAGCTGGCGGCGCGCAAGCAATGGATGGTCGATCAGTTGCAGTTGCGCGGCGCCGTGTGCGTGGACCCCGGTGCAGTGAGCAAGCTCAAGTCCGATGGCAAGAGCCTGTTGCCCATTGGCGTGCTGGAGGTGCAGGGCGACTTCGTTCGCGGCGACGTCATCGCCGTGCGCACAGAATCGGGTGTCGAGGTGGCGCGGGGCCTGGCGAACTATTCAGCGTCCGAGGCGCGGCTGATCGCACGCAAGCCTTCGTCGCAGATCGAGGCTTTGCTGGGCTACGCCAACGAGCCCGAGCTCATTCACCGTACGAACCTGGTGCTGATGTAGCCCCTTCGGCCGGTGCAGCGCCGGCAGGATTCGGGGCGCGGACCACGGCGGGATCGTGTCGCTGGCTGCGCAGGCCCGACCGCAGGTAGCGGTTGTGCATCTGCACGCGCGGCAGATAGCGCGACAGCTCGGTCAGCGCCATTTCGTAGACGCCGCGCTTGAATTCGATCACCACTTCCAGCGGCACCCAGTAGTCGTTCCAGCGCCAGGCGTCGAACTCGGGGTGGTCGGTGGCGCGGAGGTTCATGTCGCTGTCGCGGCCCAACAGGCGCAGCAGGAACCAGATCTGCTTCTGGCCGCGGTAGTGGCCGCGGGCGTCCTTGCGGATGAAGTGGTCAGGGACTTCGTAGCGCAGCCAATCGCGCGTGCGACCGATCACTTGCACGTGGTCAGGGAGCAGCCCCACTTCTTCGTGCAGCTCCCTGAACATCGCCTGCTCGGGCGATTCCCCGTGCTTGATGCCGCCCTGGGGAAACTGCCACGAATGAGTGCGCAGTCGTTTGCCCCAGAACACCTGGTTGCGCGAGTTGAGCAAGACGATGCCGACGTTGGGCCTGAAGCCTTCCCGGTCGAGCATAATCGGACCTCGAATTTGTGACTACTTTCATTATTGCACCGGCGCGGTGCAGACGGCGAACCCTCGCTAACCCGGAGCCGCATCTCACGGCCAGGAAGCCCTGTCCCGCAGCCGCACAACCTGCGACCCCGCGCGAGACAGACCTGCCGACATGAGAGCCTCACAGACCTTCATTTCCACGCTCAAGGAAGCGCCCGCCGACGCCGAGATCGTCAGCCACCGGCTGATGCTGCGGGCCGGCTTCATCAAGCGCCTGGGCGCCGGCATCTACAACTACATGCCGCTCGGCCTGCGCGTGATCCGCAAGGTCGAGGCGATCATCCGCGACGAGATGAACCGCGCCGGCGCCATCGAGTTGCTGATGCCCGTGGTGCAACCGGCCGAGCTGTGGCAGGAAACCGGCCGCTTCCAGGCTTATGGGCCGGAGCTGTTGCGCGTGAAGGACCGGCACGACCGGGATTTCGTGATCCAGCCCACCAGCGAGGAAGTCATCACTGACATCGCGCGGCAGGAATTGCGCAGCTACAAGCAACTGCCGCGCAATTTCTATCACATCCAGACCAAGTTCCGAGACGAGCGCCGTCCGCGCTTTGGAGTGATGCGTGGGCGCGAGTTCACGATGAAGGACGCCTATTCCTTCGACCGCGACAAGGCGTCGGCGCTGAAGAGCTACGACACGATGTACCGGGCCTACTGCGCGATCTTCGACCGCATGGGGCTGGCCTACCGCGCCGTGGCTGCCGACACCGGGTCGATTGGCGGCGACGCATCGCATGAATTCCAGGTCATCGCCGACACCGGCGAGGACGCCATCGCCTACTGCCCCGACAGCGCCTACGCTGCCAACATCGAACTGGCCGAAGCCGTTTCCCTGCTGGCAGACAGGGCGGCCCCCGGCCAGCCTTGTGCGAAGACGCCCACGCCGGGCAAATCCACCTGCGAGGACGTGGCTGCGCTGCTGGGCCTGCCGCTGTCGCAGACCGTCAAGTCGCTGGTGCTGGCCACCGATACGCTGAACGACGCTGGCGACATCGCCAAGACCACCGTCTGGCTGCTGCTGGTGCGTGGTGACCACAGCCTCAACGAGATCAAGGCAGGCAAGCTGCCAGGCTTGAAGGATGGTTTTCGCTTCGCCACGGTGGCCGAGATCGAAGACCATTTCGGGTGCAAGCCCGGTTACCTGGGCCCGATCTTCAGCCGCGACGGTCTAGGCCAGCCCGTGAAGGTGGTGGCCGATCGCACCGTGGCGCAGATGGCCGATTTCGTGTGCGGCGCCAACGAGGCCGACTTCCATTACACCGGCGTGAACTGGGGCCGCGACCTGCCCGAGCCCGATCTGGTGGCCGACATCCGCAACGTCGTTGCTGGCGATCCCAGCCCCGACGGCCAGGGCCTGCTGGCCATCCAGCGCGGCATCGAGGTCGGCCATGTCTTCTACCTGGGCACCAAGAAGTACAGCGGCCCGATGGGCGCGCATTTCCTGGACGAAAACGGCAAGCCGCAGCCCTTCGAGATGGGTTGCTATGGCATCGGCGTGACGCGGCTGCTGGGCGCGGCGATCGAACAGAACTACGACGAGCGCGGCATCATCTGGCCGGTGGCGATGGCGCCTTTTGCCGTCGTCATCTGCCCGATCGGCATGGACCGCAGCGCCGACGTCAAGGCTGCCGCCGAGGCTTTGCACGACCAGCTTTCAGCCGCTGGCGTGGATGTGCTGCTGGACGACCGCGGTGAGCGACCGGGCGCGATGTTCGCCGATTGGGAACTGATCGGCATACCGCAGCGCGTGGTGGTGTCCGACCGCGGGCTGAAGGCCGGCACGGTGGAAGTCCAAGGCCGCCGCGATACCGAGGCCACGGCAGTGCCGCTGGCCGAGGTGGCAGCCTTGCTGAAGGGCCGCTTGCTGGCGTGACAGTGGCCCTTAGCCCGGCACCCTGGGCGGGCGCCGCCGTACCGCTGCAGCGCAGGGCCTTGCTGGCCGCGCTGCCGGCGCTGTGCTGGGCGCCGCGGGCGCAGGCGGGCGCACAGATCGAGGAACCGCTGGCCAATTCGGTGCGCTCGGCCCTGTCCGCGGCCGTGGCCGATGCCGCGCCGCCGCGGCCCAGCTTCGACAACATCGCGCAGCGAATGGTCTATCTGCGCTGGCTGGGGCAGGCCAGCGAAAGGCTCAAGCGCCGCAAGAGCGAGCACCACACGCGCGTCGAGTTCCTGGAAGCCGTCTGGTACGAAAGCCGCCGTGCCGGGCTGGAGACCGCGCTGGTGCTGGGGCTCATCCAGGTCGAGAGCGGCTTTCGCAAGTACGCCATCAGCAGCGCCGGGGCGCGGGGCTACATGCAGGTGATGCCGTTCTGGGCGCGGCTGATCGGCGACGGCGACGACCGGCGCCTGTTCCATCTGCAGACCAACCTGCGCTTCGGCTGCGTCATCCTGCGTCACTACCTGGATCGCGAGCGCGGCGACATGTTCATGGCGCTGGGCCGCTACAACGGCAGCCGCGGCAGATCGGTGTACCCGGACATGGTCTACGGCGCGCGCCGCGCCTGGGACATCCCGCTGGAATAGGCCGGCAGCGGCGGCGCCGGCCTAAAGCCCGTTCCAGACCTTGGGTGCTGCGCCCTGCAGCCCCAGCAGCGCGAGCACCCGCTCCACGCTTTCGGCCACCAGTTCGTCAATGCTCTCGGGGCGGTGATAGAAGGCTGGCAGGGGCGGGAAGATGATGCCGCCCATTTCGGTGACCGCCGTCATGTTGCGCAGGTGGGCCAGGTTGAAGGGCGTCTCGCGCACCATCAGCAGCAAGCGGCGGCGTTCCTTCAAGGCGACGTCTGCTGCCCGTGTGAGCAGGTTGTCGGCAAAGCCGTGCGCGATGGCGGCCAGGGTCTTCATGGAGCAGGGCGCCACCACCATCGCGGCGGTGTCGAAGCTGCCGCTGGCCACGCAGGCGCCCACGTCGCCGGGCGAATAGGCATGGTCGGCCAGCGCTTCCACGGCGCGGCGATCCAGGCCGGTTTCGTGGTGCACGTTGAGCACCCCCGAGGGCGTGACGACCAGATGCGTTTCGATGCCCAGCGCGCGCGATCGCTGCAGCAGCTTGACCGCATACAGCGCGCCTGTGGCGCCTGTGACGCCCACCACCAGCCGCGGCTTCACGCCTGACACCGTTGTGCGCGCCGGGCCCGGCCGGCGCTCAGGGCTGCGCCAGCAGTTGCTGGAGCTCGCCCGACTCGTACATCTCCATCATGATGTCCGAGCCGCCGACGAACTCGCCCTTCACGTAGAGCTGCGGGATGGTCGGCCACTGGGCGTAATCCTTGATGCCCTGGCGCACAGCTTCGTCTTCCAGCACGTTGAAGGTCTTGATCTCGGTCGCGCCGGCGGCCTTCAGCACCTGGATGGCGCGGCCGGAAAACCCGCACATCGGGAACTGGGCGGTGCCTTTCATGAAGAGCATGACGCGGTTCGTCTTGACGAGATCGTCGATGCGCTGCTGTACGTCCTGGGCCTGGCTCATGGGCAAATTCTCCGAAGCTGATTGCAGCCGCAGATTGTGCGCCATGCCCGCGGGGTGGCCCGGCGGGGCGCAGGCAAGCCCATCAGAACGTGTAGCGCATGCCGAACTGCAGCAGCGGCGACAGTCGCAGCTCACGCCGCAGCCGCTCGCTGCCTTGCAGCCCCAGGGGCGACCGGCCTGCGCCAGTGGCCGTGCTTTCGGCCATCCAGCCCAGGTCGGCGCTGAGGCTGAAGCTGCTGTTGCCCAGCGGGCTGCTGAAGCCCACGCCCAGGTAGGCCCCGGCCTGCCAGGTGTCCGGCGGGGCCCACAGCCCGCGCGCCGGCCCGGGATGGACGGCGATGCCCAGCCGCGTGCCCGGCCCCAGGTAGCTGCCGGCAACGACGGGAGCACCGCCGGCAGTGCCGAAGAGCAGGCCGCTGGTGGCGCGGAAGCTGCCGAACGACGGCTGGGCGAAGACCACGTCACCCATCAGCGCCCCGCCGCGCAGGGCCGGGCCCGGATCGGTGAGCCCGTTCATGGAAAGCGGCGAGACGGCGGCCGTCTGGATCGTGATGCGTGCTGTCAGGCTCGGCCACAGCGCGGTATCGGCAGGCGGCTGCAAGCCGTTGGCGGCGTTGCCCGCACTGCAGGCGAGCGCAGCACAGGCCGCCAGGATCATGGCCAGGGGCGAGGGAGCGGACATGGTGGACTCCTTGCGCTGCAGGACGGGATCGTCGTGCGGTTCATCATGCGCTCATCAGCCCGCGGCGTGTGGGCGGTTTGCCGGCAACCTGCGCCTTCTGGCGTTAAATCCAGCCGCCTATGGCGTGTTGGCGCGGGTCGGCCCTTCGCAGCGCTGCCCGCCCGTGCAGCGGTCCAGGCCGGCCAGATCCAGTCGTGTCTCGCATCGCCCGAACCCATGGTCGGCCAGGGCCTGGCGCACGGCGCTGCCCTGGTCGTGGCCGTGTTCCAGCAGCAGCCAGCCACCGGGCGCCAGGTGGGCCCTGGCGCCGGCGATGATCTCGCGCAGGGCATCCAGGCCGTCGGGGCCGGACGTCAGCGCGGCCTGCGGTTCATGGCCCAGCGCCGCCAGGTGGGCGTCGCCCTCGGCGATGTAGGGCGGGTTCGACACCACCAGGTCGAACCGCTGCCCGGCCAGGGGCTGCCACCAGTGCCCCAGCAGGAAGCTGACGTCCAGTTCCAGCCTTGCTGCGTTGGCCCGGGCCAGCGTCAGGGCTGCGGCGCTCGCATCGGTGGCCGTCAGCCGCAGGCCGGGCCGTCGCGCCGCCAGGGCCAGCGCGATGGCGCCGCTGCCCGTGCCGAGATCGGCCACCTGCCGCGGCAGGCCAGCTGGCAGCAGGTCCAGTGCCCAATCGACCAGCACTTCGGTTTCCGGCCGCGGGATCAGCACGTCCGGCCCCACCTTCAGCGCCAGGCCGCAGAACGCCTGCTCGCCCAGCACGTAGGCCAGCGGCAGGCCCTGGGCGCGATGCGACAGGTCGGCCATGAGCCGGCGTGACAGGGCTTCGGGCAGCGGGTGGTCGTCATGCGCCAGCAGCCAGGTGCGCGGGCGCCCCAGGTGATGGCTCAGCAGCCACTGGGCGTCCAGCCGATCGACGCCGAGATCGCGTGCGGCTTGCAGCAGGCCCCGTACGTCCGCCGGCAGGGTGGTTGGAGGCGGCGCCTGCAAGCTGGCCTCAGCTGCCGCTGCCTTCCAGCAGCGCCAGCTGCTCGGCGGCACGGGCGGCGCGCAGTGCAGCCGTGACGTCGCCCAGATCACCGTCCATCACCGCGCCCAGCTTGTAGAGCGTGAGGTTGATGCGGTGATCGGTGAGCCGGCCCTGCGGGAAGTTGTAGGTGCGGATGCGGTCGCTGCGGTCGCCGCTGCCGATCAGGCCCTTGCGCGTGGCGGCTTCCTTGGCGGCGCGTTCGCTGCGGTCCTTTTCGCGCAGGCGCGCTGCCAGCACGGCCATGGCCTTGGCCTTGTTGCGGTGCTGGCTGCGGTCGTCCTGGCATTCGGCCACCAGGCCGGTGGGCAGGTGGGTGATGCGGATGGCCGAGTCGGTCTTGTTGACGTGCTGGCCGCCGGCGCCGCTGGCGCGGAAGGTGTCGATGCGCAGGTCGGCCGGGTTGAGCTGCACTTCTTCGGCCTCGTCGGGCTCGGGCATCACCGCCACGGTGCAGGCGCTGGTGTGGATGCGGCCCTGGCTTTCGGTGGCGGGAACGCGTTGCACGCGGTGGCCGCCGCTCTCGAACCGCAGCGCGCCGTAGACGCCATCGCCTTCGATGCGCAGCACCAGCTCCTTGTAGCCGCCGAGTTCGCTGCTGCTTTCGCTCAGCACTTCGGTGCGCCAGCCCTGGCGTTCGCAGTGCCGCAGGTACATGCGGGCCAGGTCGCCGGCGAAGAGCGCGGATTCGTCACCGCCCGTGCCGGCGCGGATCTCCAGGAAGGCGTTGCGCTCGTCGTCGGGGTCCTTGGGTACCAGGGCGGTCTGCAGCTCTTCCTGCAGCCGGGCCAGGTCGGCCTGCGCGGCGTCGATCTCGTCCCGCGCCATCGTGGTCATCTCGCCGTCGGTGGCCGGGTCCGCCAGCAGGTCCTGCGCGGCCGCGATGTCACGCTCGCGCTGCTGGTGCTGGCGATAGCGCTGCACGATGCCCTGGGCATCGGACTGCTCGCGCGCCAGCGCGCGCCATCGCTGGATGTCGCTGGCCACCGCGGGGTCGGCCAGCGTGGCGTCGAGTTCGGCCAGGCGCAGGGCCAGGCGTTCGAACTGCTCGCGCATGCTCGGGGTCATGGTGGCGTGCCCGGGGGTGGTGGCCAAGGGAAGATCGGCGGCGGCCGGCCCCCCGGCGCGCACTGCATCTGCAGCACGGGCCGCCAGGCCGGCAGCCCGGCCGCTAGCGTCCGCCGGGCCCTTCTTGGCCGGCAGGGCCGCTGCCGCCCGCGGGCACCCGCGGCCCCTGGCGCAGGAACAGGCGCGAGACGGTGTCGGCCAACTGCAGCCGTTCTTCGCCGTCGGCCGTGTGCAGCTCGACCAGGGTGCCGTGCAGCATCTTGTGCGTGAGGCCGCGCGTCAGCGCTTCCAGCACGGCGTCCACCGGCTCGCCGCGCGACAGCATCTTGCGGGCGCGGGCCATCTCGATCGCGCCCCAGTCCTCGGCCTGGCGGTTCAGTGCCTGGATCAGCGGGACGGCGGTGCGTTGCTCCAGCCAGTGGGCAAAGCTCTGCACCCCGGTTTCGATGATGGCTTCGGCCTGCTGCACGGCAGCCTGGCGTTTTTCGCCCGCCGTCTGCACCAGCTGGGACAGATCGTCGACGGTGTAGAGGTAGACGTCGGACAGGCGTGCGACTTCGGGCTCGATGTCGCGCGGCACGGCCAGGTCGACCATGAACATCGGGCGGTTGCGGCGGGCCTTCAGCGCGCGTTCGACAGCGCCCAGGCCGATGATGGGCAGGGTGCTGGCGGTGCAGGAAATGACGGCGTCGTATTCATGCAGGCTGCCGGGCAGATCCGACAGGCGCAGCGCCTTGGCGCCAAAGCGCGCCGCCAGCCGCTCGCCGCGCTCCAGCGTGCGATTGGCCACCGCCATGCCCTTGGGTGACTTGGCCGCGAAGTGCGTGGCCACGAGCTCGATCATCTCGCCAGCCCCGACGAACAGCACCCGCGTATCAGCCAGGTTCTCGAACAGCTGCGATGCCAGCCGCACCGCCGCGGCGGCCATGCTGATCGAATGGGCCCCGATCTCGGTGCAGCTGCGCACTTCCTTGGCCACCGAGAAGGTGCGCTGGAACAGCTGGTGCAGCGTGCTGCCCAGCGTGCCGGCTTCGTCTGCCTGGCGCACGGCCTGCTTCATCTGGCCCAGGATCTGCGGTTCGCCCAGCACCATCGAATCCAGGCCCGACGCCACGCGGAATGCGTGCCGCGCCGCGGCGTGGTCTTCCATCACGTAGGTGTGGGCCTGCAGGTGGCCGCCGCTGACACCGCCCTGTTCCGCCAGCCAGTGCACCGCTGGCTGCACCAGTTCGTGCACGGCGTGGGCGGGTGCAGCCACGTACAGTTCGGTGCGGTTGCAGGTCGACACGAGAGCGGCTTCCGGCCCGGCGCGCTGCAGGCGCTCGCGCAGGCCGTGCAGGGCTGGCACCAGCCGGTCGGGCCCGAATGCCAGCCGGCCCCGCAGATCAAGCGGGGCGGTGGTGTGGTTGAGCCCGAGGGCCAGGACGCTCACGATCTGATTGTAAATTCAAGTTGACACTGCGCAGTGTACGGAAATGCCCGGGGCTGGGGTGCGCCTGGCGCCGACGCTGCGGGATGTCTGCAACAAATGATCTTCCAGCGAGGGAGTAGCGTCAAACATGGGACCACTGGACGCCCTGGGCCATCTTGCCAATCTGTTCCTTCCGGCCCTGATGCTCGGCGCCCTGTCGGCCGCGGCGGCCAAGCTGGCCTGGCGCCGCAGCCTGGCCCGGGTTTCCTGGCGCCACCTGGCGCCAGTCACCTGTGCGGCCTGCGCTGCCACCGCCCTGGCCGGGCTGGTGCTGCTGGGCCGTGACGGCGCGATGGCCACGTACGCCGCGATGGTGACAGCCTGTGCTTTCACGCTGTGGTGGCGGGGTTTCGGGCCGGGCCGGCCTCGGGTCGGCTAGTGGCGTGATCCTGGGTGAGCACCTGCGCCCGCAGCGAATGCGGCAGGGCTTCGGTGATCACCACGTCCAGCAGCTGCCCCACCAGCCGCGCCGCCTGCGGCCCCGCGTCGAAGTTGACGATGCGGTTGCATTCGGTGCGGCCCATCAGTTCGCTGGCGTTCCTGCGTGACGGCCCTTCCACCAGGATGCGCTGCACCGTGCCCACCCGGCTGGCGCTGATGCGGCGCACGTTCTCTTCGATGCGCGCCTGCAGCTGCTGCAGGCGCTGCAGTTTCAGCGTCTGCGGTGTGTCGTCGGCCAGGGCGGCGGCGGGCGTGCCTGGTCGCACGCTGAAGACGAAGCTGAAGGACGCGTCGAAACCCACATCGTCGATCAGCTTCATCATCCTGTCGAAGTCGTCCTGCGTCTCGCCCGGGAAGCCGACGATGAAATCGGTGGACAGGCTGATGCCAGGCCGCACGGCGCGCAGTTTGCGGATCGTGCTCTTGTATTCCATCGCGGTGTAGCCGCGCTTCATGGCCATCAGGATGCGGTCGCTGCCATGCTGTACCGGCAGGTGCACGTGGTTCACCAGCTTGGCAGTCTTGCCGTAGACGTCGATCAGGCGCTGGCCGAATTCATTCGGGTGGCTGGTGGTGTAGCGGATGCGCTCGATGCCGGGGATTTCGGCCACCACTTCCAGCAGCAGGGCGAAGTCGGCGATGTCTGTCGTCTCGCCCATTCGGCCACGGTAGCCATTGACGTTCTGCCCCAGCAGCGTGACTTCCTTCACGCCTTGGTCGGCCAGGCCCGCCACTTCCGTCAGCACGTCGTCGAAAGGCCGGCTCACCTCTTCGCCGCGGGTGTACGGCACGACGCAGTAGCTGCAGTATTTGCTGCAGCCTTCCATGATGGACACGAAGGCCGACGCACCGGTTACGCGCGCGGGCGGCAGGTGGTCGAACTTCTCGATTTCGGGGAAGCTGATGTCCACCTGCGGCCGGCGCTGCGCAAGGCGCGCGTCGATCATCTGCGGCAGCCGGTGCAGGGTCTGCGGGCCGAACACCATGTCGACATAGGGCGCGCGGTCGATGATGGCCGCACCTTCCTGGCTGGCCACGCAGCCGCCCACGCCGATCAGCACGCCCTTGGCTTTCAGGTGCTTGACCCGGCCCAGGTCGCTGAAGACTTTTTCCTGCGCCTTTTCGCGCACGCTGCAGGTGTTGAACAGGATCAGGTCGGCCTGCTCGGGGTCGTTCGTGGGCTCGTAGCCCTTGGCGGCGTGTAGCACGTCGGCCATCTTGTCGCTGTCGTAGTCGTTCATCTGGCAACCAAAGCTGCGGATGTAGACCTTCTTGGCCGCAGGCGGCAATTCGTCGGGCGGGGTCATGGGCGGCTCCAGGTTTGCGCGGCGGGGTTGAAGACCCAGCTCTTGGCCTGTGCGGCCGTGGTGGGCCAGGGCTTGCGGGCGCGTTCCGGTTCGGTCAGCACCC
Source organism: Rubrivivax sp. (assembly GCA_027489455.1). Lineage (GTDB taxonomy): Bacteria > Pseudomonadota > Gammaproteobacteria > Burkholderiales > Burkholderiaceae_C > Rubrivivax. Next base: position 1,425 of record JAIXZR010000217.1, on the reverse strand, counting down.
AGACGTCCAGCACCAGTCCCTGGGTGTCTTGCGTGTAGTGCACCAGCAGCGGGCGGCCTGTCAGCGTGCCGGACATTGCCAGCATGTTCTGCGTGTCACGAATGCGCGCCCCAGGTGCCAGACGAGCGGGCTGGCCGTTCAGCAGTGCCTCGGGCGGCTGTGTGATGAGCAGTTCCCCGCGCAAGGCGGTGGCGGGGAAATTGCGCTGCGCTTGGGACGGCAGGGCAATGAGCAGCGACAGCACGGCCACAAGGCCAGGCAGGGCACAGCGGAGCATGGTGTTGATCCAGGGGCTGTGGAAAGAAAAACGGCTCGAGCGGTTGCTCGAGCCGGGGTGTTTGGTGGCGCTTCAGGGATTTGAACCCCGGACCTGCGGATTATGATTCCGTCGCTCTAACCAGCTGAGCTAAAGCGCCTCAAGCCCGCAATTATATGCGGCCCCGGGGCGCCCGTTTCATGCGGCGCAGCCTGCGCCGGGCAGCGGCCCCCGGCTTTGTCGCAACCAGTACACGATGTTCAACTTTTTCAAGAAGAAGCCGCCCCCGGCAGCAGCGCCCCCGGCCACCGCCCCGCCGGTCATCCCCTCGGCCAGCTCCCCGGCTGTGGTCACCAGCCCTGCAGCTGGCCTGCCCCCAGCGGCTGCTGCGCCGGCCACCGCAGTGCCGGCGGCCTTGCACCCTGTGGCGTCCGCCAGTCCCGCACCTGCGCCCCGCACGGGCTGGCTGTCGCGCCTGGCCCAGGGCCTGCGCAAGACCGGCAGCAGCATCGCCCAGGTCTTCACGGGCACGCGCATCGACGACGCGTTGTACGAAGACCTGGAATCAGCCCTGCTGATGGCCGATGCCGGCGTCGGCGCAACCGAATTCCTGTTGGCCGACCTGAAGCGCCGCGTGAAGGACGCCAAGGTCACCGACCCCGCAGCCGTGAAAGGCCTGCTGGCGCAGGCCCTGGCCGACCTGCTGCGGCCGCTGCAGCAGCCGCTGGTGATCGGCAACGCCAGCCCCACCGTCATCATGGTGGCGGGGGTGAACGGGGCCGGCAAGACCACCACCATCGGCAAGCTCACGCGCCACCTGGCAGAAGCCAACTGCAAGGTGCTGCTGGCCGCCGCCGACACCTTCCGCGCCGCAGCGCGTGAACAGCTCTCGGTCTGGGCCGACCGCAACCAGGTGCAGGTGGTCAGCCAGGAAGGCGGCGACCCGGCCGCTGTCACCTTCGACGCCGTGGCAGCCGGCCGCGCGCGTGGCTGCGACGTCGTCATCGCCGACACTGCCGGCCGCCTGCCCACCCAGCTGCACCTGATGGAAGAGCTCAAGAAGATCCAGCGCACCATCGGCAAGGCGCAGGAAGGCGCGCCGCACGAAGTGCTGCTGGTGGTGGACGGCAACACCGGTCAGAACGCGCTGGCCCAGGTGAAGGCCTTCG
>JAIXZR010000287.1 GCA_027489455.1 Rubrivivax sp. | reverse complement strand
GTGGCATCGGGGCTGATTCTGGCGGCCTTACCATCGCAGCCCCACAGAAGGCCCACCATCATGCAACGTCGATCTTTCGTCCAGGGTGCCGCCGCAGCTGCCGTGCTGGGCGTGCCGCATCTCAGCGGCCTGGCCCAGCAGGCCGTGACGCTGAAGTTCCACACCTTCATGGCGCCGATGTCCAACGTCTGGCTGACCATGCACAAGCCGTGGATGGACAAGGTGGAAAAGGACAGCGGCGGCCGCATCAAGTTCGAGGGCTACCCCGCGATGCAGCTGGGCGGCACGCCGGTGCAGCTGTACGACCAGGCGCGCGACGGCGTGGTCGACATCGTCTGGACGCTGCCCGGCACCACGGCAGGCCGCTTCCCGCGCGTGGAAGCCTTCGAGCTGCCCTTCATGATGAACAGCGCCGAGGCCACGTCCAAGGCGCTGTGGGAATACTTCCAGACCCAGTGCCCCGACGAGTTCAAGGAAACCCAGGTGCTGGCCCTGCATGTGCACGGCCCGGGCGTGATCCACACGGCCAGCAAGGCCGTCAAGGCGCTGGGCGATCTGCGCGGGCTCAAGCTCCGCGGCCCCACGCGGCAAGTGACCAAGCTGCTGGGCAGCGTGGGCGCCATCCCCGTGGGCATGCCGCTGCCGCAGATCCCCGACGCGCTGAGCAAGGGCACGATCGACGGCTGCGTCATCCCCTGGGAAGTGGTGCCCTCGGTCAAGGTGCACGAGCTGACCAAGTTCCACGGCGAATTCGCCGCCAGCGGCCCGGCGCTCTACACCACCAGCTTCGTGATGGCGATGAACAAGGCGCGCTACGACGGCCTGGCGCCGGACCTGAAGAAGGTGATCGACGCCAACTCCGGCCTGGCCACCAGCGCCTGGCTGGGCAAGACGCAGCAGGGCAACGACCCCATCGGCCGCAAGAGCGCCAGCGAGCGCGGCAACGCCATCCACACCTTCACCGAAGCCGAGACGCAGGACTTCATCAAGCGCTCGGCCGCCATCGACGACGAATGGGTGGCCGACATGGACAAGCGCGGCTTCAAGGGCGCGCAACTGCTGTCCAGCGCCAAGGCGCTGATCGCCAAGCACCGCAGCTGACGGGGCGTGGGGCGGACGCCCGCGGCGGGCCCTAGTTGCCCCAGGGCCGGGCCAGCGGTTCGCCGAAGAAGTTGCCCTGGCCAGGGGTGCGCACGCTCTTCCAGTAGGCCTCGATCAGCGTGTCGCCGGCGGTGTAGCGGCGCACCAGCACGCTGGCGCGCGGGAACTTGTCCTGGATGTTGCAGGGCTCTTCCACCGTGCCGTAGCTGCCGGTGGCGCCGGCGCGCAGCCAGGCGGTGGCCGGCATCTGCCCGCCGGTGCTGGCGCCGGGCTCGGTGACGCCGCCCAGGCTGGTCAGGTGGTCGGCCACGGCCCCGGGCAGGTAGGCCAGGGTGTCGATCTGTGGCACTACGAGCAGGCCCGTCAGGTAGAACATCACGCCGGTCTGGTTGGCGATGAAGTCCAGGCCCAGGCCCGAGGCGTTGTCGATGTAGTTCGTCGTCAGCCGGGCCACGCCGCTGGGGCGCAGGGCCTGGAAATCGGTGTAGCGCACGCTGCGCGCGGCGTCGCTGGTGCGCACCAGCACCAGTTGCCCGCTGGCGGGGCTGGCGGCAGTGGCCAGCCAGCGGCCGTCGGCGGCCACGCCGCGGGCGATCAGTGCCTCGGCTTCGGCCAGGGTGGTGGCGCCCAGCATCATCGACGGGCGCAGGTTCAGCGCGGTGTAGGGCTGGCGCGTGCTGCTGTCGTAGTAGGCGCTGGGGGTGGTGTTGCGGCATTCGCCGCAATAGCCGGCGTCGTAGCCGAAGGCCAGCGCGCTGGTCAGGCCCATCGCGCAGCTGCCCACCACGCGCGAGGGCTGCGTCCACGTCACCAGCGTGGCCTGCACGCTGGCCGGCAGCCGGGCATCCAGCGTGGCCTTCAGGCTGGCGAACTGCGCTGCCGTCAGCGTGGCGCCGGTCTGTGGCACGGGCAGCCGGATGAGGTTGGCCGCCGGCACGCCACGCAGCCGCAGGTAGGCCTGGCCGATGGCTTCGCTGACGGCATCGCCTTCGGCCACCAGCACGGCCAGCTGGCTGGCGTTGAGTGTGGGCGTTGCCACCGGCGGGGGCGGAGCGATGGGGGTGCTGCCGCCGGCATCACCCCCGCCGCCGCCACAGGCCGCCAGGGCCAGCGTGGCGAAGGTCAGCACCAGGTGCTGCCAGCGGGTGCCGCCCGTGTCGGGCCTGGCGGCGGCGGAAACCAGAGGCGAAGGGGCAATGGATGTCATGGCCGCAGCATAGCGGTGCGGCCCGGTTCAGCCCGGCCCGCCGGCCACCCAGCGCCCGCCCACCATCACGGCGCTGAAGGGCCGCACGGGCGCCGCGAAGATCACGCCGTCCAGGGTGTGGCTGGGGGGCAGGCCTGCCAGCGCGGCGTCGTGGGTGTCCAGCAACAGCAGGTCGGCGCGCGCGCCTGCCAGCAGGCCCCAGCGGCTGAAGCCCGCCGCCGCTGCGCCGCCGGCCAGCATGCGGTCGAAGAGCCGGGCCGCAGTGGCAGGCTGCGTGGCCGGATCGGCCGCCACGTTACGCTGGCGCAGCAGCAGCCGCTGGCCGTATTCCAGCCAGCGCAGCTCCTCAGGCCAGCTGCGCGTGACCTGGCTGTCCGACCCCACCGACAGCGGCACGCCCGCAGCCAGCCAGCGCGGCAGGTCGGGCAGGCCGTCGCCCAGGTTGGCTTCGGTGCCCGGGCACAGCACCACGCAGGCGCCGGTGGCGGCCACGGCGTCGATCTCTTGCGGCGTGGCGTGCGTGGCGTGCACCAGGTGCCAGCGGGCGCCCAGCCGCGCGTGGCGGGTGAGCCATTCGATGGGCCGGCAGCCGGTGGCGGCCAGGCAGTCTTCGACTTCGCCGGTCTGTTCGGCCACGTGGATGTGCAGCGGCCCGTCTTCGAACGCGGCGGCCAGCGCGGTGATCGATTCCGCCCGCGCCGCGCGCAGTGAATGCACGGCCACGCCGGCCGTCACCCGCGGCCCGGCGCCGTGCAGCGCGCGCTGCAGCGCCAGCACATCGGCCACCGTGGTGGCAAAGCGGCGCTGGTCGGCACGCAGCTGGGGCTGGGTGAAGCCTGCGCGTTCGTACAGTACGGGCAGCAGCGTCAGCCCGATGCCGGTGGCCTGCGCCGCGCGCGCCAGGGCCAGGCCCATCGCGGCGGGTTCGGCATACGGTTGGCCATCGGGGGCGTGATGCAGGTAGTGGAATTCGCAGACCTGCGTGTAGCCACCGGCCAGCAGCTCGGCGTAGAGGTGCGTGGCCACAGCCTGCAATTCATCTGGCGTGATGCGCAGGGCCACGCCATACATGCGGTCGCGCCAGCTCCAGAAATCGTCGTGCGCGCTGTCGCGGCGTTCGGCCAGGCCCACGAAGGCGCGCTGGAAGGCGTGGCTGTGGGCGTCCACCAGGCCGGGCAGCACGGGGCCCGGCAAGACCTGGGCCTGGGGCGGGCAGGGCTGGCCGGGGGTGACGGCCTGCCAGTGGCCCTGGGCGTCGATGGCCAGCAGCACGCTGTCTTGCCAGCGGCCGTCGATCCACGCACGCGGGGCCCACAGCAGCGAAGGCGCCGGTTCGCGCTGAAGCGTGCTCATCGTTCGACCCCGGCGGCCACACTGCGCAGGCAGGGGTTGCCGCCGAAGGCATAGGCCAGTTCGCTGGGGTGGCCGAGGGCCCAGACCGCGAAGTCGGCGCACAGCCCGGCGCGCAGGGCGCCGCGGTCGTGCAGGCCCAGCGCGCGCGCGGCGTTGACGGTGGCGCCGCGCAGGGCTTCTTCGGGCGTCAGGCGGAAGAGGGTGCAGGCCATGTTCAGCATCAGCCGCAGGCTGCCGGTGGGGCAGGAACCGGGGTTGTGGTCGCTGGCCACGGCGAGGGGCACGCCGGCATCGCGCAGCGCCTGCACGGGCGGCAGCGTGCTGTCGCGCAGGAAGTAGTACGCGCCCGGCAGCAGCACGGCCACGGTGTCGGCCCGCGCCATGGCCTGCACGCCGGTGGGTGAAAGATGTTCGAGATGGTCGCAGCTGAGTGCGCCGAATTCGGCGGCCAATTGCGCGCCTTGCTGGTCGCTCAGCTGTTCGGCGTGCAGCTTCACGGGCAGGCCCAGGTCGCGGGCGGCTTCGAATACGCGGCGTGTCTGGGCGGGGGTGAAGCCGATGCGGTCACAAAAGGCGTCCACCGCGTCCACCAGGCCTGCGGCGTGCTGGGCCGGCAGCCAGCGGCAGACGGCGGCGATGTAGTCGTCGGGGCGGCCTTCGTATTCAGGCGGCAGGGCGTGCGCGCCCAGCGAGGTGGTGCGCACGCTCAAGGGCAGGTCGCGCCCCAGGCGGCGGGCCACGGCCAGGCAGCGGGCTTCGTCGGGCTCGCTCAGGCCGTAGCCGCTCTTGATTTCCATCGTCGTCACGCCTTCGGCCATGAAGCCGCGGGCGCGCTGCGCGGCGCTGGCGAAGAGTGCGTCGCTGCTGGCCGCGCGCGTGGCGGCCATGGTGGAACGGATGCCGCCCCCGGCGCGGGCGATGTCTTCGTAGCTGGCGCCGTTCAGGCGGGCTTCGAATTCCAGCGCGCGCTGGCCGCCGTAGACGAGATGGGTGTGGCAGTCCACCAGCCCCGGGGTGACGAGGGCGCCGCCCAGGTCGTGTTCGGCGGCAATGTTCAGGTCTCCGGGCAAATCACTCATCGGGCCCACCCAGTGCAGCTGGTCGCCGCGCACCAGCAGCGCGCCGTCGTCGACCAGGCCCCAGCCCTGCGGCCCAGCCAGCGTCGCCAGCCGGGCATTGCGCCACAGATGCAGGGGTGCTGCCATTCAGCGCACCGCCAGGCAGAAGGCCGGCCCGGTGCCATGCACCAGCCAGGGTTCGGGGTCGTCGCTGTCGGACCAGAGCAGGTCGCCCGCGGCCAGGGTTTCGGTGCGGAAGTCGATGTCCACCGCCACCGGGCCGGCGGCATAGACGGCGCGCCAGCGGGTGGCGCCGTCGATGCTGGCACCGGGCTCAGCGCGCCACATCTCGGCCTGGCCGATGCCGCGGCGCACCATCAGGTTCAGGTCGTCGGTGGGCCCGTCCACCAGCGTGCAGCCGGGGGCCAGGGCGCCGTCGAAGGCCAGGGGGCGCGAAGCGGGCAACAGGCGGCGCTGCCCTTCGGGCAGGGCCAGCACCACACCGGCGCCGGCCAGCACGGCGAACCAGCGGTCCACGCCGGGGAAGGCCGAGAACGGCCCGTCGGCATCGATACGCGCCACGCTCACGCGCACCTGCCAGGCCTGCACCTGCGGCCAGGCCAGCAGTTCGCGCGTGCTGCCGCCGCCGTTGCGCCAGGGCTGGGGCCGGGCCTGGGCCAGGCGGCTGCGGTGGATGTCGGTCATGGCGTGAACTGCCCTTCCAGCTGGTAGCGCGTGCCGGGGTGCACCAGCCGGGCGATGGTGATGGCGGCGTCCACCGTGAAGGTGCGGCGCACCACCACCAGGCAGGGCGCGTCGGGGGCGATGGCCAGCAGCTGCGCTTCCTGCGCCGTGGGCCGGGTGGCTTCGATGGTGTACTGCGCCCGCCACAGCGCGGTAGCCCGGAAGAGGTACTGCGTGGGCGTGGTCTGCGTGAAGTCGGCCTGCAGGTAGCCCGGCGCGCAGGCCGGGTTGACGTAGCGGTCTTCGCACTGCAAGGCCACGCCGTCGTCGAAGTGCACGATCAGGGTGTGGAAGACCTCGGCTCCCGGGGCCACGCCTAGCTGCGCTGCCAGCGCGGCGGGGGCGGGCTCGGACCGCTGCAGGTGCACCACAGCCTGGTGGCGGTGGCCGCGGGCTTCGATCTCTTCGTGCAGATCGCGGATATTCAGCGTACTGCTCACGTGGTGCAGGGCGCCTGCGAAGGTGCCCACGCCCTGGGTGCGCTGCACCAGGCCTTCAGCCTGCAGCTCGCGCAGCGCGCGGTTCACCGTCATGCGGCTGACGCCGAATTCGGCCACCAGTTCGGCTTCTGAGGGCATCAGCGCCCCGGGCGGCCAGCGGCCGCTGGCCAGGCCCTGCTTCAGGTGCTGCTTGACGCGGGCGTAGGGGGCCAGGGTGGGGGTCAACATGGGCTGGAGGATACTTGCCTAGAGTTGTCTAGACAAGTAGAGTCCGCGCATTGATCTGAACCCCGAGGGCCTGCGATGACCGACCTGTCCAGCATCCACCAAGCCGCTGCCGCGGCACCCGCCGCTGGCCCGCGCCCGGTGCGTTCACCGCGCGGCAGCGAGATCAGCTGCGTCAACTGGCTGTCAGAGGCCGCCTTGCGCATGCTGCACAACAACCTCGACCCCGAGGTCGCCGAGAACCCCGACGCGCTGGTCGTCTACGGCGGCATCGGCAAGGCCGCGCGCAACTGGGCCTGCTTCGACGCCATCACCGCCAGCCTGCGCCGGCTGCAGCCCGACGAGACCCTGCTGGTGCAAAGCGGCAAGCCCGTGGGCGTGTTCCGCACCCACGCCGACGCGCCGCGGGTGCTGATTGCCAACAGCAATCTGGTGCCCAAATGGGCGACCTGGGAGCACTTCGACGCGCTCGACCGCCAGGGTTTGATGATGTATGGCCAGATGACGGCTGGCAGCTGGATCTATATCGGCAGCCAGGGCATCGTGCAGGGCACTTACGAGACCTTCGTCGAAGCCGGCCGGCAACACTTCGGCGGCAGCCTGGAAGGCAAGTGGATCCTCACCGCCGGCCTGGGCGGCATGGGCGGCGCACAGCCGCTGGCGGCCACGTTTGCCGGTGCCGTGAGCCTGAACATCGAATGCCAGCAAAGCCGCATCGACTTCCGCTTGCGCAGCCGCTACGTCGATGAACAAGCCGCGGACCTGGACGACGCACTGGCCCGCGTGGCGAAGTACACCGCCGAGAAGAAGGCGGTGTCCATCGCCCTGCTGGGCAATGCCGCTGACATCCTTCCGGAACTGGTGCGCCGAGGGGTGAAGCCCGATCTCGCCACCGACCAGACCAGCGCGCACGACCTCGTCAACGGTTACCTGCCTGCGGGTTGGACGGTCGAGCAATGGCAGGCCGCCCGCGCCGATGCCAGCCAGCACGCTGCCCTGCGCGAAGCCGCTGCCAGAAGCTGCGCCATCCACGTGCAGGCCCTGCTGGACCTGCAGGCCATGGGCGTGCCCACGGTGGACTACGGCAACAACATCCGCCAGGTGGCCTTCGATGCCGGCGTGAAGAAGGCCTTCGACATCCCCGGTTTCGTGCCGCAGTACATCCGCCCGCTGTTCTGCCGCGGCGTGGGGCCGTTCCGCTGGGTGGCGCTGAGCGGTGACCCGGAAGACATCCGCAAGACCGACGCCAAGATGAAGGAACTGTTCCCCGAGAACAAGCACCTGCACCGCTGGCTGGACATGGCGGGCGAGCGCATCGCTTTCCAGGGCCTGCCGGCGCGCATCTGCTGGATCGGCCTGGGCGAACGCCACCGCGCCGGCCTGGCCTTCAACGAGATGGTGAAGACCGGCGAACTGAAGGCCCCCATCGTCATCGGCCGTGACCACCTGGACAGCGGCAGCGTGGCCAGCCCCAACCGCGAAACCGAAGCCATGCTGGACGGCAGCGACGCCGTGAGCGACTGGCCGCTGCTGAACGCCCTGCTGAACACCGCCGGCGGCGCTACTTGGGTGAGCCTGCACCACGGCGGCGGCGTGGGCATGGGCTACAGCCAGCACAGCGGGGTGGTGATCGTCTGCGACGGCACGGCCGAAGCCGCTAGGCGCATCGAACGCGTGCTCTGGAACGACCCTGGCACGGGCGTGATGCGCCATGCCGACGCCGGCTACGAGATCGCCCGCCAATGCGCAGCCGAGCAAGGCTTGGACTTGCCGATGCTGAACGCGGCGCGGGGGGCTGCCTGATGCTGCTGCGCCCGGGTGAACTGACGCTCGAAGAACTGCGCGCCATCCATGGCGGTGCCGAAGCCATCGACGCCAGCCTGAAGCCCCAGCCCCTGGTGATGGACCCGCGCGCGCTGCCGGGCATCCTGGCCAGCGCGGCCGTGGTGCAGGCGGCGGCGGATGGCGATGCCGCGGTCTATGGCGTCAACACCGGCTTCGGCAAGCTGGCCAGCACGCGCATCAGCGCGGCGGACCTGGCCACGTTGCAGCTGAACCTGATCCGCAGCCACAGCGTGGGCGTGGGTGAGCCACTGCCCCCGGCCGTGCTGCGCCTGATGCTGGCCACCAAGGCCGCCAGCCTGGCGCGGGGGTATTCGGGCGTGCGGCCGGTGGTCATCGACACCCTGCTGGCCGTGCACAACGCCGGCCTGGTGCCGTACGTGCCCAGCCAGGGCAGCGTGGGCGCCAGTGGCGACCTGGCGCCGCTGTCGCACATGACGCTGGCGCTGCTGGGCGAAGGCGATTTCCTCCAGGACGGCCGGCGCGTGCCGGCCGCCGCCGCGCTGCGCGAACACGGCATCACGCCGCTTGTGCTGTCGGCCAAGGAAGGCCTGGCGCTGATCAACGGCACGCAGACCAGCACCGCGCTGGCCCTGCACGCGCTGTTCAGCTTTGAGCCCGTGCTGGAAGCCGCACTCGTGATCGGCGCGCTGACGGTGGACGCTGCACGCGGCAGCGACGGCCCCTTCGATCCGCGCATCCACGCGTTGCGCGGCCAGCCCGGGCAGATCGACGTGGCGCAGCACTACCGCGCGCTGCTGGCCGGCAGCGCCATCCGCGCATCCCACCAGGAAGGCGACGACCGCGTGCAGGACCCGTACTGCCTGCGCTGCCAGCCCCAGGTGGTGGGCGCCTGCCTGGACCAGCTGCGCCATGCCGCTGGCGTGCTGCTGCGCGAAGCCAATGCCGTGACGGACAACCCGCTGGTGTTCGCGGAAGACGGGATGATGATCAGCGGTGGCAACTTCCACGCCGAGCCCGTGGCCCTGGCCGCCGATGCGATGGCCTGCGCCATCGCCGAGGTGGGCGCCATCGCCGAGCGCCGCATTGCCATGCTGATCGACAGCAACGTCTCGCGCCTGCCGCCCTTCCTGACGGCCAACGCCGGCCTGAACAGCGGCTTCATGATCGCCCACGTCACCGCCGCCGCGCTGGCCAGCGAAAACAAGAGCCTGGCCCACCCGGCCAGTGTCGACAGCCTGCCCACCAGCGCCAACCAGGAAGACCATGTCTCGATGGCCACCTTCGCGGCGCGGCGGCTGCAGCCGATGATCGACAACGTCGCCCACATCCTGGGCATCGAATGGCTGGCCGCGGCCCAGGGCATCGAATTCCTGCGGCCGCTGCGCAGCTCAGCCCCGCTGGAAGCCGCCCACGCCCTGCTCCGCCAGGCCTGCCCGGCAATGCCCGAAGACCGCTATCTGGCGCCCGATATCGAGAACGCCAGCCGGCGGGTGCGCAGCGGCCAGGCGGGCCGGGTGCTGCGCGCGCTGGGGGGCCCGGGGCTGATCGGCCCGGGCTGAAGCGGCGGCTCAAGTTGTCGGCGGCCCCGCCGATATCTGCCGTAATGAAGTTTTGGCATGCCTGGTGGAAGCGCGCTTGGTCAGACGATTCGCTGGCCCAGTTCCGCGACCGCATTGCCCAGCAGCTGAGCCTTTTCTCGGCGCTGCTGCTGCTGCCGTTCACCATCAATCACCTGGTCGACGGCCGGCTGGCCCTGGGCATCTGCATCCTGCTGGCCCAGGCCGTGCTGGCGGTCAACGGCTACCGGCTGCGCCAGGGCCGCGCTGTCCTGGTGCCGATGTGGGCGATGGTGCTGGCCTTCCATGCTGCCATCCTGGGCGCGGTGATGGTGCAGGGCGTCAACAGCGTGTTCTGGGCCTTCCCGGCGCTGTTCATCGGTTACTTCCTGCTGCCGCGCAAGCAGGCGCACGTCATCAGCGTGGCCATCACGCTGGCCGTGCCCGCCGTCGTGCTGGCGGCGGTGGGCCCCGCCGCGGCGGTGCGCGCGTTGGCGGCGCTGGTGCTGACGCTGGCGATGCTGAACGTGGTGCTGGGGGTGATCGCCGATCTGCAGCAGGCGCTGATGAAGCAGGCCAGCACCGATGCACTGACCGGCGCCTGGAACCGCCGGCACTTCGACGCCCAGCTGGCGCTGATGCGGCCGCCGCCCGACCCGGGGCGCACGCCCAACGTGCTGCTGGCGCTGGACATCGACCACTTCAAGGCCGTGAACGACCAGCATGGCCACGGCGTGGGCGACGAGATGCTGAAGAACCTGGTGAAGCTGGTGGTCGAGCGCAAGCGCGAAACCGATCAGCTGTTCCGCATCGGCGGCGAAGAATTCGTGCTGCTGCTGCCGCGCACCGGTCTGGTGGCCGCCACGGCCGTGGCGGAGGACCTGCGCCGGCGGATCGAGGCCACCGATCTGGTGCCTGGCCTGCGCGTCACCGTCAGCATCGGCCTCAGCGTGCAGGCCCCCAGCCACATCGACCAGCCCTGGCTGGCCGCGGCCGACGAAGCCTTGTACGAAGCCAAGCGCCAGGGCCGCAACCGCGTGGTGGTGGCCACCACCGGGGCCTGGACCGCGCTGCAGCGCCAGGAGATGGCGGCGGCCTGAGGCACCCGCTGCCGCCCGTTGCGTCAAGGCGGTGCCGGGGGGCCCAGTCGCTGGCCGGCCCAGGCGGCACCGCGCACGCCTGAATCGTCGCCATGCGCAGCCGCGCACAGGCGCGTGCGCACGGCTTCACCGCCGGTGGCAAACACCCAGCCGCCCCACAGCGCCGGCACCTGGTGCAGCAGGTGCGGCAGGCGCGACAGGCCGCCGCCCAGCACGATGACGTCCGGGTCCAGCAGGTTGATCACGGCCGCCAGTGCGCGCGCCAGGCGCCGGGCATGGCGGTCCAGGCTGGCCTGTGCGGCAGCATCGCCAGCCGCGGCAGCGGCCACGATGTCCGGGCCGGCCATGGCCACGCCGGCCACGCGCGCATGGTCGGCGGCCAGGCCGGTGCCCGAGACAAAGTTTTCGATGCAGCCCTGCCGCCCGCAGTAGCAGGCCGGAAGCGGGTGATCGGCAGCCTCCAGCCAGGGCAGCGGGTTGTGCCCCCATTCGCCAGCCAGGCCGTTGGGGCCGGTGAGCACGCGGCCGTGCACGGCAATGCCGGCCCCGGCACCGGTGCCCAGGATGGCGGCAAACACGACGTCGGCCCCAGCCCCGGCGCCGTCGGTGGCTTCGGACAGCGCCAGGCAGTTGGCATCGTTGGCCAGGGCGATGGGCTGGCCCAGCAGGGCCTGCAGATCCGCCCTCAGGGCTTGGCCGTTCAGGCAGGTGGAGTTGCAGTTCTTCATCCGCCCGGCAGGCGTCTCGCTGCCCGGGCTGCCCACGCCCACGCTGGGCGCTGGCAGCCCCTGCCGGCGCGCCTGCTCGCGCCCTTGCTGCACCAGCGCGGCCACGGCCTGCAGGGTGGCTGCGTAGTCGCCGGCCGGCGTGGGCACGCGGGCCTGCCACAGGCGGGTGCCTTCCGCAGCCAGCAGCACGGCCGATGTCTTGGTGCCGCCCAGGTCCACGCCCAGGGCGGGGCGGGGCGCGGGCATCGCGCTCAGATCGGCTCGGTGCGCGCCAACAGCCAGGCCAGGGCTGCGCCCTGCACGCGCGGCGACAGGCGTTCGCGCACGGTGGCGTGGTAGGCGTTGAGCCATGCCAGCTCGTCGCTGCGCATCAGGCCGCGGTCGATGCAGCGCGTGTCGATGGGGCACAGCGTGAGGGTCTCGAATTCGAGGAACTCGCCGAACTCGTCCTGCACGGCCGCCGGCACGTTCAGCACCAGGTTCTCGATCCGCACGCCCCAGCGGCCGGGGCGGTAGATGCCGGGCTCGATGCTGGTGACCATGCCTGGCTCCATCGCCATGTGGGCGTCGGGGATGGCCTTGCTGATGCTCTGCGGGCCTTCGTGCACGTTCAGGAAGTAGCCCACGCCGTGGCCGGTGCCGTGGCCGAAATCGATGCCTTCGGCCCACAGCGGCACGCGCGCCAGGCTGTCCAGCATGGGGCTGAGGGTGCCGCGCGGGAAGCGCGCGCGGCTCAGGTTCATCGTGCCCTTCAGCACCAGGGTGTAGTCGCGCTGCATGGCCGGCGTGATGGTGCCGACAGGCCAGACGCGCGTGATGTCGGTGGTGCCGCCCAGGTACTGGCCCCCGCTGTCGATGAGCAGCAGGCTGCCTTCGCCGGGCGCCACCTGGATGGCGGCGTGCGATTCGGGCGTGGCACGGTAGTGCGGCATCGCGCCGTTGGCGGCAAAACCGGCGATGACGGGGAAGCTCAGCCCCACGAAGCCGCTGCGGCGCGCGCGGGCGGCGCTCAGGTGCTCGTCCACCGACAGCTCGGTCAGCGGCTCGCCGGCCTGCAGCGCGGCTTCGAACCAGGCGTAGAACTCGCACATCGCGGCGCCGTCTTCGGCCATCGCCTCGCGGATGAAGGCGGCTTCCTCGGCCGTCTTGCGGCTCTTCATGCGCGTGCTGGGGTTGATGGCTTCCAGCACCGTGCAGCCCGTGCCCACGCTCTGGCGGAAGGCGAGCGTCACGCGCTTGGGGTCCAGCAGCAGGGTGTCGCTGCTGCCCAGCGCGGCCAGCGCGGCGGCGGCTTCGTCGTAGGGGCGCAGCGTGCAGCCGTCGGCCTGCAGCCGGGCCTGCACGTCGGCGGGCACCTTGCCGGCGCCCACGAACAGCGTCGCACCGGTCAGCGTCACCAGCAGGTGGGCCAGGAACACCGGGTTGTAGGGCACGTCGCTGCCGCGCAGGTTGGTGATCCAGGCGATGTCGTCGACGGTGGAGACGAAGTGGTGCGTGGCACCCTGGCGAGCCATGGCTTCGCGCAGCTGCGCCAGCTTGGCCGCGCGCGGCAGCGGGGCCTGCGGGGCGGTGTGCTCGTAGACCGGGGCCGCAGGCAGGGCCGGGCGGTCGGGCCAGATGGCGTCGAGCAGATCCACATCGGTGCGCAGCTGCACACCGGCTGCGGCCAGCACCGATTGCAGCTGCTGCGCCGCGCCCAGGCCCAGCACCTGGCCGTCCACGGCCACCACGGCGCCGCGCGGCACGTTGCGGGCCAGCCAGTGCATGTGTTCGGGCGAGGTGCCGGTGGCGATCTTTACCAGGGCCACGCCCGTGCCGGACAGCTCGGCCTCTGCCTGCACCCAATAGCGGCTGTCGGCGAAGACGGCAGCGTCGTCCACCGTCACCACCAGGGTGCCCATCGATCCGGTGAAGCCCGACAGCCACTGTCGCCCCTGCCAGCGGCCGGGCAGGTATTCGCTGAGGTGCGGATCGCTGGACGGCACCAGCAGCGCGTGCACGCCCGCGCTGGCCAGGATGTCGCGCAACTGGGTGATGCGCAGGCGGATGGGCGACGTACGGGTGTCCATGGGAGCAGGCTCCAGGCGGGCGGCGAAGGCAGGAATTCTAGGTTCCGGCGTGTCGATTCAAGCCGCTGATCGACCGATTCACGCCCTGTGTCCCCAGGGCTGCTAAGCTGCGCCGGGCGGATCCATCGCCTAAACCCGGAGGCTGCCATGCCCGGACTCTTGCCCCACGTCGACCCCGAAGGCCTGCTCGAATACTCGGTGGTCTATACCGATCGTGCGCTCAACCACATGGCCAAGCGCTTCCACGGCGTGATGCAGGACGTCTCGCGCACGCTCAAGCAGGTCTACCACGCGCGATCGGCCATCGTCGTGCCTGGCAGCGGCAGCTTCGGCATGGAAGCGGTGGCGCGGCAGTTCGCGGGCGGCAAGCAGGTGCTGGTGCTGCGCAACGGCTGGTTCAGCTACCGCTGGAGCCAGATCTTCGACATGGCCGGCGTGGCGCGCCAGGTGGATGTGCTGAAGGCGCGCATGGTGGCGCCGGCGTCCAAGTCGCCCTTTGCGCCGGCGCCCCTCGACGAGGTGGTGGCCGCCATCCGCGCAGGCAAGCCCGACGTCGTGTTCGCCCCGCACGTCGAGACGTCTGCCGGCATGTTGCTGCCCGATGCTTACCTGGCGGCGGTGGCCGCGGCCGTGCACGAGCACGGCGGTCTCTTCGTGCTGGACTGCGTGGCCAGTGGCGCGATCTGGGTCGACATGCAGGCCACGGGCGTGGACGTGATCGTCAGCGCGCCGCAGAAGGGCTGGAGCAGCACGCCCTGCGCCGGCCTGGTGATGCTGAGCGAGCATGCGCGCACCGTGATCGAGGGCACCACCAGCAGCAGCTTCGCGCTCGACCTGCGCAAGTGGCTGGCGATCATGGAAAGCCATGAGAAAGGCACCAACGCCTACCACGCCACCCTGCCCACCGACGGCCTGGCCCAGCTGCGCGACGTGATGGCCGAGACCGAGGCCTTCGGCTTCGAGAACGCGCGCGCAGCGCAGGTCGAGATCGGCCGCCGCGTGCGTGCGCTGCTCGAAGCCAAGGGCATCCGCAGCGTGGCGGCACCCGGCTTCCAGGCCCCGGGCGTGGTGGTGAGCTACACCGACCACGTCGACTGGGCCAACACCCAGGCCTTCGCCGGCCAGGGGCTGCAGATCGCCGCCGGCGTGCCGCTGGCCTGCGACGAGCCGGCCGACTACCGCGCCTTCCGCGTCGGCCTGTTCGGGCTGGACAAGCTGAAGAACCCCGACCGCACGGTGGCCAGCTTCGAGCGCGCGCTGCTGGCGCTGCTGTAGCCGCGCCCGGCTACAGCTCGGTGCGCAGGCGCCAGATCTCGGGGAACAGCACCACGTCCAGCATCTTGCGCAGGTAGCTCACGCCACCGGTGCCGCCGGTGCCGCGCTTGAAGCCGATCACGCGCTCCACCGTCGTCACATGGCGGAAGCGCCACAGGCGGAAGGCGTCTTCCAGATCGGTGAGCTCTTCGCCCAGCTGGTACAGATCCCAGTGCGTCTGCGGCGTGCGGTAGACCTGCAGCCACGCGTCTTGCACGGCCTGGCTTTCGGCATAGGGCTGCCGCCAGTCGCGCTGCGTGTGGCTGGCCGGCACCGGCAGGCCGCGCCGCGCCAGCAGGCGCAGCGCCTCGTCGTACAGCGAAGGCGCTTCGAAAGCCGCCTGCACATGAGCGAGAAGGTCGGGCCGGTGGGCGTGCGGGGCCAGCATCAGTGCGTTCTTGTTGCCCAGGCCGAATTCGATGCAGCGGTACTGCCAGCTCTGGAAGCCGCTGCTGTTGGCCAGGTAGGCGCGCACGGCGCTGTATTCCGGCGGCGTCATCGTGGCCAGCACGTCCCACGCATGCACCAGCTGTTCCATGATCTTCGAGACCCGCGCCAGCATCTTGAAGGCCGGCTGCAGCTGGTCGGCGGCGACCGCTTCCGTTGCCGCGCGCAGCTCGTGCAGCAGCAGCTTCATCCACAGCTCGCTGGTCTGGTGCTGCACGATGAACAGCATCTCGTCGTGCGCCGGGCTCAGCGGCTTCTGCGCGTTCAGCACGGCGTCGAGCTGCAGGTAATCGGTGTAGGACATGCTGGCGCTGAAGTCCAGCTGCGCGCCCTCGGGGTGGCTGGCGCCTTCGGGGTGGACGGGGCATCCGCTCATCGCTGCCTGCCCTAGGTGACGGCGTGGCGCTGGTTGAATTCGGGGCGCTGCCATTCGCCGCTGGCCAGCACCTCGCGCAGGTGCTCGGCAGCGTCCCAGGCGTCGACGTGGCGCAGGTACAGCGGCGTGAAGCCGAAGCGCAGCACGTCCACCGCGCCGGCGGGGTGCGAGGGGTCGCCGGCGCGGAAATCGCCGATCACGCCGCGCGCGATCAGCGCCTGCACCACCGGGTAGGCGATCTCCGGGTGCGAGAAGCACACCTGGCTGCCGCGCAGCGCGTCTTCGCGCGGCGACACGCGCTGCAGCTGCGGGCAGGTGGCTTCGACGCGCTCGGCGAACAGCCGCGTCAGCGCCAGCGACTTGGCGCGCAGCGCGGCCATGCCGCCCAGCGGCTCGGCGGCCAGCACGGTGTCCAGCCCGCAGTCCAGCGCCACCATCGACAGCACCGGCGGCGTGCCGCAGAGGTAGCGCGCAATACCCGGTGCCGGCTGGTAGCCAGGTGTGAAGGCAAAGGGCGCGGCGTGCCCCATCCAGCCCGCCAGCGGCTGCCAGAAGCGGCTGGCGTGCTGCGGGTGCACCCAGACGAAGGCCGGCGCGCCCGGGCCGCCGTTCAGGTACTTGTAGCCGCAGCCCACGGCGAAATCGGCGCCGTCCTGCTTCAGCGCCACGGGCACCGCGCCGGCGCTGTGCGCCAGGTCCCACACCACCAGCGCGCCGGCGGCGTGCGCCGCGGCCGAGAGCGCCGCCATGTCGTGCATGCGCCCGGTGCGGTAGTTCACGTGCGTGAGCATCAGCACCGCGGTGCTGGCGCCCAGCAGGGCGGGCAGCTCTTCGGGCTCAGCCAGCTGCAGCTCGCAGCCCTGGGCCTGGGCCAGCGCCTGGGCGATGTACAGATCGGTGGGGAAGTTGCTGCGCTCGCTCAGGATCACCCGGCGCTGCGGTGCATCGGCGCGCACCATCGCCAGCGCCGCGGCCAGCACCTTGTAGAGGTTGACGCTGGTGGAATCCGCCACCACCAGCTCGCCCGGGCCGGCGCCCACCAGGCGCGCGATCTTGTCGCCCAGGCGCTGCGGCAGATCGATCCAGCCGGCGCCGTTCCAACTGCGGATCAGGCCTTCGCCCCATTCCTGCGTCACGGCCTGCTGCACGCGCGCGGCGGTGGCACGGGGCAGCACGCCCAGCGAGTTGCCGTCCAGGTAGATCAGCCCCGGCGGCAGGCTGAACTGCTCGCGCAGCGGGGCCAGCGGGTCGGCCGCGTCCAGGGCCAGGGCGTCGTCTCTTGTCATGGGGTGCGATCAGGATGGAGGGGGCGGGTGGCCTCAGTCTCGCGCCCAGGCGCGCAGCACGGCACGCACCGGGGACGCATCGGCCGTCATCAGCTTCAGGGGCAGGGCGATGAGTTCGTAGTCGCCCTCGGGCACCTCGTCCAGCACCAGGTTTTCCAGCACGCGCAGGCCGCGGCGGCGGATCACCTGGTGGCTGTCCAGGGTCTTGCTGCTGGCGGGATCGATGCTGGCGCTGTCGATGCCGATCAGCAGCACGCCCAGGTCCGCCAGCTGTTCCACGGTGCCGGGGGCGTAGGCGGGCAGGTCGGCGTCCCAGTGGTCGATGGGCGCGCGGGCATAGGTGCGCACCAGCACCCGCGGCGGCAGGTCGTGCAGCGCGTGCGCGATGTGCGCCGGCTGCACCAGCGGCCCGCAGCCGATGGCGTGGATCACGCGGCAGGGGCCCAGGTAGGGCGAGAGATCGAGCGCACCGACGGCGGCGCCGGCGTCGTCGTAGTGCAGCGGGGCATCGGCGTGGGCGCCGGTGTGCGGGCTCATCTGCAGGGTGCTGACGTTCACCGGGCAGCCCGGGCCGATGCGCGCCGGCCAGCTAAGCCCAAAGGCAGCATCGCCCGGGAACACCGGGCTGCCGGGCTGCACGGGCGGGGAGATGTCCCACAGGCGGGCCGGCGGGCGCTGATCGGGCAGGCTCATGCAGTCGATGATAGACAGCGCCTGCTGCCAGGCGCCCCGCCCACGGCGTGCCTGGCCTCAGGGCTGGCGTTGCAGGCCGAAGAGATCGACCAGTGCCTCGCGGTATTGCGCCTGGCCCACGGCGTTGGTGTTGTGGTGCGACCCGCCTTCCACCAGCAGGAAGCGCTTGGGCGCTGCAGCGCGTTCGTAGAGCTTCTGCCCCAGCGCGGGCTGGATGAGCTGGTCGTTGCCGCCGTGCACCACCAGCACCGGCGACCCGACCTGCGCGATGCGCGAACCCGCGTCCAGCTTCTGTGTGATCAGCGGCCCCACCGGCAGCCAGCCCCACTTGAAGGTGGCGACGACTTCGGGGATCGACGGGAAGGTGCCTTCAACGATCAGTCCGGCCTCGTCCGGCACGTCGGCCGCCAGGTGCACGGCGATCGCCCCGCCCAGAGAATGCCCGAAGACGTAGCGCTGCGCCTGCGGGTACTGCTGCCCCAGCCACTGCCAGGCAGCGCGGGCGTCTTCGGTGGCCATCGCTTCCGAAGGCAGGCCAGGCGTGCTGCGGCCGAAGCCGCGGTAATCCACCCCCAGCACGGCAAAGCCCAGCTCGTGCATGCGGCGCATGCGCGGAGCACTGCCACGCACGTCGTAGCGCGCGCCGTGCAGGTACAGCAGCACGGGGGCGTCGGCGCGGCTCTGCGGCAGCCACAGGCCGTGCAGGTGCACCGGGTCGCCGCGGCTGTCGCGATAGTCGATCCAGGCGTCCTGCATGCCCTGGGCCGCGGCCAGGCCGCCCCACCAGGTGCGGTCGCTGGGCTGGAAGATCCATTCGCGCTGCTGCCTGTCCAGCGCCGCGCAGCCGGCCAGGCTGGCCAGCCCCGCGGCCACCAGCCCCGCGGCCAGCAGGCGGTGGCGCCAGCGGCGGCGGGGCAAGGGGGGGCGGGCTGGCATGGGCGAATCTTGGCATGCCCCGGGCAAACCCTGCGTCACCCGGGTTGGCGGGGCGGCCGCGCGGTGCGATGCTGCAGTCCTGGGGCAGCCATCCGTTCCTGCCCCCTGGAGGTCGCGTCATGAAGCCTGTTTCCGAACTCCTCGCCCAGCAGCCCAACGGCACGCTGTGGCACATCCACCCGCAGGACACGGTCTTTGAGGCCCTGCAGTTGCTGGCCGAATACGAAGCCGGCGCATTGATGGTGATGGACCGCGGCCAGCTCGTGGGCGTGCTCAGCGAACGCGACTACACGCGCAAGGTGGCGCTGCAGGGCCGCAGCTCGCACACCACCACGGTGGCCGAGATCATGAGCCGCAACGTCTTCACCGTCAGCCCGCGCACCGACATCCGTGAGTGCATCGCGCTGATGAAGGAACGCCAGGTGCGCCACCTGCCCGTGGTGGAAGGGCACACGGTGCTGGGCATGATCGCCGTGCGCGACCTGCTGGACCACCTGATCGCCGACCAGGACAGCACGATCGGCCAGCTCGAGACCTACATCAACACCTGAGCGGCCCGCGCGCCTGCACGGTGCGCCGGGGCATCAGCCCGTGCGGCTGCCCTGCATCAGCAGCAGGCCTTCGAAGATCAGCGTGTCCACGGTCTCGAAGGGCAGGTCGGTGATGGCCTGCAGCTTGGCCGCGGCGCCACCCGTCATCAGCAGCACCGGCGTGGCCCCAGTGCGCTGCAGCAGGCGGCGGTACTGCCGTTCGATCGCGCCGGCCATGGCGTTGGCGCCGCCGCTCATCAGCGCGTCGCTGGTGTTGGTGGGGAAGTCCACCACCTCGCCCGTGGGCACGCGCAGGCTGCTGGTGCCGATCTCCAGCGCCTTCTGCATCAGGCCGAAGCCGGGCAGGATCAGCCCGCCCAGGAAGCGCCCGTCGGGGTCCAGCGCGTCCACCGTGACTGCCGTACCCACCATCACTACCAGCGCCGGGCGCGGGGTGCCGCCAGCCGGCGTGGCCGCCAGCACGCGTGACCGGGCGCCGGCCAGCGCCACCCAGCGGTCGGCGCCCAGCCGGCCAGGGTGGTCGTAGCCGTTGACCAGGCCCGAGTCCTGCGCCGTGGGCACCACCCAGTGCGGGTGGATGTCCCAGATTTCGAGCTGCTCTTCCACGCGCCGGCGCACGGCCTCGCCGGCGACGGCGCAGCCCAGCATGGTCTGCGGCGGGCTGAGGGTTTTCCATTGGCTTTCCGCCAGCTCGTCGATGGTCTCGAGGAACACCCCCCCCTGCTGGACGAGCGCAGCCCCCGGCCGCGGGGCGCTGTACAGCGCCCATTTCAGGCGCGTGTTGCCGATGTCGATGGCCAGGAAACTCATGCTGGGCGCGGATGGTAAACGCCAAACGCTGCACGCCTGCGAGGGCCGATGGCATCATGGCCGGCTGCATTCAACGAGCCTGCTGCCATGACCGACCTGTCCGCTGAATTCAAGGCCCTGGCCCACTACAAGCCCGTGCACAAGGTGCGCTTCGTCACCGCCGCGAGCCTGTTCGACGGGCACGACGCGGCCATCAACATCATGCGCCGCATCCTGCAGGGCATGGGGGCCGAGGTCATCCACCTGGGCCACAACCGCAGCGTCGATGAAGTCGTCACCGCCGCGCTGCAGGAAGACGTTCAGGGCATCGCGATCAGCAGCTACCAGGGCGGGCACGTCGAATACTTCAAGTACATGGTGGACCTGCTGCGCCAGCGCGGCGGCCAGCACATCCAGGTGTTCGGCGGCGGTGGCGGTGTCATCGTGCCGGCGGAGATCCGCGAACTGCAGGGCTACGGCGTGGCGCGCATCTACAGCCCCGAAGACGGCCAGAAGATGGGCCTGCAGGGAATGATCGGCGAGATGGTGATGCGCTGCGACACCGACCTGACGGCGCATGCCCCCGCCGACGTGGCCGCGCTGCAAGGCCACGGCGACGCCGCCTGGCGCACCCTGGCCCAGGCCATCACGGCGCTGGAAAACGGCCGCGCCCCGGCGGGGCTGAAGGCCGGCATCGCCACTGCCGCACAGGCCGCGAAGGTGCCGGTGCTGGGCATCACCGGCACGGGTGGCGCGGGCAAGAGCAGCCTGACGGATGAACTGATCCGCCGCATCCGGCTGGACCAGGGCGACGCGCTGCGCATCGCCGTCATCAGCATCGACCCGTCGCGCCGCAAGAGCGGTGGCGCGCTGCTGGGCGACCGCATCCGCATGAACGCGACTTCGCCTTGGCAGAACGGCCCCCGCGTCTTCATGCGCAGCCTGGCCACGCGCGACTTCGGCAGCGAGATCAGCCAGGCCCTGCCCGAGGTGCTGGCCGCCTGCAAGGCCGCGGGCTTCGACCTCATCGTGGTGGAAACCAGCGGCATCGGC